>PLNU01000127.1 GCA_003142835.1 Syntrophaceae bacterium
ACAGCCGGATGCCGGATGGCCGCATTTTCATCCTGGCCGAGGTGCCGTCGAAACCACCGGATGCCTTCACCCTTGACAATGTGATCTGCGTCGATGATTTCATGGATGTTATCCTTGTTCGCAATGTGTCCACCCACAACAATCATGGCACCAGGCTGGTGTTGCCGGATCAGATCGCACATTTTTTTTACCTTTCCCACATTGGGAATGATTGCACTGATTCCTACAATGTCGTAGTCATTTCGCCGGATTTCTTCGGCGAAACGGTCAAGGGAGGGAAAATCCAATAGCGTTGAGGGTGCAAAGATATTGGCCTGAATCATCATTAATCCAAAGGATCGATGAAACATGCGCAGGGAAAAACCGCCCTGAACCCGGGTCACTTGATTCTGATAAAGTTCCATGGGGTTAAGCGTCCGGCTTCCATATTCGTCGTCTTGACCATAGGGACCAAATACGCTGGACAATAGAATGCGCGGCTGGTTTCCCCGGGGGCGGACAGGTTCATTTCTCGTCATCTTTTACTCCTCTTTTAAATCCTATGATGGATGTGCGAATTTCGTCTGAAGCAATGCTTAATCGAAATAATGGGTGAATGAAAGCTATGATTCAGGTTTTACAAAAGTTTTACAAATCACGGTATGGAGAGGCTTCTGCAGGGGGCATTTGGATGTTGACACAAATTTTTGCGCATTGTATTAAACTGATTCCATGATTAATCGATTAAAATGGTTTTTCCATCCTGTCTTAATTTTTATCTTCTCCATTGTGGCGCTGGCCCTGTCACTTTTTTTGTATATCTACTGGTATATAGAGGCCAGTACAGGGCTCCGAGCGGTGGTGCGGAAATATAATCTCGACCCCAATCAGTTCTTTGAAGCTCAGACCTGGGTCGTTATTCTCGTTCTTTCTGTTTTGGTCGGTATCATTTTGGTCGGGATACTCATCATCTTTGTCTATAGCCAGAAAATGACCAAACTCAACAAGCTGCAACATAATTTTATCAACAATTTTACTCACGAGTTGAAAACCCCTGTCACTTCGCTGAAGCTCTATCTGGAAACATTTCTGAAGTACGACCTTCCGCGAAACGAGCAGCTAAAATATATTCCCCCGATGATACAGGATGCGGAGCGCCTTTCGGATAACATCAGTCTTATTCTGAACCTGGCCAGGATTGAGACGAAGACCTACACGGGGGAATTTGTCCAGTTGGATCTATTCCAGGCGGTAAACCAGTTTTATCAAAACAACATCCATCTCTTCCGGAATTGTGATATCCTGATTCACAACCCTTCTGGACAATTTTTTCCATATCGTATTAATCTGCCGCTGTTTGAAATGCTCTTGATGAATTTGTTGACCAATGGTGTCAAATACAACGATAGTGAAAGGCCAAAGATCGATATTTGCTTTATTCCTCAGAAACGTACATTGCACGTCCGTTTCGAAGACAACGGCATTGGCATCGAAAAAACCGAAATAAGGAAAATTTTCAGAAAATTTTATCAGGTGGGTCGATCAGACGGTCTGTCCCCCAAAGGCAGCGGATTGGGTCTGTACCTGGTACAGAACATTGCCCGGATTCATAAGGGAAAAGTGATTGCGGAAAACAGATCCGATATCAGGGGATCAATTTTCACGCTCATTCTGCCTTACCGCTCCCAGCCGGCCTGAAATAAGGTGTGCATCTGTGGAAGATTCAGGTAAAAAACGTATTCTGGTCATCGAAGATGACGGACATATAGCGGAGGGTTTGAAATTGAACCTGTTGCTGCAGGGGCATGAGGTGGATATTGCCCCGGATGGATTCTCGGGTTTACAAAAATGGAAGACGTGGCAACCCCACTTGATCGTTCTGGATATTATGCTTCCTGGTATCGACGGATATTCGGTTCTCCAGAACATTCGCCTGGAGGATGATCGCATTCCGATTTTGATTTTATCTGCCAAAGGAACCTCCGAAGACCGTGTTAAGGGGCTGTCCTATGGGGTGGATGATTATCTGGCAAAACCCTTCGACCTTGAGGAATTCCTGCTGCGTGTCGAACGACTTTTGACCCGGACATCCTGGAATAACAGAGCAGGCGCGGCGTACAAAGGTGCGTTATCTTCCATACCGCAGACTTACACTTTTGGAAGTAACCNNAAGCTTCTGAAACTTTTTATCGCCAACCGGGGCAAACCGCTTTCCCGCAAGCATCTGCTGGAGATCGGGTGGGGATACACGGGGGGCACATCCACTCGGACCGTGGATAATTTCATGGTGCGACTGCGTAAATACTTTGAGGATCATCCCCAGCAGCCCGTATATTTTAAAAGCCTTCGCTCTGTGGGCTATGTTTTCGATCACGACAGCCCATAAGAAAAACATGTCCCTACTTACTCCTTCTGCTTTTGGGCTTGACTTCATGTTTGAACGGGTTTAGCTTATCAACCATCATTGCTCTTTGAACTCTCCAAATTTATGGGGGCGTCACGGTTTCGACGGGGATAGTTGAAGCTGTAAAAGCGTACCGAGGTTCCTACAGGCCTCGTTAAACAGGTAGGAAACATATAATCGCAGAAAACTACGATTACGCATTAGCCGCTTAGACGGCTAACGTTCTGCCCGGTTTGCCTGTTGGCTTGGTTAGAACGTCATTAAGACAGGATAGCCAAACTTCTTGCCTGGGGGAGGGCGGCGAANNCCAGCGTGAAGGTTCTAAAACGAAGGCTACGTACGTAGAAGCTGCAGCGGAAGGTTTTCGGACGCGGGTTCAACTCCCGCCGCCTCCACCAATTACTTGTAATAATATAGGTTACTTAGCATTTTTTGCACCTACTAAATCCGGTATCAATTTTTATAACCTTGCCGGTATCGGAATAAATGCCTCACAGGTCATCAGCTTCGATTGAGTAATACCGTTCAAAGGCCTTATTTGTCGTGTGCATTGTGGCGCGTCTAATTTCTTCTGGGGTACGATACGCCCGTAATGCCCGGTACTTGCAGTTCTTGTAACTATCTTTCATAATAATATTGTTGAAGGGAGAACTAGCAAATCTAACTAAGGAGGATTTTCATGATCTGGATATTTTGTCTGTTACTTGCGCTGGTCTTTTCACTGGTCAATATTATTTTTCTCAAAAAGCCCCGTACTGCCGGGAACGTGATCGAGATAATTTTGCTTTACCTCTTCGTTTTCCAGATTGGTCTGATGAGCTTTATCGCTTTTATTGCTCATGTTTTTAGAGGCCCGGAAATCGCGGCGCTGGTCGGATGGCAGCCAGGAAGCCCCTTTCAGTACGAAGTGGGGATGATGAACTTGGGCCTTGCGGTGCTGGGTTTCCTTTGCATTTGGTTCAGGAAAGAATTCTGGCTGGCGACAGCGATAATTGCCGCTGTTACCATGGCCGGCTGCGGAGTGGGACATGTCAGAGAGATCATTGTTAATAACAACTGGGCGCCCGGAAATGCGGGCCTGGGAATCTGGCTCCAGACGGTACTGGTGCCTATTACCCTCTTGGTGCTGGTCTATTTTTACCGCCGCTCAGTCTTGAAAACCTTTTAGCCAAAACGTCAGGTTAGTTAAACCGGGCGCTTAATAAGGCTTTAACTCCCCGTTAGCCGGGATGAACCAGTTATCGGCCGCGATCGAAAGTGCTTGCTTTTTCGCACCGGGGCTCAAGTCGAGCTTCTTCATATCGATTGCCCGCAAATTCATGTTCTGGTCATCAATCACGTAATAGACCAGATTCTTGTGGTCACGGATCAGGCCGTATTCGGTTATTCTGCCCGCTGACTCTTCATCGACCAGCGTAACGCGGTTCAAGATATGGTTGGCGTTATTAATTGCTTCCCGGATATTTTTTGATTTCTGCACAAACCGGTTCAAAGTATAAATCCGGGCGAAGCGGCTGGGAGGGCTCGAATCACCGGGAAGCCCGATCAGCCCATCTGGCGAGTTGGCCAGTTGCTGATATTTTTCCAGATTCTTGATCTGGCCGGGGAAAGGGGGATCGTTAGTCATAACATTGTAAGGATTATCGTATATCTGCATTGTACCTCCGACAAATTCCACGACAAGGCTCTTTTTGTTTTTATCGTGAATCGCCAGGTGGAGCGGCAGAAGCATATTATTCATCTCTTTATAAGGCACTCCGGTAACGACAACGTTCTTTAACCCCTCTTTGACTTCCTCGACCGTGGCAAAGCTTCCGAGAATCCAGTGCGCGACATCGCCTATCTGGATCACTTTTTCCCTGTGGAGTTTAGAAACGTCGGGGTATTTGGTAGCCGTCAGCCAGAGGGTCCCGACCGAGAGCCCTTTTTCGTTAAAGCCGTCGGTGAAGGCAGGCAGGTGGGCGACATTGATCCCGACGAAGCCATATTTTGACGTCCAATGCAGGTACGTATCTTCGAGCGACAAGGCCGAGACACATTTTTCTCCGCGTGGCACGACCACAACCTCTGCCTGGAGGGGGATGCCGAAGTCCATGGTGCGCGCCGAGACGATGGAATCTCCAGAATTATTAAGCAGGAAATCGGAGCAGGCAAAACATGCTTGGAGACTAATGTTCAGGGACAGAACTGCGAACAAAAAAACAAAAATGCCTTTTTTCATGGAGGCCTCCTTTAACCAATCTTGATCTTATTCTTTGAGAAAATCTAAAACGATCTGGCTGAATTTGTCAGGCTCCTGATACATCAGGCCGTGACCGCCGCCCGGGATCTCGACCAGGTTCGCCTTGAGGATCCGTTTAGCGATGATCGGCGAGTTTTCAGGAGGAGTCAGGATATCTTCAGTTCCGGTTATGATCAGGGTTGGGCTTTTGATTTGCTTCAGACGGCTAAAAGATCCAGTCCAGGTGGCCATGGCTTGCGCCTGGCGGTCAACATTCTGAGGAGAAGCTGTTTCCTGTTACTTTGGGAAAATATTTGCTTATGTCGGGATGGGCTTGGAGCCATTTTTCAGGAAAGAGGATGGCCAGCGATCTCAGACCTCTTTCTCGGGTTGTCCCAGAGGTATCGTTAAGTTTCTGCATAACCTCCGGGATCGGCTGAATGGCCTCCTGCCCACCGGGATCAGCCGCGTATAGAATGAGTTTGTCGGTCATTTCGGGATAATCCAGAACTAATTCCTGGGCGATGTTTGTTCCCATAGACCAGTCAAGAATATGGGCGCGCTTTATCTTGATGGCTTTCATCAGACCAGCGGTATCATCGGCGAAAAGTTTAATAGTATATTCTTTCGGCGAATCTGAAGTCAGCCTCATCCCCCGGTTGTCAAAGACAATCACCTGGTAATGTTCCGCCAGTTTCTTGATGACTCTGGCATCCCAGAAATCCATCGTTCCGCTGAATCCCATGATCATGATCAGAGGTTCGCCATGGCCGTAGATTTTATAGGCTATCTTGATGTCACCGACAGGGGTGGTCTGAACTTTTACTTTTTCAAAGCAACCTGAAAATATCAAAGCCAAAACGCAAAGGATAAGAGATAGGATTACAAAATATTTTTTCATTTTCTCTCCTCAAGGCGAATAATGTATCTTTATTGTATTGACCGATTGAACTATTATTTCCTCATGCTTATGAGCTTCTTGGCCATTTTCTTTTTCTTGTCGAAGTCCGTCAGAACGGTGAACATGAAGCGCTGGGTCTGGGGGACGCCGGCGCCGTGCCAGGTTCCCACGCCGTGAAGCCTGGCCGCCCAGTGCTGGAGGAACTTGGCGACTTTGAGCCTTTTCTCTGCGGGGGCGGCGGCACCGAAGACCTTCTCCAGCACCGGGCCGACCTCCGGGTCCTTCAGGTCTTTCAATCTCGGCATGGTCACTACGAGCCCGACGCCATTTTATTACAAGTTAATATGACTGGCGCCGAAAAGTCCGAGCAATCCGACTATAATCAGATAAATAGCAACGATATAATTCAGAAGCTTTGGTAGGACAAGAATGATAATACCGGCAATAAGCGCCAACACTGGACCAATGCTAATGTGTAAATTCATAAATTTATCCTTTCTTCATAAAAGATCGATTTCAAAATTTCTTCGAACCGCGCCCCTTCAATGCCTGTGGCATGATGTGGCGCAACCTGTTGTGACGGTTGTTCATATTTGATAAAAAAACATACATTATCTAATTGACAACATATAAAAAACAGTGCCTGTTTGTCAAGATAATTACACTAAAGTGTATGACGGAGTTACTTTGCTAATCAGCAGGATAAATATTGACAAAATATGAGTAAAATGATTCGTTTGTCACATTCAACACGATAATATATTTCTATTTAGCTTTTTATAGAAAGTTCACTAGTTCAGGTCTACGCTCTTAACAAGGTTTTGAAGTAAAGGCCAATAGGCAAACAAAACCCAATTGATCAGGAGGATATTTATGAATAAAGATGAACAAATTTATTTACTGGAAAGTATGGCAGGTATTTTTATCCGTTGTTTCTTTCTGGCTTACGCGCTGCTTCTTATATGGTTTGTTTTCTGTTTGGCCGGGGGGGACTGGGGTTATAATTTGACTTCACAATGGTTCAAGGTAAGCAAACACGAATACGATTTGGTGTGCTATTACGGCATAGCCTTCATGAAGATTTGCGTCCTTACATTCTTTTTGTTTCCCTATATTGCGATAAAGTTGGTCTTACGAAAAAACAAAAAGAGTATTTAACGTTTGAATGAATAACGTACCTGTGATTTCCAATTAATCGCAAGAAAGGTTACGCAGATGAATAAACTTGAGATAGCTTCCGAGTATATGAAAAAGGGATATAATTGTGCTCAATCGATTATCAAAGCATATGCAAACGAAGTTGGGATGAAGGAAGAAGATGCAATAAGAATGGCATCAGCTTTGGGAGGGGGCGTGGGGAGAAACGGACTTATTTGTGGAGCAGTCTCCGGTGCGGCATTGATCATCGGAATGAAATTCGGCTCAACAGACCCGGCCAATTTCCAGGCAAAAGAAAAAGCATACAATAAAACAAATGAATTATTAGAGAGGTTTAGTGCCGAAAATAAAAGTGTCCTGTGTAAAGAACTTATTCCTTATGATATGAAAAATCCGGAGGAATTGAAAAAGGCGAGGGAAGCCGGAGTGTTTGCCAAACAATGTCCGCTGTATGTTTTATCGTCGGAAAGAATCTTGGAGAGCATTATCAGTTCCGAATAATATGCGTATCAACTTAAGACCAATGGAATAAAAAAAGCGCCCCAGTCTGGGGCGCTTTTTGTTGGAAATTAATAATCAAAAATTTTATTTGTCTAGTTTATCGCTGGAAATTCGCATGCTATAGAACGAACGGTAAACGAAAATCAAGGCGATCGCAAAGAAGATGGCGGACAGAGCGTACTTCAAATTGACGTTGGTCATGGTGACCGCAATTTCTGTTGCCAGTAATCCGAACAGTGTTGTGAATTTGATAACCGGGTTCAAAGAAACGGANNACTTCAACAATCTTCTTGCCGTTATCCCAGCAACCGCCGGCATTGGCCATAAAGATCGCCTGGTACAGACCGAAGAAGGCGATACCAATCAGATAACCGATAAAGAAGTAGGGATTGAAGAAAGATAGCGCCAGAGTCATAAAGAAGATGACAATGAAGATATTGATCATTCCCTTTTGAGCATACTGGGTACAAATCTTGACGACTTCTTTACTGTCTTCAATCGAAGCTTCTTTTTTATCCAGCTTGATGTTCTTTTTAATAAACACAACGGCTTGATAGGCGCCTGTTGTTACGGCTTGAATGGAAGCGCCGGTAAACCAGTAAATTACCGCGCCGCCCATAATCAAGCCCAGAATTATATCCGGCTGAACCAGAGAAAGCTTGGCGACGACATTGTGAAACATTCCTTCAAGCAGAATGATGATACCAAACACCATGGTGGTGGCGCCGACAACGGCGGTGCCGATCAAAACCGGCTTGGCGGTGGCTTTAAAGGTATTGCCCGCGCCGTCTGCTGATTCCAGGAAGTGCTTGGCCAATTCAAAATCAGGTTCAATGCCGTATTCTTTCTTTACCACGTCTTTTGCATCAGGACGCGATTCAATCATCGACAGTTCGTAAATCGATTGAGCATTATCCGATACAGGACCGAAGCTGTCAACAGCGATTGTAACCGGGCCCATACCGAGGAAACCGAAAGCCACCAAACCGAAGGCAAACACCGGAGCGGCAAAAACAAACACGGGAGGCATAAGAGCAATGACCGCTGCATTTTTCGATACCAAATAGGCGATGAACATCAAAAACGCAATAACCAAACCTAACCAGAAAGCGGCGAAGTTACCGGCAACCAGACCGGACAGGATATTTAAGGAAGCACCGCCCTGCTTGGAAGCGTTAACAACTTCTTCACAGTGACGGGAAGACGTACTGGTGAATATTTTTGTAAATTCCGGGATCAATGCGCCGGCAATCGTTCCGCAGCTGATGATGATGGAAAGAGGCAACCATAAACCCTGATATTGATCGGTCAGGTCGCCCAACAGGAAATAACTGGCAGCGAAGGTGACGGCAATGGATACGATTGATGTAATCCAAACCAGATAGGTTAACGGATGTTCAAAGTTAAAATCCTTCTTGCCGGAAAAAGCTACCTTGCTGATACCATCATTAATGAAGTAAGAAACAAGGGAAGTCAGGATCATGAGGATTCTCATAGCGAAAATCCAAACAATCAGTTTGCCGCCCATTGCGGGATTTCCCACCAAAGCAAGAGCCAGGAAAGCGATCAGGGCGACACCGGTAACACCGTATGTTTCAAAACCATCAGCGGTAGGACCAACGCTGTCACCCGCATTGTCACCCGTACAGTCGGCAATAACACCGGGATTTTTCGGGTCATCTTCGGGAAGATGGAAAACGATTTTCATCAAGTCGGAGCCGATATCGGCAATCTTGGTGAAGATACCACCGCAGATACGCAGAGCGGAAGCACCCAGAGATTCACCGATGGCAAAACCGATAAAGCAGGGTCCGGACAATTCTTTGGGAATGTAAGCCAGAATGATGATCATAAAGAAAAGTTCAATACTGACCAAGAGAAGTCCAACGCTCATACCGGAACGCAGACAGATGTTGACGATATTCATGGGATTGCCGCTCAGTGAGGCAAAGGCAGCGCGGGAGTTGGCCACGGTGTTAATACGAATACCGAACCAGGCGACACCATAAGAACCAAGAATCCCCACAATTGAGCATATAAGTATTATAATGATGTCGGATGCTATTTTACCTTGCAAAGCACCAAAATAATAAACGATACATAACGCAATAAGTATCCACAAACCGATCAGAAATTTGCCCTGCTGGAAAAGATACGTTTTGCAGGTTTCCCAAATTGTCTGGGAAACATCCAGCATTGATTTGTGTGCGGGTAGATTTTTTGTTTGCTTGTATTGAATAACACCAAAAATCATACCGATGACACAGACAGCAAGCCCGATATTTAAAATCATCCAGCCTGTCAGTTTGCCACCAAAAAATGCCACAGATAAAACATCGGGCAGTTTGATATCCGCCTCACCTGCAAAAGCGGTTCCGGCAAGCAATAGCATAATTAAACCGCTTAGTAAAAACGTCCAGATACTTCGTTGATCTTTTAACATCATTAGTCCTCCTTTTTAAAAAAATTACTTATATTTTTTGTTTGGTAATTACCTATGGCCGTTTGCATGCCTGATGAAACAATCTCAGTTGCAGCGTCGGCTGCCCACTGAATAATTTCCGGTAAAACGCTGAGTTCTTCCTTTCCAAAAGGTTCCAACACATAACCTTCAATGCGGGATTTATCAACCGGTTTACCAATACCTAATCTTATCCGCATAAACTCGGAAGACCCCAAGTTCTCCTCAATGGATGCCAGACCTTTATGCCCGGCATTTCCTCCACCTGTTTTCAGTCGAACTGACCCGAAAGACAAATCAAGGTCATCGTGGATCACTATCAAATTACTGATTTCCGTTTTAAAGAACGCATGTAACTGCCTTACAGCATTACCACTCAAATTCATGTATGTTTGAGGCATGGCTAAAATTATATTTTTAGAAGCGATCTTGCCCTTGCCCCATAAAGCATTAAAACTTTTTTGCCTTAAATCCACTTCGAGCTTAGTGGCCAGTTTTTCCAAAACCATAAACCCGATGTTGTGTCTTGTAGCCCGATAGCGATTTCCCGGATTTCCCAAACCAACAATCAAGTACATCGCTTGCTCCCTCTCTTTTGTGCGCCCGGGAAAAATTTTTGCTAAAATAGAGGGAAACATTTTCTCTCGCCTGGTTATTGTAGCGTCTTATTTTTCTTTTTCTTTTTCTTTTTCTTTTTCAGTCTTTTCTTCTGCTGCCGGTGCTTCCGGAGTTGCTCCTTCCGCTGCCGCCGCTGCCGCCGCCGCTGCCGCCGCTTCCTCTTCTTCAGGTGTGGCCTTGACAACCTTGATTACGGCAACCGCTGCCACAGCTGCATCGGGAGGATCAAGAACTGTCATTCCTTCAGCAAGTTTCAATTCCTTTACTTTAATAGAATCACCAATATCCAATGCGCTTACATCCACGTCGATATGATCGGGAAGATTTGCCGGCAGACAGGAAACCTTTACTTCACGTTTAATATGCTGTAATTCGCCGCCATTTTCCACGCCGATAGCTTTTCCGGTGAAACGTAATGACACTTCGAAGGTGAGCTTGTGCTTCATATCTACTTCATAAAAATCAGCATGATAGAATTTACCGGTTAAAGGCTGAACCTGCAATTCTTTGATTAGCGAAAGCTTTTCTATCTTTTTCTTACCTCCATCGTCAATAATCAGTTTGATAAAAGAATGATCTTTCTTGTCTTTATGTAGTTTAAGTAGCTCTTTATTATTTACAGCCAATAATATATTTTCTGCGGATCGGCCGTAAAAAATCGCCGGTACAAATCCTTGTTGCCGCAAACGGCGGGCTGGCCCTTTTTTATGTTCTTTACGGACTTGAGCCGCTAACTCAGTGATCTCCATTTATTGCCTCCTATATAAATTACATATAATAATAATCGAAATTTTTCGTCAGTAGTTATTTTGGACGTAGAAATAATATGACGAATCTGAATACGGCTTCTATACTTTAATTATGATAATTTCAAGAGATTTTTGATAAAATATAAAAAATGACCGCCAGTATAATAACTTTATCCATTTTATTGATTTATAAAGAGATACTATATAAACAATGAGCTTACAGAATCGTTATAGTAAATCCGGCGTACGGCTTCACTTAAAAGTCCGGATACAGATAAAACTTTAATTTTTTTGCATTTAGTCGCAATATCGCTAAGCGGAATTGTATCGGTGACTAAAACTTCTTTGATTTGAGCTGATTCAATGCGCTCTATTGCCGGACCGGATAAGACCGGGTGTGTGCAGCAAACAGAAACCTCCAGTGCTCCCGCTTCCTTGAGGGCGTTGACGCCCTGCAGAACTGTTCCGGCTGTATCGATCATGTCATCCAGAATTATAACTCTTTTTCCTTCAACATTACCAATGATATTCATTACCTGTGCTTCATTGGGTCCTTCTCTTCTTTTGTCAATAATGGCAAGGCTTGCTCCCAGCCTTTTTCCGAATGCTCTGGCCCGTTCCACACCTCCGGTATCCGGTGAAACAACAACGGTATTATCCTGGTAAGTTTTTTTCATATATTCCAGTAAAACCTTCGTGGCAAAAAGATTATCCACGGGGATATTGAAGAAACCTTGAATTTGACCGGCATGCAGGTCAATGGAAAGAACACGGTTGGCTCCGGCAGTGGTAATGAGATCAGCCACTAATTTTGCTGAAATTGGCGCTCGCGGGGCTACTTTCCTGTCTTGACGGCCATAACCATAATAAGGAACCACAGCGGTAATCCGTTCGGCGGACGCTCGTTTCATGGCGTCAATCATGATCAGAAGTTCCATCAAGGTTATGTTTACCGGTGTGCAAGTGGACTGGATAATAAAAACATCCATGCCACGAACATTTTCGTTTATCTCGACGCGCGTTTCACCATCACTGAAAGTTGTTACATTAGCTTTACCTAAAGCCACGCCAAGATTTTCACAAATTTTCCTAGCCAGGGCAATATTAGCATTGCCGGTAAAAAGCCTCATTTTCTCTAGCATTTGATTTTTTCCCCGATAATTTTTTTGGCTGGGGCGGGAGGATTCGAACCTCCGAATGCAGGAACCAAAGTCCTGTGTCTTACCGCTTGACGACGCCCCATTTTATTTAATAACCTGTCCAATATTACTTACGTCTGAAAACACAGAAGTTATAACGACTGGGCAAAAAAAACCGCATATTGGCCGGGAACTTCTTGTTTTATGGAATCCAATGCTTTTTTTGCCGAATTTTCGTCGTTGAAAATTCCAAAGAATGTGGGGCCGCTTCCCGACATTAGGGCGCCAAGCGCTCCATGACAAAGCAAAAGTTGCTTTAAATCATGTAATTCCGGATGCATTTTTAGCGATATTGATTCTAAATCATTATGCAATTCCGATATTATATTACTCAGTGTAAAAATCGGCGGAATGCTATAATTAATTTTTCCCCTTGTCAATCTTAAATTCAGATTTTCATAAACCATTTTTGTCGAAAGCGGGAATGCTGGATTTATCAAGACCATATTGAGCTTTGGTAAATTTTGCAAGTCCTTCAATTTGTCGCCAATACCATAAGCCAGTGCCGTGTTGCCAAAAATGAAGAAGGGGACATCGGCACCGAGTTTTGCTCCGAGTTTCATCAGCTGGGTTTTATTTAAATTAAGTTCGCATATTTCGTTTATCGCCATTAAAGTTGTTGCGGCATCAGAACTGCCGCCGCCGAGACCAGCAGCCTGCGGTATCTTTTTGGTAAGCGTAATTTCGACGCCGGAAGGATAGTTGACGTAATTAAAGATAGCCTGGGCTGCGCGAAAGACCAGATTGTCCGGAGTATTTGGCAAACCGCTATCGGGGCAATTAAGAACAATTCCCTGAGGGCGCAACGAAAAGCTCAACTCATCGTAAAGTGTTATTTTTTGCATTAGGGAAGCGATATCGTGATAATTATCTTCACGCTTCCGCAGGACACGTAAGAAGAGATTGATTTTTGCCGGCGCCTTAAAAAGCATTTCATGCCTTTTCTTTAACGTAACGTAATTTCAGTTCGTAAAGGACGCTTTGAATTAAATTAATTTCGTTTTCGTTGAGATTCCCTTTGGTTTTTTCATTGAACATATCCAGGATGTCAATAGTTTGCTTTGCGGCAGGCAAATTCTTTTGCGTTTTGCCACCCTCCGGATCGGGAAAATCTCCGAAATGAAAGAAGGCAGAAGTGCTCAGTGACAAAACAAAATTGGTAAAATTAATTGGCGGATAATTAGATTCATCCACCTTACCGGATTGTGCAGCTTCCGGGGATACAGGTTTAGGCTCTTCTGTGGCAGGGGTAGTTTGATCTTCTGCGGATCTTGCTTCGCCTGATTCTGCAAAAAGACGCTTATCTTTCACAACAAATCCCGGACCTTTTTTATCTTCTTCCATTGTGGTTCTCCTCCCTGAACTGTCTTGCGAAATATTATTTTTAATATGGTTTCATGCTTCTTAAACGGGCGATTCTCTCCGCAAGCGGAGGATGAGTGCTGAAAAGATTCATGAAAGCTTTTCCTGACAATGGATTGACGATAAACAAATGAGCGGTGGACGGTTTGGCATTCATCGGAATTATTTGCGAGGCATTGGTAAGTTTTTCCAAGGCACTGGCTAAGCCGTAAGGATTCTTTGTTATACTTGCACCTCTGGCATCAGCCAAATATTCGCGTGAACGGGAAATGGCCATCTGTATTACTGCTGCGGCAAGTGGAGCAAAAATGGCCATAGCGATCAAGCCGATAATACCGCCGCCGTTGTCTTCATCGCTGCTGCCACCGCCAAAAATAGCCGCCCATTGGGCCATAATAGCCAGCATACTGATTGCACCAGCTATGGTTGCGGCAATGGAACTGATCAGCATATCTTTGTTTTTAATGTGAGAGAGTTCATGAGCAATAACGCCCTCCAGCTCTTCCTTGTTCAGTATCCTCATTATTCCTTTGGTTACGGCGACGACCGCATGTTTTTCATTTCGTCCGGTAGCGAAGGCATTAGGCGTTTCCTCGGGGATAATGAAAATCCGCGGCATTGGTAAACAGGCTTTCATGGCCAGATTACGTACGATATTGTAAAGATCGGGCGCTGAACTCTCCGAAACTTCCTGCGCCTTATACATTTTCAGCACGATTTTATCGGAAAACCAGTAACTGCCAAAATTTAAAATTACGGCAAAAATAAAAGCGATATAAACGCCCCCCTTTCCGCCAATTAGGCCGCCAATCAACATCAAAAGACCAGTTAAAGCTCCCAGTAAAAGAGCGGTTTTTACAGTGTTTCCCATGTTCATCCTCCGTTATATGTGAAACTAAAATTCCGAAAGCGAAGCGAATCGGAATTTGTAAGTTGAACAATCCCGCGAAGCGGAGGGTATGATACACCAAAGATTGCTATGGGATTCATACCCGTGGCTTTTTGGTTAGAGTTATTTCACCCTTTTTGGACAAGCTGATTATGATGTGATCACCCTCGACAAATTTGCCGGCGAGTATTTCCAGTGCCAGCGGGTCCAGAATAATCTTTTGCAGCGATCTCTTCAGTGGACGAGCGCCGTAAACAGGGCTATAACTTACCGAAGCTATATATTTTTTTGCTTCATTTGTCAATTCGATGCTCAGTTTTCTATCCTTGAGTCTCTTATCAATCAGCCCCAACTGGATATCAACGATTTTGTTTATATCTTCCAATGTCAGAGAATGGAAGGTAATGATATCGTCGATTCGGTTTAAAAACTCCGGTTTGAAGGTTGCCCGTAATGCTTCCATAGACCTGTTTTGTTTATCCTCATCATCCAGGTCGGCATCTTGAATCCATTGACTGCCCACATTTGATGTCATAAGCACAACTGTATTTTTAAAATCAACAGTGCGGCCATGACCATCTGTCAGCCGGCCATCATCGAGTATTTGCAGGAGGATATTAAAAACATCCGGATGAGCCTTTTCTATTTCATCAAAAAGCAGGACGCAATAGGGTTTACGCCTGACGGCTTCAGTTAAATATCCTCCTTCATCATAACCGACGTAGCCCGGTGGGGCGCCAATCAAACGCGCGATGGCGTGCTTTTCCATGTATTCCGACATATCTATGCGCACCATAGCCTGTTCGTTATCAAACATAAATTCCGCCAACGCCCGGGCAAGTTCAGTTTTTCCAACACCGGTTGGTCCCAGGAAAATGAATGAACCGATGGGGCGGTTGGGATCTTGCAGGCCGGAACGAGCGCGGCGCAGGGCAGACGAAACAGCCACAATGCCTTCATCCTGTCCAATTACGCGCATTTTCAGTCTTTCATCCATGTGAATAAGTTTTTGCACATCGCTTTCCATCATTCTTGCGAGCGGAATCCCCGTCCAGTTGGCAACCACTTCCGCCACATCTTCCGCATCCACTTCCTCTTTGAGCATTTGTTTGCTTTTCTGGATTTCCAAAAGCTTTGTTTGATCTTCCTGTAATTCTTTATCCAAGGCCACAAGCTTTCCGTAACGGATTTCCGCGGCCCGGGCGAGGTTACCTTCACGCTGAGCATTGGCTTCTTCTGTTTTTAAATTTTCCATCTGGCTTTTGATATGCTGAATTTTTTTGATGATATCTTTTTCGCTGGACCAGTGCAGCTTCATCTGACCCATGTTATGTTTTAGTTCGGCCAGTTCTTTATCGAGCTTATCGCGTCTCTCTTTGGAGGTTTTATCCGTTTCTTTTTTTAGCGATTGGCGCTCAATTTCCAGTTGAATTATTTTCCGGTTAATAGTGTCTATTTCCGCCGGCATGCTGTCCAGCTCTATTCTTAAACGTGATGCTGCTTCGTCAATTAAGTCCACAGCCTTATCCGGCAGGAAACGGTCAGAAATATAGCGGTTGGAAAGAGTCGCCGCGGCAATAATGGCGGAGTCTTTGATTCTGACGCCATGGTGAACTTCGTAGCGTTCCTTTAAACCACGCAGAATAGCAATGGTATCTTCCACTGTCGGTTCTTTAACCATGATGGGCTGAAAACGTCTTTCCAGGGCTGCGTCTTTTTCAATGTATTTGCGGTACTCATTGAGAGTTGTGGCACCGACGCAGCGTAGTTCACCCCGTGCCAGAGCCGGTTTGAGCATGTTGGAGGCATCAACGGAACCTTCCGCCGCGCCTGCTCCGACTACCGTATGAATTTCGTCAATGAACAGGATGATCTCGCCTGCGGAGCTGATTACTTCTTTTAAAACTGCCTTGAGTCTCTCTTCAAATTCACCGCGATATTTTGCTCCCGCAATCAAAGCTCCTATGTCCAGACCGATTACTCTTTTATCCTTCAAATTTTCGGGAACGTCTCCATTGACTATGCGCTGCGCCAATCCTTCCACAATAGCGGTTTTACCGACTCCCGGTTCACCTATTAAAACCGGATTGTTTTTCGTGCGGCGCGAAAGTACCTGCATGATTCGTCTGATCTCTTCATCACGACCGATTACCGGATCAAACGTGCCTTTACGTGCCATTTCATTGAAATCCTTGGCGTAGCGTTCAAGCGCCTGGTATTTGCCCTCCGGATTCGGGTCGGTCACGCGCTGATTGCCGCGGATATCGACTAGCACCTTAAAAATGTTATCTTTGGTCACGCCGGCTTTACGTAAAATTTTTCCGGCCTGTCCTTCTTTTTCTTCAGCGATAACAATCAATACATGTTCCGCGCTCACATATTCGTCTTTAAGCTGGGCTGCCTCGGTCAGCGCTTTATCAAATACTTTATTTGATCTACCCGACAGGTAAACCTGCCCGGCTGATGATCCTTCAATCCTCGGCTGCTTTTGGAGGTAACTCGCCAGTTCCTGCTCGATTTTCTGGGGCTGAGCACCCAGTTTATTCAGTATGGCGCTGATAATGCCTTCTTCCTGCTTGATGAGGGAAATAAGAAGATGCTCCGGTTCAACCATCTGATGTCCATAGGAGCCGGCCAAAGATTGCGCATCCTGAAGAGCTTCCTGAACTTTTAAAGTAAATTTATCAAAACGCATAGTTATATCCTCATTACTCCACTGGTTTTTCAATGGTAACGAACATTTTACCATTTTTAAATACTGTAACATTTCCTGAAGATTCGGAAATGACAATGGCTACAGCCTTGGTTGCATTTGTTATACCGGCAGCGGCGATATGCCTGCTGCCTAAACCAGAGGGGAAATCCCGGCTGTCCAACGCGGCGTTAAGATGCCTTCCGGCGGTGATAATTGCCCCGTTGCCATTTATAATGAAGGCTCCATCAATGGCCGAAAACTCTTTTATTGTTTCTTCGAGTTCAGGATTTAAAATATTACGTTGTTCTTCTGAATATCCTAAAAATGGGTTGATAATCATTTGCCGGGAAAGTTGCATGACCTTTTCATCATCCCCCAGCACAAACATTGTTCCGATTTTTCTGTTTTCGCGTCCCTGAGCGGCCAGTTCGCAGGCTATATTTAAGACAGCGTTGAAGACTTCCGGTTGCACAGCTTCAATAACATCATTAATAAAATCTGAGGTTAGGATTTCAAATTCTTTGCCTACATCGATATACAAAATGCTGTCCGCATAACCAAACTTGGGCACGCCGCTCAAACAGATAATTTTGTCTCCTCTTTTGAAATAACCGAGTACTATTCCCTTGGCGATCGCTATTTTAATTTTTCCCACGCGGGTTAAATTTACATTGGGAACATCCAGTCTTTTGGCGTATTTAGTAACCTCACCCGGTAACTTTTGACCTTCTGGAGTGACGATAATGACGCCGATAGCCTTCTTTATTTCTTCCGGAAGGGCGGCAATATCTTTGGTCACGTCAACGCAGACGAGTAAAGAGTCTGCCTCAACCTCGTGTGCAATTTTAATTGCATATTCGATCATGGTCTTATTTATCGATTGCATTGTATCTCCTCGGATAAGATTTGTATTACAATAAACACGAATGCTTTTTCTGTCAAGGATTGGTAATAATAAATTATCTTGACCGGAAAAATTTAGTCAGATAAAAAGTTATGGGAAATAGATTAGTGAGGAGACCCGATAGTTGAAACTGCCTGTAGTAACAGGAACACTTGATTTATATATAAACGAAATTAACCGCTTTGCTCTTTTGACGCCGGAAGAAGAATTTAAGCTGGCCGTGCGTTTAAAAAAGTACAACGATATGGAAGCCGCGGAAAAATTGATCGTTTCTAATTTACGTTTTGTAGTCAAGATTGCCCACGAATACCGCAACTACGGCTTTAAACTGGCTGACTTAATTCAGGAAGGTAATATCGGCCTGATTCACGCGGTGAAAAAATTTGATCCATACAAAGGCTACCGTTTGATTTCTTATGCGGTATGGTGGATTCGCGCCTACATTCAAAATTACCTGATTAAGTCCTGGAGCATTGTCAAAATCGGGACTACGCAAGCCCAGCGAAAACTTTTTTTCAAATTAAGTCAGGCTAAAAAACAGTTAGAATCAATCTCTAAAACAAAACCGGAATTTGCCGAAATTGCTTCATCCCTGGGAGTTAAAAGTTCCGAAGTGGCTGAAATGGACTTGCGCATGGGTTCGCGCGATGTTTCTCTGCATGAGTTTATCGGTGACGATGGCGAGAACTCTCATATCGATTTTCTAGCCTTTGAAGGCGAAAATCAAGAAGTGTCTCTGATCAAAAATGAAGAAAGAAGTTTAGTTAAACAAAATATTACGGCGGCGCTGACTACCCTCAACGAAAGAGAAACATATATAATTCTTAACCGCGTCATGGCGGATAATCCGGAAACTCTGCAGAAAATCGGTGACAAATATAACATCACGCGGGAACGCGCCCGCCAGATTGAAAAACAGGCACTGAAAAAAGTACAGTTGGCGTTACCCTACCTAAAGCCTGATAATTGATGCAAAAAGCCATAGAATTTTCCGATTTGTCAATGGAGTTCACAAGCAGTGAAGAGCCTGCCCGGCGCATGAGACTGTGTCGCAATAGCAAAAAATGTCATTCCGAACGTATGTGAGGAATCTTAAAGTACTGAATTTATTGAAATCAAGATTTCTCGCTGCGCTTCGAAATGACACAAAAATGAATTGCGACACAGTCTCGCATGCCGGGCGGCAATCTTAACATATTTGATACGTATGAGATTGCTTCGCTCATCACATTCACTCGCAAAGACATTACGACACACTCTCATTCGCCGGGGTTCCCTGCCGGGTTGTGTTGCCAACAAAGATAGCGCGTTGATTAGATTTGGAATAAGATGAGATTTGTTTACCGTGGGCTCACCCAAGAATTGCGTTTTAAGTCATTCATCTGCCTTTATTGTCTTCAAAGCGAAAATCAATTTCCATAATAATTGGTTGATTTTAATAAAAAATTGGCGTAGATAATTAAACATTAAATCAATTGAAAGTGGTTTCTCCACAAGGTCTGATTTTGCTGAAATCGTTACGCAGCAGTGGTCAGGACCAGGATGATATTGAATATCTCAGGAGTTTAGAAAATGAAGATTGATATGAGTCCAGAGGCTATTGCAAAACGATTGAAGGTTGTAAATGAACTGAGACGAACATGCCTTTCTCTTGCCAATTCCAGTGCAGGGAAGGACATACTAAAGAAATTTTCAGCCAACAAGTCGGTGCAGCGGACCTCGCGGTCGCTCGGCCACTGACCGCATCGTTAGGCGAAGGGAAACAAAGCTTGCACATGCTCCTTTGAGTGGGGGTATCATATTACAGAGGGTGATTTATGAAGATCGAGATCGAGAGAGAAGAAGATGGCCGCTGGATTGCTGAAATCCCGGAGCTTCCCGGAGTCATGGTTTACGGAGATACTCGTAACCAAGCCATTTCAAAGGCAGAAGCATTAGCCTTGCGAGTCATGGCTGACCGACTGGAACATGGGGAAGGGATTCCAGAACTTAAGGAAGTATTCGCGGTCTCAGCATGAGCCGATGGCCGTCAACAAAAGCTCAACAAGTCCTCGCTGCCTTGCTTCGCATTGGTTGGATAATCAAGCGGCAGCACGGCACTTCTCATTGTGTGCTTGCCCGTCCCAATTGGCCTGATTACGTTTTTGCATTCCATGATCGTGAAGAAATAGGCCCGAAGATGTTGGCACGGATCGCCAAGCATACCGGCCTTACTCCTGAAGACTTGTGAGAATCGCCGAACCAGTCAATCCAGCGGACGGATTACAGCCGCTGCTGACTTTAGGCGTTGGGCGCAAAGGATAAAGATATGAGCTGGATAAACACCTTAAGAAACGCGGGGAATCTGAATGGCAGGCAGGCGAGATCAAAAAATCCTTATGATTCTTTCAAGCCGTATTTTTTCAACCTATAAAAGAGCATTCTCACACTTATTCCGAGCGCCTCGGCGGCCTTAGCGGTCTGATGAGCTCCTGACTTTTCCATGACCTCGATGATCATTTTGCGTTCCAGTTCTTCAATAGATTTTCTGAGGAGTCCGGTGTCGGTCTTAATGCTGCCCGAGATGTGGTCGTCCGTATCCCGGAAAGGAAGGTCTTCCAGCGATATCGAGGACTCTCTGGCTATGACCACCGCCCTTTCAATAATGTTTTTCAGCTCTCTCACGTTTCCCGGATAGTCATACTTCAGGAGCATATCCTGGGCTTCGCTGGTTAAGCCGATGATTTCTTTGCCGTTATCTGCAGAATATTTTTTTATAAAATGTTCAATCAGGACGTGCACATCCTCTTTTCTTTCCCTGAGCGGAGGTAGGGAAATGGCGACAACATTAAGCCGGTAAAAAAGATCCTCCCTGAAGGCGCCTTCTTTTATCTCTGCTTCCAGATTCCTGTTGGTGGCGCTGATAATCCGCACATCGGAATGGATGGTTTGATTTCCGCCGAGGCGTTGAAATTCATGTTCCTGCAGGAAACGTAGGAGTTTAACCTGAACAGGAAATGAGATTTCTCCGATTTCATCAAGAAAAAGAGTTCCCCCATCAGCCTCCTCACACCTGCCGGTGCGTCTCATGGCAGCACCGGTAAAGGCGCCTTTTTCATGGCCAAAAAGTTCGCTTTCAAGAAGACTCTCCGGCAGTGCGCCACAATTAACGGCAATAACCGGTTTTTCTGAACGGGGGCTTAAGTTGTGGATTAGCCGGGCCATCAGCTCCTTGCCCGTCCCGCTTTCACCCTGGAGGAGCACGGTGATGCTGCTGCCTGCCACCCGTCCTGCCATGTTGATCAACTCTCTCATCTTGGGGCTTCGATAAATGATCTGATCCGCCGTCACGCCTTTTTCTTTGAGTTCATGCCGCAAAATCTCATTTTCACTGATCAGGGTGCGCCGTTCGGAAACGCGATCAACGAGGGTGAGAAGTTCATCAAATTCAATCGGTTTCGCGATGTAATCTATGGCGTCGGCTTTCATGGCCTCTACAGCGGTCTCGATTGTTCCGTAGGCCGTGATGATAACCACGTCGATCCCCGGATTTATTTTTTTTACCTCCTTTAAGACCTCCATGCCGTCCATACCGGGCATCTTGTAATCAAGGAGAATCAGATCGAAATGGCCCATTTGCAGGCGTTTGATTCCATTGTCGCCATTTTCTGCCTCCACTACAGTGTGACCTGCCTTCAACAGAAAATCCCGGAGCATCTCCCGCTGTGACTGTCCGTCTTCAACGATCAATATATGTAATTTTTTCATCAAAGTGCCTCCTTAACCTTCTGCGCCTTGCCGTTTTGCCGCTCAGACAGTTTCTCCGCGGGTAGAAGTATTTCGAAGGTTGTCCCTTTTCCTTTCGAGCTGGAAACACGGATTTCACCGCCATGTCCCCGGATTATTTCGTGCGCCGGAGGAAGTCCGAGCCCCAGCTCTTTTTCCTTTGTCATATACTCGGGATTAAAAATACGCTCGACCTCCTGAGCGCTCATCCCGCATCCCGCATCGGATATGGTAATAATTACATGTTCTTTGTCTTTGGGAGCGACGGAAAGCCTAACGGCGCCTGCCCCCCAGAAAGTAAACCAGTTGCAACTGAGAGATGCCTTTTTGCTAAATTAAACAACAGTAGGGCATCAATGGGGAAGAAAGTCAAGAAGCATTCATCGGAGTTCAAGTTTAAGGTTGTTTTGGAGAGTTATCTAAAGGACAACGTAGCGGAAGTATCCCGTCAGTACGGAATCAATGCCAATCAGTTATCCCTGTGGCGGGAGCAATTTATCAGCCAGGGACATCATGCATTTGAAGGCGATGCATTAAAGGGCGATGCGAAGTTCCGCAAGAAGATAGAGCAGTTGGATAATTTGATCGGCAAGAAGGAAGTGAAAATTTCTATTTTAAAGAACTATTTGGATTTTTACGTGCCCCTCGATGGCAAATAACCGAATATGGCCGATCGGTTGTTTCCAGCGGGCGGGAGTGAATCAGATTTGCCGTCTTTTGGGCATCAGTAAGAAAACATATTATTACAGTATTGATCCGGCACGGACACTGGAGCAGCGTTATGGCCGTTTGAAGCCGATGCCTGGAGCGGATCATACAGAAGAATCAGTCATACGGTTATCACCGGATTAAGAAAGCTCTTTTTGAGGTATATGGAGAAGCAGTCAATCATAAGGTTTTTTACCAGTGACTGAAGGGAAGTTCTTTTGTGACGGCTGGTGTGCTTTTGCCAGACAACTCTTTTATCTGTCTTCATTGAAACCTCATAAAACGACAACTATGTTGATTTCAAAACCAAAAATTGCATACACATAACTATTTGTATAAACACACTATTTATTATAATGGCAAAAAAATAGCGCCATTTCTTGCAGCCTTTATGTATTTATTTTTATATTGATGGTTTAAAGTTACCCATTGTTCCCTAATGAAATAAGCATGTTAACTTATTACCGGCCTTATGGCACGTTTCGTGCTCAATAAAAAGACAATTAAAGAGCAGGCATTACGACCGGATATTCCGCAAGGGGTCGGGGGATGCATAAGAAAGGGGGTGACTTCCCAATATTCTGATATATCTTAAAATATAAACAAAACTAGAGGATGAAGCAATGAAAAGAATGAAAAGATGGTA
>PLNU01000085.1 GCA_003142835.1 Syntrophaceae bacterium
ATCCCCCGCCAGCGGGGGACACAATTTCAGGAGTGACTCATTTCATCCTTTAATTTGGCAAGTTCGCCAATCATGATTTGGCGGACCATATCGGCGGTCCCTTCAACTGAAAGATTGGCGAATTGTTCATAGGGGATTTCATCCAGCACGCGTACAATTATCCGGTGAATGCCTTTGGTATTCATTTTCAATTTTGGCAGTGCGATACCGGTACCGTTTAATACTATCGGCAGGATCGGTACTTTGGCATGTTTGGCAAGGAGAAAAGCCCCCGGTTTAAAGGACTTGATCTCATTGTCCTGGGAGCGTGTTCCTTCCGGATACATAAACACAGACTCTCCTTCCGCCAGCGTATTTTCACTGTCGATCATCATCTTTTTCACGCCATCTTTATCACCGCGAACAAGTTTAATATAGCGGTTAAGATTCATATTCCAGCCCATAAACGGTACACGGAAAATCTCGGTTTTGGAGACGATTTTATAATATAAAAAAAGCCGGAAATGCACCAGAATATCCAGCTGCGATTGATGATTGGAGACTATCATGTAGGTAGCATTATTTTTGTATTTTTCCCTTCCCTCGATTTTTACAAACCAAGTCGGCATTACCCAGGTATAGACGGAGGCCCAAAAGCAGGTATAGTAATGCAGGAGCTTAAGGTGTTTATCAAAAGGAATAGTGAGAAGCCAAATTATAACCGCGCCTGCGTAAAAAATGGGGAAAGTTATTCCCATAACAATAAGTAAGTAGGTCGATAAAATTCTTCCGAGCATGTTGTCTCCTTTATGCTGCGATCTTTTATAAAACAAACCAAAATATCATCTAAAAATCAAGATCAAAATATCTTAATACGTTATACAAAATCGCTATCATCACTGGAAATCAATAATTTTCTCATAATACGCAGCATACAAAAGGATTTATACCATTTCTAAATCAAAGATGATATCGAGGCGACAAAGAGGAGGCATGTAGGGAACGGTTTCAAACCGTTCCCTACAGATACGTTGAGGAAGCCGACGACGCAGCCAACAAAGTTAGCCTTCGAGCGCGACTTGGTATTACAAGAAAGGGGGGAACTGTGAGAACTACTTTCGGCCAAATCTGATTCCCAGCTTCCTCATACGGTGCCTGAGCGTGTTCGGGTTAATGCCGAGCAAGTCAGCAGCACCTCCCTTTCCGCTCACCCTGCGATCTACTTTATTCAGAACGGCTTCAATGTGCCGGGCTTCCAACTCATCGAGCCGTTGAGTCCCTTGTTCGTCCCCCGGTCTGCGTTCACGCGACGGTGCGTCGTAGCCGATGGTATTGCCAAACGTCAGATGTTTACCCTTGGAGAGGATGATCGCTCTTTCCACCACATTTTCGAGTTCCCGCACATTGCCGGGCCAATCATATCGCATTAGCCGGTCGATTTCGCCCGGGGAGGGGATTGGAATGTTGGGCAGGACCATCTCGCGCGCTTTCTTGTGGATAAAATGATGAACGAGGATAGGTATATCGTTCTTTACCGTCGGCGAAGATGAAGTCAAAGCCTGGGTTATTCCACTTGCGACCAAAGCTCCCAAAGCTGCCGGCGCTATTCACAACGATTTCGAACGAGGCTTTATCAAAGCCGAAGTCATGTCCTGTGATGATTTCATCGCCCACAGCGGCTCCACTGCACAGGTCAAATCAGCCGGTCGACTGCGCCTGGAAGGAAAAGAATATATCGTTAAAGACGGCGATATCATTACCTTCCGCTTCAATGTCTGAACACTCAGGAACGCTTACCGACCGTTTCATGCTAATATGACAACTTTAACATCAGTTCTGATTTAAAATGCAGTAACTATCAAAATCACAATCGACGCCAAATGCATCATGCTCTCGAGCTTCCGATAGTAATCTTCATTAATCATTTATGTGCTCCGTTAAAAATGCGGGGTTTCGGTGTAAGACAAACACCTACCTTTTGTAGGAAAAAGTCTTACTGTTAATTCGGACTGACGCTGATACCGAAAATCATATTAATATTGTATTTAATAAACGCTTTTCAAGGGGTACATGTATTGCATCCGCCATATGTAATATGCCCCAACGTTGAGGCCGGTGAATCAGAATACACGTGTCTGACAAACAGGAACGAGGCCCAACGGCGGGGCGTACCCCTCCTGAAAAGATTCTAAAGATCATATATCTTTAGCGAAAAAGTAAAGAGACACATGGCTGAAATGTTTTTTCATAATGAGGGAATTCATGCTTTTTGGCGGAAATAAAGGGCATAAAAAATAACTTAAGGGGACTAACAATGGCTGAAACTAATGAACAAAATTTTTATGACAAGATCTTTCCTGTACCTGAGAGAGTAAGAGAAAAATCTTACATCAAGAGCAGGAAGGAGTATGAGAAACTCTACAAAGAGTCCATCGAAAATCCGGATGCTTTCTGGGCAAAAATGGCAACTGAAAGACTGACTTGGTTTAAACCGTTTGACAAAAAGAAAGTGTCGGACTGGTCATTTGAGCCAGGGAAAGTTCATTCCAAATGGTTTGAAGGCGGCAAGATCAACGTCAGTTACAACTGCCTGGATCGTCATCTGGCAACCAAGAAAAACAAGGCTGCGATCATTTTTGAAGGCAACGACCCCAATGACTGGAAAGTTTACACTTATTTCGACATGTATCGCGAAGTCAACAAGTTCGCCAATGTTCTCAAAAGCCTAGGTGTTAAAAAGGGCGACCGTGTTTCCATCTATCTGCCCATGATCGCGGAACTGGCCATTGTCATGCTGGCCTGCACGCGCATCGGCGCCATCCATTCCATCGTGTTCGGCGGATTCTCGGCGGAAGCTTTAAGAGACCGCATCATAAACTGCGGCGCTAAAGTTGTCATTACCTGCGACGGCACCTACCGTGGCGCCAAGGCAGTTCCCCAGAAAGCCAACGCCGATAAAGCAGTAGAACAGTGCCCCTTAGTGAAAACCATGGTTGTTGTGAAACGCACCGGCACGGAAGTCCCCATGAAGGAAGGCCGCGACATCTGGTACGAAAAACTGATGGCCAAAGCTGACCGTTTCTGCGAACCCGAATGGATGGATGCAGAAGATCCCCTCTTCATTCTTTATACCTCCGGTTCCACCGGACAACCCAAGGGCGTTGTTCATACACAAGCTGGTTACCTGCTGTATGCTTCCATGACCCAGCAGTATGCCTTTGACGTGCGGGATGAAGATACTTATTGGTGCACGGCCGATATCGGCTGGGTCAC
>PLNU01000003.1 GCA_003142835.1 Syntrophaceae bacterium
CCCCCGCCAGCGGGGGACACGCCCTTCTTTCCCTTCAGCCTTTAACCTTTAACCTTTAACCTTTTCCCTTTAACCTTTTCCCTTTTCCCTTTTCCCTTTAACCTTGAATTTTATCTATATCTTTTTTGCGCGTTTTTTGTTAGAGAGCAAAACAATTATCGCTTTCCTCAAAAGAAAGGGTCAATAACCATGCCGGAATCCGGTCAAAAACAAATTCTTTTATCCAAAATACAAGCCGGCCAAGCTCTCATCGGTATCATCGGGCTTGGATATGTGGGGCTGCCCCTTGCGCTCGCCTTTGCCGAGAAGGGCTTCAGAGTGCTCGGTTTCGATGTCGATCCTAAAAAGGTCGAGGCGCTCGGTAGGGGCGAATGTTACATCTCTCATCTGGATCCCGCGCGGGTCGGGCGAGCCATACAGTCAAAACGTCTAGTGGCGACCGCGGACTTTTCACGACTCAGCGAACCCGATACTCTAATTATCTGTGTTCCAACCCCGCTTACACCGCAACGCGATCCGGATATGTCTTATATTGTCAACACTACCGAACAGATCCGGTCGCGGTTACGCGTAGGTCAGCTCATCGTATTGGAATCTACAACCTACCCAGGCACGACCGATGAACTCGTCAGGAAAATGCTCGAGGAAACAGGTCTGGTATGCGGCCGCGACTTTTACCTTGCTTTCTCTCCGGAGCGCGAGGATCCGGGGAACGTCCAGTTTTTCACCACTAATATACCCAAAATCGTCGGTGGGGTCGATCAAGACAGCGGCGATCTGGCGCAAGCGATGTACGATCAGGTCATTAATAAGACGGTACGGGTCTCGAGCGCGCGCACGGCAGAGGCGGCGAAGCTTACCGAGAATATCTTTCGCGCGGTTAATATTGCTCTGGTCAACGAGCTTAAGGTTATCTATGAGCGTATGGATATCGATATATGGGAGGTTTTGGACGCGGCCTCGACCAAACCTTTTGGTTTTATGCGCTTTAATCCCGGCCCGGGTTGGGGCGGCCATTGCATTCCGCTCGACCCCTTCTACCTCTCCTGGAAAGCACGCGAATGCGGGATGGATACCAAGTTCATAGAACTAGCCGGTGAGATCAACCGCCGCATGCCGGAGTACGTGGTGCAGCGGTTACAGCAAGCGCTCAATGAACGCGGCAAATCGATTAAAGGCAGCAAACTACTGATCCTTGGACTAGCCTATAAAAAGGACATCAACGATACCCGGGAAAGTCCCGCTTATCAGATCATTCCCCGCCTTGTCGACCTAGGCGCCGAGATCGCCTATCACGACCCATTCGTTCCGGCGGTCTTGCGCACCCGGCATTGGCCGGAGCCATTAGCGCTACTCTCTCAGCCTCTGACGAGCGAGACAATCGCTTCCCAAGACGCGGTGCTGATCATCACCGATCACTCGTCGGTCGATTATGAGCTGATCGCCAAGCACGCTAAACTGATTATCGATAGCCGAGGCGTGTATCGAAAACCACTCGCAAACGTGGTTAAGGCGTGAGACCTTTGCAAAACTCCTNNATTGCGACACAGTCTCGAAGGCCGGTATCCAGGAAACCATTGATAATACTGGATTACCGCCTTCGCGGGAATGACGATATTGGTGGTTTTATGCAGTTATGCAAAGCTCTCGTAACTTCGATGGGCATTACGACTTCATTAACACTTCCACCCCCGTCGCTACGCGCCACCCCCGCCAGCGGGGGACAGCCCTTCAGCCTTTTCCCTTGAACCTTCAGCCTTTAACCTTTCCCTTTCCCTACTTTGAGATACCTAATTTTTCCATTAAATCATATAAAGTAGGACGGCTGATTCCAAGATCCGATGCTGCTTTAGTTAGATTCTTTTCATTTCGCGCTATGGCTTTTAAAATGAGCTCCTTATCCAATATTTCGCGAGCATCTTTGAGCACGATGCACTCTTTCTTGCCTACAGGTGACTCCATTTCTAAGTCTTCCAGTGTAATATTTTTGCCCTCAGACATAATCACAGCTCGTTTTATCCGGTTCTCCAATTCCCGGACATTTCCGGGCCAGGAGTATCGCTCAATGGCTTCAATAGCCTGACTGCTGAATCCTTTATATTTTTTTCTGATTTCACTTGTATATCGATCCAGAAAAGTTTTAGCCAAGAGGACGGCATCTGCGTTTCTTTCCCGCAATGCCGGAAGAGAAATCTTTATGACGCTTAGACGATAATATAAATCGTCCCGGAAAGTTGCATTTTTCATTGCCTCTTCAAGATCACGATTGGTAGCCGCCAAAACGCGAGTGTCCACCTCTATTTGTTCTCTGCCCCCTACACGTTCTATTGTTTTTTCTTGAAGAAAACGAAGAAGTTTTACTTGAAGTGTCAACGGAAGATCACCAATTTCATCAAGGAAAAGAGTTCCTCCTTCAGCCATTTCAAATCTTCCTTTACGCTGTGCATGCGCGCCGGTGAATGTTCCTTTCTCATGTCCAAAAAGTTCACTTTCAATAAGATTTTCAGGAATGGCACTGCAATTAATCGGAATAAAAGGCTTGGACTCGCGGATACTCAGCCGGTGAATGGCACGGGCGACCAGTTCTTTGCCGGTGCCGCTTTCGCCCCTTATTAAAACGGGCGCGTCGGTTGTCGCCACTTTGCGAATGGCGGAAAAGACATCCTGCATTTTTTGGGAAGTTCCGATCATGCCTTCAAAAGTGTCGCCGCTTAAACGATGCCGCATCTCACGTTGCTCCTGCTCCAGTTGAGAAACATGGAATGCCCGCCGCAGCACAACTCTCAGCTCGTCTAATTGAATTGGTTTGTAAAAGAAGTCGTATGCGCCTTTTTCGACAGCGCGCAGTGCATGTTCTTTTTCACCGCGTCCGGTTATGATAATAACTTTTGTGTGATTATATTCATCAAGGATATAATCGAGGATAGCGAAACCTTCTTCAACACCGGCTGGATTTGGCGGCAGTCCCAGATCCAGGGTGACCACTGCCGGCTGCTCTTTGTTTATAATGGCTATGGCGCTTTGCCGGTCTTCAGCCAGATAAACATCGTAGTCCGCTCTTAACGCCCATTTCATCTGGGTGCGCAGATCTTCATCATCATCAACGATTAATAGTTTTTGTTTTCGCAAAATAATACCTTCGAAAAAATAAATAGCGACAGGCAAAAATAGACTATTGCCTCGTTACTTCCCGTCATTCACGGTTTCTGCCAAGCGGCAGCAGTATTTTGAATACGGTGCCTTTGCCTTCCTCGCTTTCCACGTTAAGTTTACCGCCATGCGCNNCTTACGGAAATTTCCACCCAGTTATCCTGAAAACTTGTAGCAACAGAAATTTGGCCATCATTTCCCGTCGCATCGTATGCATTCATGAGCAGATTTTCAAGTACTTTGTGCATTTGTTCCTGATCTATGGGAAGCAGAGGCATGTTCTGATCGAAATTCTGAAACACTGGAGCCTTTACATATTCTTTCAAATCGGAGATAGCGGTGGTTATCAGGTCATTTATATTTGTTTCGCGAAAAGAAAGGTCAATTTTCTGGCTTAAGAGAGACAGGCGGCTGCTCATCTTGTTAATTTTGGATACGCTCTGAGAAATAGTTTTCAGCGCATCTGCACGGAATTCCGGGTTATCCATATGCAGAGGCAGATTTTGTGTCACCAGAGACAGTTTTGATGCCAGATTTTTTAAATCGTGCATAAAAAAAGCAGACATGGTTTGGAATGCCTCTAGTTCCTTGGTCTGGCGCAGACGTTCTGAAAGTTTCAGGCTCAATATTGCGGCCGCTGCCTGATCGGAAATAGTTTTAATCAGTTCCGATTCTTCAAAGGTTAGCGATTCATAAAATACTTTTTCGCTTAAAGTCATTATTCCAATGAGCTGTCCTGCGGCATTAAGAGGAACGCAGTAGCGGATGCGCGATTCCTTGGTTTCCAATTCGTAGGTAAGGGCCAGATCAGAAACCCAGTCATCTTCGCGCCCTTTCAAATCAAGCGGCATGTTTTGATTGGTCACAGCGCGCATCAGTTCCGCGCCGCCTTCTTTGAAAAAGCGCATTTCTTCAATTTGGGCTGCAGTGTAAACCGTTGATCCGCCAAAAGATAATTGCTCCTGCTTTTCGTCAACAAGCCAGATGCTGACGGAAAGAATCTCCAGTGTATCCGAGACCATCTTGACGATAATACCACACAGCTCATTAGTCTTTGTAACAGAGGCAGTTCTTTCGGTGAATTCTTCCCATATTTTTTGATAATCGTATTGCGGACGCTTTAAATGCCGGCTGATGAAACGTTTTCTTTTGATTCGCAGCCGGTCGGAAAGCAGAAAAGTAGCCAGAACGATTATTACAATAAAAACCAGGAAGATAGCCACTTTGATGTTTTTGATCCATTCGAAATGCAGCGAAATCCAGGCAAATATTCCCAGTGATATAAAATATGCGCCAACAATCAGGATGGTGAAGGAATTATAGAGAAATTGGTGTGAAAGATGAATATTGACATTCATCGGCTTGCCGCGAAATAGCGCCCGGAAAATAAAAATGTTGGCTATCAGAAGAGCGCCCAGATTAACTGCAAAAAGACCTGTGTCCACGCCGTTGAAGAGGACAACCTGACTGTCCGTAAAAAGCCGTATTCCAAAAATGCCGCCTATACCCAGAAACATGAATTTGGTCTGCCAGCGAATGTGGCCGGTCGAATGACGGAAAGTTCTTTCCAGATTCATGAGAATAGCTATGGATATTATAATCGAGACGATGTGCCACAGATAACCGGCCCATCCTATCCGGATAAACAGAGTTGGCGCATTTTGCGGCGCCAGAACTAAAGAAATAAANNAAAACCCACTTCCATTTAGATATTTGCTCAAAATAGTTGGCGCGGGCAAAGCTGATGCTGAAGAGCAGCCAGGCAGCCGGCACAAGGGAGGCTGTAATAAACCGCGGCCGCTGCCAGAAGAGGAATCCCGAGAGTGTGTTGGACTCATAGACAAGACCAGTGAGTGCAGCCTCCAGAGACAGAAGAAGCATGCCGAAGGCAAATATACCCTGAACAAAAGAACGCGGACCGCGGTAAATGCCGATGGCAAGCACTACAATAGTCACGCCCGCTGCCGCAAATGAAAGTACAACATTAAAAGACATGATTTATCCGTAACTTCTATTTTCTATTTTTAACTATTAACTTTTAATTACTAATTGTAAATAGAAAACTGTCATCCGCTATCAGTAAATCATATTACTTCTTTTCTGATCTTCTTAAAAAAAACAGTATCGGGGCCAACAATACCAGCCCCAGAATGAAAAAAGGCGTGCCACCTTCTTTGTGCAGAGAGCTGGAAAGAATTTGCGGATCAACATAATTTCCCAAAAGAGAAAGCGTTACAATACGGATGCCATTTTTTAACATGGCAATCAACACTGCGCAGATAACAAGAAAAATTATTTTCCAGTAGGATTTTAGAAACATATAACCAGCCAGAATAGCGACAATAAAAATAGCCATGCTTGACCGGATGCCACTGCATTGTTCAGCCACTTGGACACTGACATTGGGTAAGTGAAAGACAAAGCCATCCCGTATATATGGCGCTCCTGAGGCCAGAAATAACAGATTTGTAAGCTCCGTGGAACCGACCTGTAAAAAATAGATGATATTGTCCATGAGAGCCGTGGGGATCGGAACGATAAAAATCAAAAAGAGAAGAGGGAACAAAGCGGCTCGATAAGCCTGCATACCGTAAAGAAGAATAAAAGCTCCGTTTATAAAAATAAAGATAGAAAAGGCGATAAGAGACGCGTAATTGTTATTATCGAGCGGTGCACCCCATAGGATTCCGCCCAGAAACAGAGCAATGCCCAGAAGTAAAACGGGAATTCCCACGACAAATAAATAATTTACTTGGGCAAAGATTTCCTTGCGTTTAATGTAAATCAGGTAAATGCTCACCAGAGGTATTAAAGCAATATGTGAATAGTATTCACTTTTGTCTGATGAATAAAGCGCCCTGATCGGCGTATAAGCCACAATCATTGCCACAGCGGTAAAAAGAAGAAAAACAATATTTCGAGTGTTGAGATGTTCCTTGATTTTTTCAGCCAGAGAATTTTTGCTCATATTCACCTTCACGCATTATTTGACAATTTTATTAATATACAAGACGGGAAAATGCGAACACTTTTTTAATGGAATTGCACAATTTGTCAATTTAATTTACAAATTGTGCATATTAGCCGATTCCCTTTATCCTTGAACCTTCAGTTTTCAGTCTGTCTTTTTGTCCCCCGCTGGCGGGGGCAGGGGGTGGAAGTTTTTTATCCTTTCACCTTTCACCTTGAACCTTGCTCCTTGAACCTCGCCCGTCCCACCGTCGGAATACTTTACAAAACCATTCCAGAGCCCATATTTTTTCAACATCTCGACATCAATGAATATAATGTCGCTGTACCTCTCACACACCCCATGAATGGCCTCGCCGTCGTCGGGATTCTTTACAAAAGGACTGATGGCAATATAGGGCAATATAGGGACACTTCCCGT
>PLNU01000065.1 GCA_003142835.1 Syntrophaceae bacterium
CACCAAAACCACCGGTTGAACCGGCGGCACCTTGGTTACCACCCATTGCGTATGCTGTTGATGTCAATTTAATTTCCTCCTTAAATTTGCTCTTTATCAGAATTTTTTATAATTTCATCTTATTTATTTAAAAAATCATTTTTAAATTCTAAAAAACGACCTTCTTTTAATGCCGCCCGAATTTGCTCCAGAAGTCGCATATAGTAGCGGACATTGTGAATAGTGTTTAATACCATAGCCAGTATCTCACCGGCAACATAAAGATGACGTAAATATGCCCGAGAATAATTTTTACAGGTGTAGCAATCACATGTTTCGTCAAGTGGATCATTACACTCCCGCCAGCGGGAATTTTTTATAACAATCTTTTCCGAATTTGTAAACAATAATCCGTGACGGGCGCATCGGGTAGGTATGACGCAGTCAAACATGTCTATTCCGCAGGATACTCCAAAAACAATGTCCTGGGGCGTGCCAACGCCCATAAGGTAGCGCGGTTTATCCGCAGGTAATAAAGGAGTAATTGAGTCGGTTATCTCATACATTATTTCTTTAGGTTCGCCTACGCTCACTCCACCTAACGCATAACCATCAAAACCAAGGACAGCGGTTTGTTCCACCGCTTGTTTGCGTAAGTCCAGATAAGTACCCCCCTGAATAATGCCAAAAAGCGCTTGATCAACACTTGATTTAGCAGTCCTGCACAATTGAGCCCATTTTACCGTCAAGGTCAGTGATTCTTTGGTTTGAGATAATGTGGCCGGGTAGGGCGTGCACTCGTCGAGGCACATCATAATATCTGAACCGAGCGCTTCCTGGATTTCAATCGCTTTCTGTGGACTCAGAAAGTGTTTGGAGCCGTCAATGTGGGAACGAAACATAACGCCATCGGGCGTAATTTTGCGCAGGGCGCCTAAACTGTAAACCTGAAAACCACCACTGTCGGTCAGAATCGGATCCGGCCAATTCATGAACCGGTGAAGACCACCCAGTTTTTTGATAGTTTCATGGCCGGGACGCAAATATAGATGATAAGTGTTGCCTAAAATAATTTCAGCGCCGCAATTCTTGATCTCTTCGGGCAGCATTGATTTGACTGTGCCCTGCGTACCCACCGGCATAAACGCGGGTGTATGCACCATGCCGTGGGGAGTAATCATTTTCCCCAACCGGGCGGAAGTTTTACTGTCTTGTTTTATTAGATCAAATTGAAAAGGCATCTGTTTGTATCCTAACCCCGATAAACGGGATAAGTGCGTTAACGAAATTATTTTTTGCCAAAAAACGCAAAAATAATTTCTAACTTACTAAATAATCAGCATGCAGTCGCCGTAACTGTAAAAAAGATAACGGTTTTCTACAGCATGCAGATAAGCTTTTTTTATCAAGTCTGTACCGGCAAAAGCGCAAACAAGTAAAAATAAGGATGATTGCGGCAAATGAAAATTGGTCAAAAGTCCGTTGACTCTTTTAAATTTATAACCGGGATAAATAAAAAAATTGGTAAAACCGGACTTCGCTTGGACATATCCATCATTATCGGCAACACTCTCTAATGTACGAGTAGATGTCGTTCCCACTGCAATAAGGCGCCTAGCATTATTAATGACTTGGCTGCTCTTTGTACTTATTTCATAATACTCGGCTTCCATAACATGTTTTTCCACTTCATTTACTTCGATAGGCAGAAAAGTTCCATAACCAACGTGCAAAGTTATCGGGGCGATTTGGATACCTTTGGCTTGCAACGTTTGCAGAACATCAGCCGAAAAATGCAGTCCGGCAGTAGGGGCCGCAATAGAGCCCGGATTTTTCGCGTAAATAGTCTGGTAACGTTCCCGGTCAGTGACATCCTGCCCAGCGGTTTTCTTACGCTTAATGTAAGGGGGCAGAGGGGCTCTACCGAACTGGTTTAAATAAGCCTCAAAACCATCCGGAGCAAAAAATTCCAACAGCCATTTTTTATTCGATATGCGGGCTAAAACCTTTGCCTCACAGTTATTACCGAGAGCGATAACATCGTTTTCACGCAGTCTCTTCGCCGGCCTTAACAGCACTTCCCATGTTTGAGACTCTTTTTCGCTTTTTCTCTTAGTTAAAAGCAATATTTCCAGAATGCCTCCGGTCGGCTTTTTGCCAAAGAGTCTCGCGGGAATAACACGGGAATCGTTGATGACGAGGGCATCGCCGCTTTGTAAAAAATCAGGTAGTTGAAAAAAAGATAAATCTGCCATTTTTTCTTTCTTTTTGTCCAGAAAAAGCAGGCGCGAGCGATCCCGCTTTGGACAAGGATGCTGGGCAATAAGTTCATCTGGTAAAAAATATGAAAAGTCTTTTAATTCCATATATCTCTTTGTGTATAGCGAAAAAGTTTGGGTAAATAATCAGATTACGATGCTGCTGTCAATACAATTGCGCTAATACCACTTCGCTTTCAAAGGATAACGAGGCGGCAAGGAGGAGGCTCCGCAGGCGTATTTTTAATACGTTGAGGAAGCCGACGACATAGCCAACAAAGTTAGCCGAAGAAAGCGAAGTGGTATTAGCTTCGCCCCAAATATAGCATAATCAGCCCGACAATCATTACGGATATTCCTAAAAACCGTAAGGTGGAATCCGGCATCGTTGTTATCTTGAGCAGATAAATTTTTAATCTTTCCGGGAAAATAAAGTAAGGGAGGCCTTCAATAATGAAAACTATGCCCAATACACAAAGAAAGTCTTTCATTTTAAATCCTTTACTTTTGCTTCATTCCAGAGTGCATCCATCTGGGCTAAGGTTGCTTCCGTAAGAGGTATGCCGCGGGTGGAAAGTTGTTGGGTTACATAGGAAAAGCGGCGTAAAAACTTCCCGGTTGTTTTCGATAAGGCAGTTTCAGCATCAACAGAAAGGAAACGGCTTAAGTTGACGAGGGTAAAAAAGATATCGCCCAACTCCTCTTCAATTTTGTTGTCGCTGCCGTTTTTTACGGCGGCGTCAAATTCCTGTAATTCTTCTTTGAGCTTTTCTCGGATGTCCTCCGTCTTGGGCCAATCGAAGCCATAAGCGGAAGCTATGGAGGTGATTTTTTGAGCTCGTTTTAAGGCCGGAAGGCAACGGGGAACACTGGCAAATAAACTATCTTCATTGCTTTTATGACTGCGTTCTTTTTTCTTGATCTCTTGCCAGTTTTCCTTGACTTCCTGCACGGAAGTTACTTGGACATCGCCAAAGACATGGGGATGCCGCCGGATCATTTTTTCTTTAATTCCGGCCATAATGTCTGCCAGAGAAAACTGATTTAACTCGTCCTCCATTTCGGCTAGAAACAGGATTTGAAAAAGCAGGTCGCCCAGTTCTTCTTTTAGTGCCCGCGGGTCTTTTGTTTCCAGTGCGTCCGCGACTTCATAAGCTTCATCCAAAACATACTTGCCGATGTCCTGGGGCTTTTGTTTTCTGTCCCAGGGGCAGCCCGCAGGCGCGCGCAGTTTTTTAATCAGCGTGATCAGTTCGTGCAGTTCTTTTTGAGCTTCGGTTGCTTCATTCATGATTATTTAACAATAAATATATCTTTTTCTCTGTCCTGAAAATAAACATGATTATAAAGTGAGCTGTTGACACGGCCAAAAAAAGTTTCGCCATCTTTACGGCATTGCGGACAACACTGGTTCGGCAGAATAACGGCAAATATTTTCTTGCCGGTATCGGCAGCCGAATCAATCATCACCAATCCTCCGCAATCATTACAGACGCGAACTGATTCTGTTTGTTTCTCCGTGATATTGTCCGTGTCATAGTAGATATTTTTTTCGCGCCGGATATAAGAGGATGCACCGGTAATCTGAGCCTTTAATTTACCTCTTCGTTTCCACAGGCTTAATATATTCTGCACTTCATTTTCAATGATACGCGTGATATCCGCCGATTGACGGATTTGTTCGAAATCATAATCCGGTTCACGCACGTGGCTGTAATCCAGTCCGGCCATTGCCAGGATTATTCCGACATTGACGTAAGGAAGCGCTTTCTCGATGGAATAGCCGCCTTCAAGGACAGCAATATGGGGTGCCAGTTTTTCATTGAGAAGGGCGTATCCCTGAGCGCTGAAACGCATATCGGTGATCGGATCGCTGTAATGATTGTCCTGCCCGGCGGAATTGATAATTATTTCCGGCTTAAATTCGTCGAGGATCGGCAGGACGACGCGATCCAGAACATATAAAAAACCTTCATCGGATGTGTGAGGCGGTAGAGGGATATTGATTGTTGCTCCCAGAGCGTTAGGGCCACCGAAGTCATCAATAAAGCCGGTTCCCGGATAAAGAGTCCGGCCATCCTGATGAAGAGATATGCACAAAACATCAGGATCATTCCAATATATGTCCTGTGTGCCGTCTCCGTGATGACAATCGGTATCAACGATGGCAATTCTTTTTATACCGTAGGTATGACGGATGTACTCAACCATCACTGCTTCTATGTTGATATTACAGAAACCTCGCGCGCCGTGCGCAACGAGCATGGCGTGATGTCCGGGTGGACGGACCAGAGCAAAGGCATTATCCACAACTCCGGTAAGGACTTTTTTTGCTGCGGTGATCGCGCCTCCAGCGGAGATAAGATGGGAAGGAGTAGTCAGGCTTTGCGCATCGGGAACGCAGATGTGGGCGCGGTTGATGTCGGCATATGTGGCAATGCCCGGCTTAAATTCCTTAATGTTGGCAAAATCTAAAAGACCTTCTTCCAAAACTTGATCCTGAGTATAAAGAAGACGCTCTTCTCTTTCCGGATGCGTTTCCGATATTGCCCAGTCAAAAGCGGGAAAGAAAATCAGACCTGTTTTTTTCTCTTTAGGTGGCATATCTTTTTTGCCTCAAGTCTTTTTTGCTGATATTAATCCAGGTTTTATCTGAATTTTCGCCCGGATGTTTTTGCCTGTTTTATAAAAATCTCGAATCATGTTGAATTCCTGAGCTTCCGTTACTTCCATGACTATGTCAGTCGGATCCGCTCCCATCTTTGCCGCTCTTTTCCGCAGGGCTTTTTTACCGGCACTGATTGCGTCCTCCAGAGTAAAATCGCGGGAAATTTTCATCACAGTTCCTTCTTCGCTGATAATCAGTTCTCTTTTTTCCGTATCGGCAAGAATGGTAATTTCCGCCGTTGTTCTGGCTAGTGCCGCCCCCAGCGCGTTGGCGACTTCATAATGTTCGGGAATTTTGTATGGGTAACCCAGAAGCTTGGCAATATCGGGCGCAAGGGCTGCCGGGCCGCCCACTACATAAAGTTTTTCAGGATTTATCGTTTTACCTTCCAGAAGTTCATGGATGGTGTAAACGGGTTTATTGTTGATTTCATCCATTACCTGCTTAACATTGGCTGCAATGATAGCTACCGTCCGATCCAGAATTGCGCGGGCTGCTGAGACGATATCGAGATTGATATCCCTGGCCAGTGGAGCAATGGCATCCATCGCTTTTTGCTTCGAGCCGAGAGCAGTAATATCCAGTATGATCATCGCATCTGTCGGTGTAGGTATTTCTCCTCCTAAGGCTGCTGCTGGACCTCTTCTTTGAGGGCCGATACATATCTCTCCGTTTTCGATACAGACTGAACTATCGCCACCAACACCTATTGATTTGGTGTACAGACCGCGAATTAATGTTTTTTGTTCGTGAATTGTTATTCCATTGGGTTCCAGGAGAGGATCGCCTGCGGCAAAGACAGAAATATCTGTGGTTGTACCCCCAATATCCAGAGCTACGGCATCTTCCTTAATTCTGGCAGTAGCCAGAAGTCCCATGATACTCGCAGCCGGACCGGAGTGTATCGTTTGCACAGGGCATGATAAGGATTGATCAATTAAGATCGTACCGCCGTCAGCTTTTAAAATATAGACGGGAATATCGCCGGCTACCTGGCAGACAAATTTTTTCACTTCATAAATAAAATTACCATAGATATTGTTAATGGCGGCATTAAGATAAGTGGTGGCGATACGACGCGGAAAATTTAGCCGGCCGGATAAACGGTGTCCCAATGAAAATTGTCTTTGATCATTTTCTAATATGTGAGCTACGTCGATTTCTTGCTGTGGATTTCGAGTGGAGAATTTACCTACTATACCTATTTGACGTATATTTTCCCGTTGCAGGTTGTGGCTCACCTGCCCGATTTCATCATTGTTAACAGGCTGAACCTCAACACCGCGGTGATTGATGTAGCCGCTGATAAAAAAAGCGTCTCTGCCCGGACTTAATGTCGAGGGAGCCAGACCGGGACCGCTTAGCAAAACCATAGCAACACGGTCAATTTTATTTTGGATAATGGCGTTGGTCGAAATAGTCGTGCTTAAGACAATCCTCTTGATATTATTTATATTTTCACCGGCAATAATTTTTTGGGCCGCACTCAGAAGTGAAGACATGATATTGGCGTTATCGGTTGGAACTTTTACTTTTTTCTTTAATTCAAAATTTTCTACGAGCACTGCATCTGTATGGGTTCCACCGACGTCAATACCAAGAATCATTAATATCGCCTTTTGTTTTATTTTTTGTTTATATATATTTTTAAATTTGTCTTGACAAGGTAAAAAAAAAGCGTAATCTTTACGCTCAAAAGTTGGGTATAAAACCCCAAAGACTGTAAAAATCTGTGAAAGGAGGATATGCATTAATGAAAAAGGTATTAGCCATTTTTGTTAGTATGATTTTCTTAGCTTCTTTATCGATCGCAGTATTAGGCTGCAAAGAAGCACCGAAACAGGAAGCAGCTCCGACTGTTGAAGCACCTGCTGCCACACCTGCCACACCTGCTACACCTGGCGCACCTGGAGCACCTGGCGCACCTGGAGCGGCTGGAGCACCTGGCGCGGCTGGAGCACCTGCAGCACCTGCAGCGGGCAAGTAATTGCTTAGGTATATTCGCGGGAAAGACAAAACGGGCACCCATTCTGTATCACAATGGATGCCTGTTTTTTTATATCAATCATAGTTGATGCTCTCGTCAAAAGTCCAATAATCGTCATACCGGCGAACGCCGGTATCCAGAACATATCGAAATGACTGGATTCCGGATCAAGTCCGGAATGACAAAACAGGGGTTTTCCAACTTTTTACGGTTTCATCATAGTTTATTTAATAAAAATGTGTTATATTTTTCAATAATATCCAGCGTTATAAACCTTTAAATATTTTAGGAGGTGTCTTATGTCAGAAAGAAATGGAGATTTATTAAAGGGTCTGCTCATTGGCGGATTAATTGGAGTTGTTGCAGGGATTTTATACGCGCCCAAAAGCGGGAAGGAAACAAGAAAAGATATTGCCCGCACAGCTGATGATCTTTTATCCAGGGCAAAAGATGAATATGAAAAAGCGGTTGAAAAAAGCAAAGCGGCTTATGAAGCAGCTGTTGAAAGCCTGAAAAATTTTGAATTATCGGCAAAAGAAAAAGTACACGAAGTAGAAGGTAAAGTAAGTGAATTCGCTCAGCACAGCGCCGAGACGATTCAAGACAATAAAAACAGATTGAAAGGGGCGATTGATGCGGGAGTAGAGGCTTATCGGGAAGAAAAAACTAAAAAGTCATAGGGAATGATGCGTGACAACGTGAGCCCTTTGAACAGTTATTAATACCATTTCTAAATCGAAGATGATATCGAGGCGGCAAGGAGGAGGCGCGTAAGGAACGGTTTCAAACCGTTCCTTACAAATACGTTGAGGAAGCCGACGACGCTGCCAACAAAGATAGCGCTTTGATTTAGAATTGGAATAAGGAGAAAATCCATGTATCTGGAAATAGTTTTAATAATATTGGGCATTGCCTTTCTTCTGCTGGTGATTATTTGTATACCCATTCTTTTGCAAATATGGCGAACTGCCAAAGATATTGCGATAACTTTGGAAACTTTGAACAAAAGTTTACCTCTTTTGTTGAAAAATCTGGAAGATATTACCACGAACATTAATAATTCTACCACCGTTGTGAATCGGGAAATACAGAGCTTTTCCAGGACTGCAGATCGGATCCACTTAGTCATCAGCGACATAGTCGATGATGTGCAGAGTATAACCCCGTTGGCTATTAAATCACCTTTGTTCCAGAAGCTGAAAAATATAGTTGCTATTGTGAAAGGCATAAGAGTTTTCGTTGATGTTTTTATGAAAAAATAATGAGTTTGTGCAGAAAAAGGGATGGTAAAAGTAACATTTTCCAACAAATGGGGGCGGGTGAAGGTTCAGAAAACCGCAGTTTTACCAACGGCGGAAGCGGATAAGTCTGCCGAAGAAACTGTCCGGGAAATGAAAAAGTCACAAAAACCTCCGGCAGGTGAAGATTATCGGGAAAAGTCGCTGGCGATTCATGGTCTTATCTGTGCCCGCTGCGGCCGGGAATTTGCCGAATCCAAAAGACAAATTTTGACTGTGCATCACAAAGACGGTAACCATCACAACAATCCGGCAGATGGCAGTAATTGGGAAAATCTTTGCGTCTATTGCCATGAAGATGCGCACAGCAGGGGGGTGTTGGCGGAATACCTGGGGAATAATTATTCCGGACAGGATGTTAGTCTGGTATATGATGATCCGCAATCCGGCGCCGGTTCCGGTTTGTTAGCCGATAAATTAAAAAAGGCACTGCAAAAAAATAAACCGGAATAAGTCTCATTACCATTTCTAAATCAAAGATGATATCGAGGCGGCAAGGAGAAGGCGACGAGGCGTATTTTACATACGTTGAGGAAGCCGACGACGCAGTCAACAAAGTTAGCCAAAGATCGGGAGCGCGTCCCGCATGGGAGCGCATAGTAAATAAGGTTTTTACCTTACCGATAATTACCA
>PLNU01000094.1 GCA_003142835.1 Syntrophaceae bacterium
CCGCTTCCTGTAAAATCAAGGAAGCATATTTAATTTCCAAGGCGATTTGATCGCTTAATTCTCTTTGTGCATCCAGCGCTTGATTTTCTTTAGCCCTGCTGGCATCCACCCGGAATTTCGTCTTGCCCCATTCCCAGAAATTCCAACTGGCCACACCCATCACATACCAGCTTTCCGCGTCATTAAAATCACTGCCCGCAACAGAAGGATTATCGCCGAAGCGTCCGTAGTTGGCAACAAGGCTCAGTGTCGGAAAATACTCGCTACTGGCCGCATTAACCAACTTCCCTGCCTGTCTCGCTCTTAACGATGCAATCTTTAATTCCGGGCGGTTTTTCAAGGCTATATCAAAACATTCTTCCAATGGTTTTTCAAATGGCTGATAGTTAAGCACGTCGGCTATCTCCACCGGAGCAAATATCTTGCGTTTTAAAACAGTATTGAAACGGGCTTTGGTTAACTCGACCGCGTTCTGAGCTTTAACAAGCGCCTGTTTGCCGTTGGCCAGCTCGACCTCGGCGTGCAGCAAATCGTTTTTGGGAATCATTCCGACCTTGAAATAATTCTGGGCGACATCGCGATGAGCGGTAAGCATTTCCACGGATTGGCGCGCCGTTTCCAAAATTTTCTGCGCCCGTAAAATATCATAATAAGCAATCTTTACTTCCTGCACGACATCCTGCTTCTTGGCCGTCTCCTCAATCTGGGCGGCATCCTCACCGATTTTTGTGGCCTGATAATTAGCAATCAATCCGCCGCCGGTAAAAAGAGGCTGTCGGGCTTCTATTGTCCAGTTGTAATTATCTTTTGTTCCTACGGGAATTTCCATTCCATTCAAGTCATAGAGTTGTCCCGGAGGAAGACCCTGAAACCTGGAAAACGGCGCTTCATTCAAGCGCGTGTAACTATAGGAAGTGTTGAATTTTGGCAAAAAGCCCGTAATGGCTTCTCTTTTTTGAGCAGTGGCACCTTTGGTCCCTTCTCTGGCTATATCTAAAACGATACTGTTTTTTAAAGCAATCTCAATACTCGACCCCAACGTCAAAGGCCCTTCCGCAAAAACCTGATACGGAAATAAAGCGAAGGCTAAAAGAGATATACACCAGGCTTTATTGATCATGCTTTTTTTGCTCCATGTAAAAAGATGTCTAAAATAAATGCCCTTTTCGAACTGAGGGGTTCTTTGGATGGCACTAACAACCAATCAACTGATGCCGCTCTGATCAAATGAGACAGTGCTCCTGCCATTTCCCGCGGTGGCAGAGAACGTAATAAGCCGCTCTTTAAGCCGCTTTTTAATATTTTTTCAATGAAAGAAAGATGTTGGTAATAATCATTGATAAGTTTTTGGCGTATTGAAGTCATGATTTTTGATAAAGCTTCGTTTTCTCCGCGCAGAAATATGCGGCAAAAATCCGCGTTATTCTCTACAAAGTGCAAGTGAGCGTCAATCAGTGAAGCAATTTTACCGGTAATATCCTTGGCCGATTGCACTTCCTGGTTAATTTTGTCGTACATTAAATCGATTTTTTCGCTGATCATCGTTGTGTAAAGATGTTCTTTACCTTTAAAAAACTGATAAAGCGAACCAATGGAAAAACCTGAAGCGCTGGCAATTTCTGCCATCGTGACATCATGAAACCCTTTGGCGGCAAATATTTTTTCCGCCTGTTCCAAAATCTCCGCCCGTCTCGTGTTGAACTCGCGCTCTTTTCGCTCAGATCTGACCATTGACTAATTCTCTTTTTGAACACTTATTCATAATATGAATGATAATTCAAATTGTAAGATATCGAGATATTTATTTTTTGTCAAGAATAATATAACATATTTTTTGTTTGACAAATTGATCAGCTTATAATTAACTCCTATAAGCTCAAAACCGGAAGGTCTTGCCGGCATTCCACATAAAGCATTGGAAGGAGAACCTTGAATGACTATCCGCCATTTCAACTATGCAATTCTAATTATCGCCTGCTTTTTTTTATTGATTATCCTTTCCTGCGCCGAAAACAAAGCTGTTCAGAAAGTTTCTCCCACCGAAGACAAAACCTGCCGGCTGTCGATCATCACCATGCAGACGCGCCTTAAGTCCCTGAGCAACGCTATGTCAAGATATGAGAATACCCGGACAAGTGCTCGTAAGGCCATCAAGACAAGACCCACTGATATGTCTTCCCATTATACCCGGCTCTATGATAATGCTATCGACATCCAGCGCAAAATTGAACCGATTAAGCAGGAATGGGCTCGCTTCAATGGAATGTGCCCGGTAAACAATCTAGGTAAACAAAGCCAGAAGGAAGTTAAGATAGTTGCTGTGGCAATTAAGCGCGTGAGCACAGCCATGAATAACCTTGATTGCACTTTTTGCAATAATCTCAACACCACCCCTGTCAACAGTCATAATGACCCAAATTTATCTTACTGTTTCTCCAAAGCAGGGCATCCTGATAAATGCGCGCAGACAGATATAGCGGCATGTAAATCCTGCTGCAACAATCTCAAACCTGCCGATACGGGCAACAGCTCCGGTAATCGCGAAAACTGCATTAAAGAATGCTCTAATATCTCCTGGAATTGCAAAACAAACAATTGCAAGAACACAAATCAATGCCGTCATAAGGTATCGCCGTCTAGCTGTGACAGCCAGGAGTGTCAAACCTGCTGCTCGGCAAATTGCCCTGATGGTATTGACTCTTGCACTACGGATTGTGCTATTGCCAGGGCAAATTGCATTTTTCAAGAAATAGCAAATGATGCCAATAAATCAATATCCACACTTCCAGTGTTTTAACGAAAATGTAAATAGCCTCCGGCAGAGCCGGAGGCTTTACTCGGGAGAATTTATTGAGCTGCCAGAATTTCCTTTATCTTTTGCGCGAGAGCCTTTTCTTCAAACACTTTTTCGATAGAGTCGCCCAGTGCAATACTAGCCTGATCTCCTAAGCGTTCTTCAGAAAAGGATACATGTTCCTGTGAACTGACGCTTTCCACTGTGCGCTTATAAATTATTTTGTTATTCGCCAAATCGGCAAGGATGATGTTCAGCTTGATTGTGGTCTTATAAGAATTTGTGAAAAATCCACGCCGGCACGTTATCTCCATTTCCTCTATATTGCCGCCCACGAGAATTCTGCTGTTAATTTTGGGCAAATTTTCTTCCTTTAAATCCCACTTTTCAAGTTTAGCGGTTACTTTATAGCCGGCCTTTCTTAAATATTCTTTGATACCTTGAGCCAGGGCTTGAGTTGGTTTTGTATATTGGGGGAGCACCAAAGTTTTCATGCCATCTCTTTCCACAACCCTGCCGATGACAAGCCGGTCTTCCATCTGCCGTGTGTCTGTAAATTCAGCCACAGAAATAGTTTCCCTCTGAACTTTCTGATCAGCTCTCAGGTATGATGGAATAACGGCATCGGCCGCATCATAACGCAGGTTAACGCTATAAAGACTATTGGCAACGCAACTCAGAATACTGCAAACACAAACCATCAGTACAAGTCCTTCCAAATAACACCATTTGTTCATTTTCATAATCCAATTCTCCTTTATGCCAAGCATACCTCGGCAAAGCTTTTAACATTTTCATCCTCACCCATGGCAATGAGCCTATCGCCTTTAGCAATAATGTAGTTAGCCAGGGGGTTAAAGAACATCTTTCCAGAATCCTTTTTCACGGCAATTATGATCAGTCCATAGCGCTGGCGTATTCCCGATTCTTCCAGTGATTTGCCGATAATCGGAGAACCATCGCCTACGGCAAGTTCTTCCATCCGCAACTCCAGACTTTGCCGGCGCGTTGTGATTTCAATAAAATCAAGCATTGCCGGTCTTAAAATTGCCATAGCCATTCTCGTACCACCCAGCGTATAGGGCGACACGACTCGATTGGCGCCAGCCCGCAGGAGACGGTGTTCAGATTCTTCTTCTTCAGAACGGGAGAGAATAAAAATATCATGATTAAGTTCTTTGGCTGTCAAAATCACGTAAAGATTTTCGGCATCGGACGGCAGCACGCAAACAATGCCTTTGGCCCGTTTGATTCCCGCTTCAATCAATACCTTATCCTGTGTCGCATCTCCCTTACAATAAATAATCCCCTCATCCTGGATCTTCTGAATTATCTCCGGCGAGTTATCGATCACCACAAATGGCACTTTCTCCGCAGCCAGTTCACGGCAGATCAGGAATCCAATACGACCGCAACCACAAATGATGTAATGATTATTCATTTTATCGATCATTTTTTCCAGTTTACCCCTCCCCAATATTCTGCGTAAGCGGTCTTCAATAATGACCTCCGAAATCAGACCAAACGAATACAGCATCGTGCCTACGCCAACAATAATTATAAAAACTGTAAATAATTTTCCTTGTGTGGTTTTAGGAGTGTAATCACCATAGCCAACGGTGGACAGTGTTGTAATGGTAGTGTAAAAAGAATCAACGACACTCCATTCTTCAATAAAATAAAAGCCGATTGTGCCGACCATGAAGATTGTAAATAAAATTAAAAGAGCGATTTTTAGTTTATTGGCAAGTATCAAAAAATATGGCCTCCTTTCCATCTTTCCAAGGCGCTTCTTAAAAAATACTTTATATCTTATACCTTAATCAATACACTTTAGGCAATTTTTTTATAATTAATTACAAATCGTGTTTTTTTATTTACACAATAAATTGAACGCACTTTTGCATATTTTTTATTACAGAATATTATGTTAAAATAATATTTATATGCTAATATTATAGCACAAGTGAATGTCTCCCTAATAAATGCATTTTCTATTTTTAACATTCACGAGGAGGTTTTATGACAGCGGCAACTCAGCAAGCTTTATGCGGCCTGCGTGATCTTACCATGATTAAATGGTATATAATTCCACTCCTATCCATAGTCTTTTATGTTTACACCCGGGAAATTAAGAAAGCGCGTCAAACAAAAAACTGGAATGCAGTGCTTGCCGGTTTGACAATTTTCGGCGTCGATTTTTTTAATGAAACGTGGAACGGCTGGATAATGCAGATAAGTCAACGCTCCGCTTTCTGGACAACACCGGGCGACACGGCACTGCGGACAATGGTGGGCTGGAATATCGAAATCATGTTCATGTTTTTGCTGCTGGGCATTATTTACTACCACACACTGTCGGAAAGTAAAAAAGAGAAGATTCTGGGACTTCCCGAAAAATGGTTTTGGGCAATTGGCTACAGTGTCTTTTGCGTGTTTATCGAATGCCTGCTGAACATCGGAGGACACCTGGTCTGGGAATATCCTTTCTGGAATTTATCATTTAAAGGCATCTGGCTGATATTTTTAATCGGCTACTTCCATTTCTTTTGTTTTGCCATTTTAGTAATCAGCCTGAAAAGCATAAAAAGCAAACTTATTACTGTGGGGATTATTTACGCCGTACCGGTTGTAATGAACATCATCGCTTTCGGATTCTGGGGGTGGAGATATTAGTAATTTAGAAATATGGCATTTCCAAATACTTTTTTCATACTCTTAAAGACTGAGTTTGCTGTATTCGTCGAAGACCCTATTGTATTTTTCGTGAATCATTTTGCGGTCGAATTCCCAGAATTCCGCCAGCATCTTTTCCTGCTCATCTTTGCTGAAGTATTCCTGACAAGGATAAAAGAAATGTTTATCCTCTTTCTCGATGTGCCTGGGATAGAAGTTGCCCAGTTCCCGTGCCAGGCCGATTATTTCGGTAAGCTTTCCTTCCTCGCCCTGTAAATATTTATCCTTGGCGGCAACCAGCATGGCTGTTGTCTTGCGTCCCCAGACGTGCTCGTCGAGCAGTTCCTGCATTGTTTTTTTCAGTTCCGGCGTGAGATTCTTTTCAGCCAAATCCCGAAAGAGTATTTCTTCTTCCTTCCCGTGATGGGTTCGATCGGCATACATTCTGACAAAATCTACAGCCACATCAATTACAACGGGATTAACTATTTTGCTTTTTTCAATTTTATCAACATGCGTCATCATTGATGCCAGCATTTTTTCAATTAATCTGTGTTCCCACATTAAAGGACCTACCGGTTTCATATAACACCTCCCTTTTCTTTCATATTGCATAACATGATTGGGATCAATTACAAATTTATTTTACTGTAGAGACGTTACCTGAAACGTCTCTACAGAATTATAGTTGCAACTTAGTTGCATTTTTGTTAAATATAAATTCATGAATAATAATGCAACAGATAAAGATGGCCTGAATATTTTACAGCGAGCAGATATTTCCAAAACGCCGCAGCGCCTTGCTGTTCTGAATATTTTGCTCAAATCAACAACGCCGCTCAATGTAAGCTGCGTGCGAGAATTATTGACAGGCAAAAACCGTATTGATCGGGTGACGGTCTATCGTATTCTATCTCTTTTTAAACAGCGCGGGATTATTCGGGAAATAACATCGACCGGCGGCGTCAATTTTATTGAAATGGCAACTCAGGAAAATCCGGTGCATCCTCATTTTAGCTGCCGCAGTTGCGGCATGCTGAGCTGTCTGGAACCGCTTACTTTTTCCCAATCGCATCAGCTGATTTCCGCAAAAGAAGACTACAGCGTCGACCATATAGAGATCAATATTTCGGGAATTTGCTCTGGCTGCCGTAATGCAACCATGTTGCAAAAACAATCGGGCAAAGGAGAGCAATAATTATATGTCTGTAAAAAAACTTTTTCTTTTTTCCCTCGTCTTATTTTCATTTTTTTTAGCCTGTCAGCCGGCGGAAGACGAAGGCAAATCTGACGGAAAATTAAAAGTAGTCGCCACAATTTTTCCCATCTATGATTTTGCCTGCAATATCGGCGGGGATAGAGTTAAAGTAACCATGCTTTTACCACCGGCGACAGATGCTCATAATTACGAGTTAAAGCCCGAGGATATCGTAAAAGTAAGCAAAGCTGATATTTTTCTTTTCACCAACTTTGAAATGGAACAATGGGC
>PLNU01000014.1 GCA_003142835.1 Syntrophaceae bacterium
TTGTTGGCATCGTCGTCGGCTTCCTCAGAGTATTAGTAATACGCCTGCGGAGCCTCCTCCTTGCCGCCTCGTTATCCTTTGAATGCAACTTGATATCTAATCTAAAATTAATTGTTAAAAAATAATGAGACGGGAGGATTGATAATATGGATTTCGCATTAACAGAAGAACAAAGAATGATTCAGGACATGGCCAAGAATTTTGCCGAAAAAGAAGTTGGACCCCATGTGGAAGAAGACGAAAAGAACCATTTCTGGCGCAAAGAGATCTTTTTAAAAATGGCAGAGTTGGGCTTTTTCGGCTTCTCCATTGATGAAAAATATGGTGGTAACGGCATGGGATTTATGGAAGGCGCTCTGGCCATCGAGCAGATTGCCAAAGTTCATACATCCTGGCGCATGGCCTTTAACATGCAATGCTGGGGACCGGCGTTGACGATTCAGAAATTCGGCACAGAAGAGCAGAAACAACACTACATTCCGAAATTTGTCAGCGGTGAATATATCGGCAGCTTCGCGATGACGGAACCGGACATTGGCTCGGACGTAGCTTCAATGAAGTGCCGTGCCGATGATAAGGGTGATTATTACCTCATCAACGGAAACAAAATGTGGATTACCAACGGTACGGTGACCAATCACGGCCTGCTTTACGTGAAGACCGATAAAGACGCCGGAGCCAAGGGGGTGAGTTGCTTGATCATGGATTATTCTCTGCCTGGCATTACGCGCAAGAAGATCGATGAAAAAGTCGGCCTGTGGGCTTCCGATACGGCGGAACTGACCTTTGAAGATGTAAAAGTACCGAAAAGCCTTCTATTGGGAAAACTCAATAAAGGGTTCCAGATGTGCATGACCCAGCTCAACTCCACGCGCCTCGGTTGTTCAGCTGGTTCTCTGGGTCTTTCCGGCGCGATTCTGGACGCCTCAGCGAAATACGCGACAGAGCGATGCCAGTTCGGCCAACCCATCGGCAAATACCAGCTTATCCAACAGCAGATTGCTGAAATGAAAGTTGGCCATGAGACGCTGGCGGCTTTGGTTTACAAAGCAGCCTGGCTCAAGGACAAGGGCTTGCCCAATGTCATGGAGACCTCCATGTCCAAACTCTACGGCGCCAAAGTTGTCGTTCATGACGCCAATGAATGTATGAAACTCTATGGTTCCTTCGGCTATTCCAATGAATATCCCTGTGGCCGTTTCCTGCGTGACTCGAAACAGTTCGAAACACTGGAGGGAACATCAAATATGCATACAATGATTGTGGCCAACGCGGCAATGGGTTTTGCTCCCAACAGGGCATAGGATTATTTTGAGCCAGGCATTTTGGGTTTGAACCGAAATCCAGCGCTTTTATATTTGCGTTTATTGGGAGACACTTTATAATTTCTTAATAATTCGGGGGTTGAAAAATGAGACAATATTTCGAAAAAATGGATCCGTTGGGAAAGCCGCTTTCTCCAAAACAGACAGAAAGCATGCAGGACAATTGTAAGCGCGTTGAAGAGATGATGAAACAAATCGACGCGGAAGTGGAGAGGATTAAGAACGTCGGCGTACCGCTGCAAAAACTTCATGAACGCGGCGAAATGAGTGTCTGGGAACGCATTGATTATTTAGTCGATCCCGGAACCTTCTGCCCATTGCATAGCATTTTCGATCCGGAAAATGAAGAATCGGGAAGCACGGGTGTGGTGGACGGTCTGGCACGCATCAATAGCAAATGGTGTGTCATAATCGGTTTCAACAACAAATGGATGGCCGGGGCCTGGATTGCGGGGCAACCGGAAAATAATCTCCGGGTAACAGATATCGCCAAAATTCTTAATATCCCCCTTGTCTGGCTGGTGAATTGCTCCGGCGTAAAGCTGCCCGAACAGGAAAAAATGTACGCTAATCGCCGGGGACAGGGCACTTGCTTTTTCCGTCACGCGGAACTCGAGCAGATGGGCATTCCGGTTATAGCCGGTATTTACGGTACCAATCCCGCCGGTGGCGGCTATCAGGCGATCAGCCCGACCATTCTGCTGGCTCATAAAAAAGCTAATATGGCTGTAGGCGGCAGCGGCATTGTCAGCGGTATGTCGCCCAAAGGTTCTTTTGATGAAGCGGGCGCCGAAGAGATCATCAACGCCACTCGTCATTTCAAATCCGTCCCGCCGGGAAGCGTTAAAGTTCATTACGATGTCACCGGGTTTTTCCGCGCAGTTTTTGATGAGGAGAAACAGGTGCTCGACGCCATCAAAGATTACATGGCGGATTTGCCTGCCTACAATCCACGGTTTTTCCGTGTCGCCCAGCCCGCGGAGCCTAAATATTCTCCTTCCGAAATTGCCTCCATTGTTCCGGTAAACAAAAAGCGAGTCTATGATTTTGAGCAGGTGCTGGCAAGGCTTACGGACAATTCCGAACATCTGGAATTCCGCGCGGGATTTGGACCGGAGATGTATACCGGTTTGGTTAAAATAGATGGTTATCTTCTAGGCGTGGTCGGCAACCGGCAGGGAATTCTTCCCAATTATCCTGAGTACACCAACGAATATATTGGTGTCGGCGGGAAACTTTACCGCCAGGGTCTGATCAAAATGAGTGAGTTTGTCACCCTGTGTTCGCGCGATAAAGTTCCCATGATCTGGTTTCAGGATACCAGCGGCATTGACGTTGGCGATACAGCGGAAAAGGCGGAACTGTTGGGGCTGGGACAATCGCTGATCTATTCAATTGAAAATTCCCATCTGCCGATGATGCTGGTGGTTTTGCGCAAAGGCACAGCCGCCGCGCACTATGTACTTGGCGGTCCTACCGCCAATAACAACAATGCCTTTTCTCTGGGTACGGCCACAACGGAAATCAACGTGATGCACGGCGAAACTGCGGCTGCGGCAAGTTACGCCCGCAGGCTCGTCAAAGAAAAAGATGCCGGAAGACCGCTGCAACCAACAATCGACAAAATGAATGAAATGGTCGATCATTATGACCGGACATCGGGACCATTGTTTTGCGCCCGCAAAGGTTTTGTGGATGAAATTGTGCGTT
>PLNU01000139.1 GCA_003142835.1 Syntrophaceae bacterium
AAAAGAAAGGTGTCTGGCTGCGATCCATATCCAAAAGAAAAAGCTCAAAGAACCAAATGACCAAATAACCTACTTGCCAGAACGCACCGGGAGTGCCCGGGGGAGGTGGTCGGACTGGTCACACCAGCCCCGTTGGCCGACGCGGAAATGGAAATGGGCGGCGTCGTTACTACGTGTTTCGGAAGCCCACACGAAAGTACAACTAAGACGAATCAATTCCGTTAAATGGACAATTATACGACAGTCAGACTTATAACTTTTAGCCCAATCAAACAACCCCGCCAATTCATCCTGCGTCGGCATTCGCCAATCCGTATAACTGCCCCGGCGATAATTCTCGCAATATCTCTTGGCGTCTACCCAGTCAATATCCTCCCCGTTGTCCTTCGCCGCCCACATCAGGCCGGTCTTGGTATCCAATACCGTCCCGTTGCCTTTTGCAATAAATCGACCGTCGCTCTTCTGTCGTGCCTGTAATTGTCCGGAAATGAAGAAGACAAATAGAAAAGTAACAAGTGTGATTCTTATGAGTAATGATCTCATTGATTTCCTGCTTTAACGAATCGACGCTATTTCATACATCAACCATCAGAAAGTCGCAATTATATGATGCGGATTTTTGACTGGAAGCATGAATGGAGAACAAAAAGTACGTTGACAATGTTTCAGCAAGGAACAACAGTCATTGATGTCACCCGTTATGTTCATTTTCAATGATAGCGGGGGTTACAGATAAAAAACTTTGACCCCCTCTTTCATTTATGAACCTCAGCAGTTAACTTAGAATGCGTTCTGACTCTTTGTTTATTCCAAAGATTCCAACAATGTTACTTTTTCACTATTTTCATTGCTTCTGTTGCAACTTGATCGAGTCTTCTTTCAATATCATCGTATTTTCTCTTGAAAGCAGGCCTGTTTTCCTGAAAATGAATAAAATATTTTTTGATTATTAGGTCGGCTGATATCGTTAATGAGCTCAATTGTGTATATCTCATTTGATAATCAGTTACCCTTTCAAATTCACCTTTTATAACTGTCTGTTCAAGCGGTTCTGGCCTCTCCGCCGAGATGTTCGGGCGGACTCGGCAGTCACGACGTTAGGCGGGCCCCGCCGGGGTTCCCATCGCCGTGGCGGTCCGGATAGGCGCGGTCAATCCCAGGTCGATCATCCGGGCCGACAGTTCCGTTTTGCGATTCAACGCGCGCCTCCGAAACGGGCTGCTCAACAGCTTGAGGATGTCCGAAACTTTCATGTGTCGGCCCAGGGAGCGGAGGAGCTTCCAGGTCTGGACGGGACGGCGCAGGAGGCGATGGGCAAACAACAGCGCATAACCCCGCTGCCTGGCGCGGTTCACCACCTCGCTGGGCAGGACAGTCGGATCAATATCGGAACACTTGAACCATTTGGCCCAGTCCCGTTCGTCATCGATGATGCCCCGCCCAACATACTCGCGCCATAGCGGGGTGCCACGATACACGCACAGCCGGTTAAACCCGAACGTGTCCAGCTTCAACCGGGCGGCGAAGCGAAAGCTCTCCAGGATGTCCTCCTCGGTCTCACCGGGGGAGCCGACCAAAAAGAAGCCGTGAGTCCGCTCGATCCCGTGCCGCTTGGCTTCGCTGACGGCCTGTTCTCTTGCTGTTTGCATTGTCTGGTTTTTGAGGGTATCACTTAAGTCAAAATTTACTCCGCTTATGTTATTGGCGCCATTACTTGTGGCGGTTGCTATTAAATCATTAATTTTTGTGAAGTCACGTATTGTAACTTCATAATTTGTAGAAACATCGTAGCCGGTTATATTTTGGACCGGTGCTGTGTAATCGTATTGCGGATTTACTTGATAGGAAGTTGTTTGTATATCGGAAGCTGCAATTCCCAGTTTTTTAATTTGGGCTACTAAACTTTGGGATTTTTGGTCTACCGAATTCTGAACTGTTTTCAAATCGGTTCCCGTTTGTTCGATTCCGAAATCTACTTTGGCAATATCAGGAGCGGTGGTGGCCTTTCCTGTTCCGGTAACAACAAAAGGCTGTCCGGCCGTTTGGGTTGTCGAATTAAAATTAATCGCGGGTCCCCATTTTGCGAAGACAAAAAGAAGAATGAAAAAGGAAAACATTAATACTAAGGCGTGACCAAACGGATCGTGAAGTTTATTTTCCATTAATTTATTATACTACCTATTTTCTTCAAACTCTTTTTCAAAGCTGTCCCATTTTTCGTCAGGCCACATTCTTTTTATGGCTCTCCAAGCACGCCTATGCGCGGTTTCTTCATCCGCTAGGTGTCTGTAAGCTTTACGATCATTCTCAAGCGTTTCACCTTCAACTTTTTTAATTGCCATATCAGGGTCATACTTATTTGTTTTTGCCCAGAAGTCGGCCTCCGTCAATTCATGCATCAGGATATAGATTAATGTTTTTAAGCCTCTAGCCTTACCGTCTTTTCCAATATAACTTATTCGGAACCATTGCTCCTTTCGGTTTTTAAAAGGCATACCACTGCCGGAAAAATTAGTACCCAAATCATAATCATGTAGTCTCTCTGCAAACCGAACGATGATTTTGGTTTTTCTTCTTAAGTTAAGGTCTAAAGTTTCCAACTCCGGTTTCAAAACCGTATCCAAAACCTCTTTCCATTTATCGTGGCCGCAGATCTCTTCGGGTGGATATTCCACGACGGCCTTTTTATCCCTTCCCCCTCCGTAAGTCAGATGGGGAAACGATTCGTGCATGAAATGGTATATTCTGATCATTTCTTCGGGTCGGTATGGAGTGTGTGTTCTAAAAGGTATCTCGTTTATGGGTACTACGTTAAAGTTTTCTGTTTCTGCCATTATTTTATTCTTCTTGCTCTTCTTCCCCGCCTTTTTCAAGATCCGTATTCATTTATCCTCTTCAAATTCATCTTCTGGATTTATCCACTTAGCATTTGGCCACATTCTTCTAATTGCTCTAAGAGCACGTCTGTTTGCGATTTTCTCATCGAGTAAATGCCGATAATTTTGTTCTCCAGTTTTTAAAATATTTATTTCATTTATATGTTCGATATGTGCCTCTTGATCATCTTCTAATGTTTTAGACCAAAAATCACCCTCTGCCAGCTCATGCATTAAAACGAAGGCCAGATCCTCAACAATTTTGTTTTGGCCACTATCCCTTTTAAAGTTA
>PLNU01000174.1:0-13694 GCA_003142835.1 Syntrophaceae bacterium
TTAAATAATACATCAAGAGGAAACGGCGGATTTGGCCATACCTGAAATTTTGGTCCAGTTTCTGGATTTTGCAATTGTCATTAAACAGTGGTATGAGAAATTAAAATTTTCTTCGGCAAGATGGATTCATGAAAAAATTTAAAGTTAAGAAAACATTTCAGGAGATTAATGAAAAGATAAAAAAGGGAAGAGCAGTAGTTGTCACCGCCGAAGAAATGATTGATGTGGTGAAAAAACACGGCGAAGTCGAAGCTGCCCGCAAGATTGATGTTGTTACTACCGGCACATTCAGCCCCATGTGCTCGTCGGGGGCTTTTCTTAATTTCGGTCATACATCTCCCCGTATCCGCGCCTCCAAGGTATGGTTGAACGATGTTCCCGCTTATGGAGGCATTGCCGCTGTTGATTGCTATATCGGGGCGACGGAAGTAGTGGAGGGAGATCCGCTCAATAGCGTTTATCCCGGAGAGTTTAATTACGGAGGCGGCCATGTCATAGAAGACTTAGTTGCCGGAAACGTGGTTAAATTACGGGCTGAAGGCTACGGGACAGATTGTTATCCCGCAAGAAAATATGAAAAAAATATTACAATTCATGATTTAAAGGATGCTATTTTATTTAATCCGCGCAATGCCTATCAAAATTATAACTGTGCCGTTAATTTATCAGACACAACAATTTATACTTATATGGGAATGTTGCGTCCGCAGATGGCCAACGCTGCTTATGCAACATCAGGACAGTTGAGTCCTTTATTTAACGATCCCTACTACAGGACAATCGGCGTTGGTACACGAATATTTTTAGGTGGGGCGCAAGGGTTCGTTGCCTGGCCGGGAACCCAGCACAATCCCAACGTTCTGCGAGGTGCCAATGGCGTCCCTAAGCAAGGTGCCGGTACAATTGCTGTTGTGGGCAATTTGAAAGAAATGATTCCGGAATGGTTAACCGGAGCGAGCATACTGGGTTACGGCGTTTCATTATTTGTTGGCATTGGCATTCCAATTCCCATTTTGGATGAAGAAATGGCTCGCCTTACTGCAGTTAAAGATGAAGATATCTATACTCAAATTTATGACTATGGTATGGATTATCCCAAAGGAGTAGCCAAGCCTTTAGCGGAAGTCAGTTATAAGGATTTGCGCAGCGGTACAATCATCATCAATGGGACAAAGGTTATAACCGCGCCCCTTTCCAGTTATTATAAGGCGAGACAAATCGCCAATATTTTAAAGGAATGGATTGAATGCGGTAAGTTTTTACTTGGTGAGCCGCAACAGATATTGCCTTCCGTGGAAATTTGATGAACTCGTAAAAAGTAGCTTTTTCCCTCCCCCTGGCGGGAGGGAATGAAACGAAATAACTTTGTATATTCACCCTCACCCCTACCCTCTCCCGTCAAGGGAGAGGGAGCTTTCGACTTTTTACGACTCCATCAAATTTAATTTCTGAAATAATTATTCCTTTCTGTTGTATCCTATTGTTTATTCAAGGTATTATGCTTTATTTTGTCAATAAATTAAATATTCTGTGTTTAGTCCAAAGTAAATATATGCCGGTTATTTAAAAGTTTAATATTAATTAATATTAATTAATATTAAACTTTTTTCTTGATTTTTATTTAAAATTAGTGTTTTTTAATGAACAAACGAGGTGTCTCTTTAAATTATGGCAGAAAATATACAGAAAAATAAAGTGAAAATATTTCGAGAGGCTATTCCTTTAAGTATAGCTGAGTTGGCAAGGAAAGCAGAATTGACGCCGCAAACAATTGCGAAAATGGAGAAGGGTTTGTCTACGAGAAAAAATTCGGAATTGAAAGTGGCCAAGGCACTGCAGAAGCAATATGAAGAAGTATTTCCTTGAAGAGGCGATGGATACATTATAATTAGTGAGGAGGGATTGATTACTCATGAAGATAGGCAGGTATCTCGTTGTTTTTTTATTTTTAATGGCGCTTTTGATAACGTTTGGTAATCGGGGAATTGTTGATAATTATTTGATGAGCAAGCGGCTAGCTCAGTTGAATTCACAAAATGGTATGATAGCAGCAGAAAGCGATGAATTAAAAAGGAAAATACTTTTGTTACGCAGTGATTTGACCTACATAGAATCAATAGCCCGCAACGAATTAGGTATGGTTAAAAAGGGGGATGTTGTTTATCGACTGGCAAAATGAGCCCAGAGAGTTTTCAGACAATAGAAATATAACGGTGTTTAAATGTTAAACTTAAAAGATATTTTTTCTGGCACTAAGAGACTTGTTGGTTTGGATATCGGATCAAGTTCTCTAAAATTAGCTGAAATCATCAGCACTTCTAATGGCCATGTTCTTAACCGCTTCTTACAAATTCCTCTGCCAAAAGGTATAATAGTTGAAGGTGTTCTTACTGATGCCAAAATGTTGTCTTTAAGAATCAAGGAGCTCTTCCGTAATTCCGGCTGTAAAGGCAAAGGTATAGTCACTTCTCTTTCCGGTAATTCAGTTATTGTGAAAAAGGTAACATTTGCGCAAATGGATGAAACGGAATTACGAGATCTGATTCGTGATGAAGCGGGCAAGTACCTGCCTTTTGATAATATGGCCGATGTTAATTATGATTTTCAGATTTTGGGTGATAATGAATATAATCCAAATCAAATGGATGTCATAATCGTTGCTGCCAAGAAAGCTGATGTTAATAATTATTTTGATGCAATTACATCTGCTGGTCTGGGCGTAACGATTATGGATGTAGATTCCTTCGCTCTGGAAACCATGTATGAGGCTAATTATGAATTTGAGAGCAATGAAATAGTGGTAATTATTAATATTGGGGCGAGCATCACCAATATTAATGTTATTAAAGGCGGAATGTCTATTTTTACGAGAGATTTTACAATGGGGGGGAACTCCATCACTGACGGTTTGCAGGAAAAACACAAAGTATCGTTTGAAGATGCGGAAAAAATTAAGGTGGAAGGAATTTCTGGCAGCAATCAGGACAACGCGGAACTTAATAGCAGTATTCTGGAACTCGCCGAGCCGATTTGCGCAGAAATTGAAAGATCAATTGATTATTTTCGCTCAACTTTTGGAGGAGAATACATCAAGCATGTGTTTCTCTCCGGTGGATCGGCAAGAATTCAGGGATTGGCAGGGAATTTATCGCAAAGGTTAAATGTGGAGACGGAGCTAATCAATCCATTGTTGAAAGTCGGCTACAACAAGAGAAATATTGATGCTAAAAAATTGGACAGTATCAGGCCAATTGCCGCTTTGGCTATCGGGTTAGGTTTAAGGAAAATAGGTGATAAATGATTAAAATTAACCTTTTACCTTATCACGAAAAAGCAAAAAAGGAAAATATTTCCCGTCAAATATTTATTATTGCCGGTTCATTTATTTTTTTCATCCTTTTGCTGATTTATGTCCAGATTCAATTAACGTCTACGATTAGCAATTTGGCAAGTCAAGTAAAGGAAGCAGAGGCTTCTCTTGCTGACTTAAATAAAAAAATCGGTGATTTAGAAAAGTTTAAAACCAATAAAAAAGAACTGGAACAAAAACTTGCTGTAATTCATACTCTGGAAGAAAACCGTTTAGCACCTGTAAAAACTTTAGATGATCTGGCCGCTCTTGTTCCTTCCAAAAATATCTGGCTAACTAAAATTACCCAAAAGGGTAATAATTTTAAGATTGAAGGAGTTGGCCGGGACAATATTACTGTTGCCGATTTTATGAAAACTATTGAGAAATTTGAACCAATAAAGTCGGTAGATTTGGTCTCGTCAAAGAAGACAGAGATTTCCGGGATAACCTTACAGCTTTTTATTTTTTCATGTGTTATGAAAAAAGGATTTTAATTTATGGCCATTTCAATCAACGACATAAAAAAAATGTCACCTCAGGCCAAAGCGCTGATTATAATCTTGGTTATTTTTATAATTGGTTATTTAGATTATTTTTACTTTTTGTCTGATGCAATTGAAAATAAAACAAAATTGGATAAGCAACTAGAAGATATGCAGGGGCAAATTAGAGAAAAAGAAAAAATTACAATGCAAGTCAATAAATATAAAACTGATGTTGCTGCGTTGAAAGAAAATTACAAAGTAGCTTTGCAAAAACTTCCCGACCAGCGGGAAATCCCCGGCCTTTTCCATTCTGTGGCCATGGCTGGCAGAGACGCGGGTATTGACTTTTTGTTGTTTGAGCCTAAAGCCGTGGTACCAAAGACTCTGGATAAGCAAATTTCCAAAGAAGAACACAAGACGGCGGCACTCTTAAAGCCTTCGGATCAGCGCCAAACCGAACAAAAACCGGCGGCCACAGCAACTAATCCCGCAGATGGCAAGAAAAATCCTGTACCTGAACTTGAGCCCTTTTACGAGGAAATACCTGTGGGAGTGACGGTGACCGGTTCTTTTCAAAATATCGTTTATTTTTTTGAAAAGGTGGCCAAGTTACCGCGCATCATCAATATTTCCGATATTTCCATGGGGGAGAGAAAGGATGTTAAAGGACGAGGATATGCTATCACTACTTCTTGTACAATAAAGACATACATGTTTGTAGATAAAAAAGAAAAAATAAAATGAAAAAAATAAAATTCATTATTTTTAATATTTTTGTAATTATCCATACGGTCTTTATATTTGCTTATGCTGTGGAGACTAAAAATACTCCGGCATCCGTCCCTCCTTCGTCTGCTGCGCCTACCTCAGTTCAACCGCAAATCCAAGAGCAAGTGCAAGCAGAGAAAATGCCAGACAGTAATTACAAATACTATCCATTAGGTAAACCTGATCCATTCCAGCCTTTCATGGATGTAGATATTGCCACTAAAAAGAAAGAAGAAAAAAAGGTCTCAACTTATCCGCTGGAAAGGGATGAAATTGAAAAATTCAAACTGTCAGGAATTGTTGGTGATCATATACAGCGCTTGGCTATTGTTGAAATTATCGACGAAGGCAAGTTGAAATTCTACCCTTTGTTAAAGGGAACGCACATTGGTCTGCATAGGGGGAAGGTTTTAGAAATAATGGCCGACCGTGTTATTGTAGAAGAACCCGACAAAAGGAAAACAAGAAGAATTATATTAAAGCTTCATAAAGGCAATGAGGTAAAACCATGAAAAAATCTTTATCCAGGATAATTCCTGTTTTTATAGTTTTTTGGATTTTTGTATATAATCCGGGGATTTCTCCATCTGCTGAAAATGCTGATCAAAGAAACACTCCGGATAAGAAAAGTGAGACGGCGGCAGCCAAAGTAGGATATTTGGAAAACGTATTGTTTGAAAAATTACCCGGTAAAGAAAGAATTAATCTTGTTGTATCTCAACAACCGGTAATTAGTGTATTGACTTCGGCTGATGGCAGCCTGCTGATTAAGTTAGAAAATATGTTTGCACCGGATAATCTGCGAGGTTCTTTGGGAGAAGGATCGCTAGTCAATATTCTTCGTGTCCAGCCACGGCAACAATTATTAGATGGTAAGCAATTTATATATTTAACTATTGACCTTAAAGAAAACGTTCCCTATGCGATAAGACAAGAGGGGAAAAATATTTTTATAGATTTCAATATCTCCAGCCTGGTGGTAAAAAGACTGGTTAAATCTTTGGCTGCGAAAGGGAAAAATAAGAAAGTAGCAGCGAAGAAAAAAGATGTGGAAAAAATAAGTGAGGAAACTGTAGCATTCAGCGATGATGCTGACATCAATGAAGCAAAGCCGGCTAAAAAAATAATTTCTAGGCGTAATACAGATAGATTGATAACTCTTGATTTTCAAGATGCGGATATCAAGACAGTGTTGCGTTTGATGGCTGAATACGGAAATACAAATATAGTGTCCGGCGATGACGTCAAGGGTAAAGTTACCTTAACTATAAAGAATGTTCCTTGGGAACAAGCATTAGACTCTATATTAGATATTCATGGTTTAACCAAAAAACAAATGGGCGATGTTATTAGCGTTATGACGTTGGAAAGAAAGAAAAAAGATGAAGGTGATAAAGTAAAAGCCGAAGAGGATCAGCGCAAGGCTGAAGAGACGCGTAAAGAAAGAGAATTAAAAATATTAGTCGAGAAAGGTAAATTAAGACAGATACTGATTGAAGCGAAAATTGTTGAAGCAAGCGAGTTATTTGTCAGAAATCTTGGAATTCAGTGGGGTTTTGCCAATTCGCAATCAGTAGGTTCCTATGGTCTGGGTGTATCCGGTGGTTCCAATCCACTTTCCACTAATTCTCAAAAATTCTCTTATCCTCCTGAAATTACTGGGACGTCACTTAGCACAACTCCCTTGACTATGGCGGCAGTTAATTTTGCTGGGGCGGTAGCTTCGCCTACTTTAGGTCTTGTATTTGGTAACGCTCTTGGTTTTATCGAAGCCCAACTTTCTGCTATGGAACAGAATCAAACGGGGAAAATTATTTCTTCACCCAAAGTAGTGACTATGGATGGTGTTAAGGCTGTAATCAAGCAGGGTGATGAAGTTCCCTATGTTACTCCGGGAGCGGTCGGTTCTCCTGCCACTGTAACTTTTAAAGAGGCTGTATTAAAACTGGAAGTAAAACCGCAAATAACTGAAGAAGGCAAGATATCAATGGAAATAAAGGCCACCAATGATACTCCTGATTATGCCCAAGGCGCAAGTCTTGGAGGTAATCCTCCAATAAGAAAGAATGAAGTGGAATCAAAAATTGTTGTACAGGATGGAGATACCCTTGTTATTGGTGGCGTATCAAGAACGCAAGAAGATGAAACAGTAACCGGCATCCCTTGGTTTTATAAAATTCCGGTGTTGGGTTGGTTGTTTAAAACGGAAAATGTCAAAAAACAAAAAAGACAACTCTTGATTTTTATAACTCCAAAAATAATAGGAGGAGCGGGATTCCTTGGGGGATTGGAAAAAACTAAATAATAATTGTGATTTTTGTAAAACAGTTACAATGGAAGGTCTTTATCATTACATAAAATGAATAAACTAATAATTGTAGTTTTACTTTGTTGCCAAATTGTTTTCTTTTCCTGCACCAATACTCCTTGGCACAAGGAACAAGCCGAAGTGTTTCTGAATAAAGGTATCTCTTTGATCGAAGCCGGTCAATTTAATAATGCTCTGAAGGAATTAATTGAAGCGGAAAAATACTCATCAGGAGATCCTAAAATCCATTATTATATGGGCATTGCATACCTTGGTAAAGGTTTGAGGGACAAAGCCATGGGTGAATTTAAAGAAGCAATTTCTTTAAAAGAAAACTATTCTGAAGCCCATAATTATTTGGGTGTTCTTTATATGGATATGGAGCTGTGGGATAAAGCCATTGAAGAGTTTGACAAAGCCCTTGCCAATGATATCTATGATACGCCATCTTTCGCTCTTTATAATTCAGGTTGGGCTTATTATAACAAAAAAGATTATCAGCATGCTTTAATCCAATATCAGCAGGCTCTTAAAAGGGATCCGGGAACTATCTTGCGGCCGCAAATTGAAAAAAACATTGGTCTTATTTATTTAGATCAGTCTAATCTCTTAGAAGCCATCCAGTATTTTAAAAGAGCAGTTGAATTGTCGCCTTCTCTTTACAATGCCCAATTTTTTTTGGGGGAGACTTATTTAAAAATTAAAGACAAGGCCAATGCTAAAAAAGCATTTCAGGCAGTTATTAAATATTCACCTCAATCCGCTTACGGTAAAAAAGCCAAAGAATATTTGCGGTCCATAAAATAAACTTTCTATCTGCATGTTGTCATGCTGGCTTGCAAACATCGATAGGTTAAGTGCGCATGCAACAAGAAAATAAAATTTTTCCAGGAAGAATCTCCGTTATTCAGCGCAAGCTTGCCGATTTAAAAATTCATGGCCTTATTTTTTTAAACATTATCAATATAAGATATTTATCCGGATTTACCGGCAGCGATGGCGTGCTGATAATTTGTCCGGATAGATCATTCTTGCTCGTTGACGGAAGATATACAACTCAAGCCGCCCTTGAAGTTCAAAATATCCCGGTAATTGAATATAAGGATAAAGTTGAAGGAATCATTCAGGCGATCAAAGACCTTGGTTTAAAGCATATCGGTTTTGAGGCAGTCTCCATGAGTGTAGATATGTATAATCAATTAACTCAACGTCTTGATGATGAGGTTCTCATAAATATTGGTGACGATCTGAAGTTTCTTCGGGCCTATAAGGATGAAACAGAAATCACACTTATGAAAAAAGCAGCGGCAATTTCGTCGGCGGCTATTGCCGCCCTCATTCGTGATATAAAACCAGGCTGTACAGAAAGAGAATTGGCGCTGCAACTTGAACTTCACGCGCGCCGAGCCGGTGCTGATCAACTCGCCTTCGAGGCAATAGTTGCCGCGGGTGAAAATTCAGCGCTCCCCCATGCTCAACCAACTGACAGAAAAATAAAAGCAGGCGATTTTATAGTTATTGATTTTGGCGTGAAGTATAAAGGATATTGTTCTGATGAAACATGCACTTTTGCTTTTGGGCAATTGACAGATCAGCAAAAGAATGCTTATCAAATAGTCAAGCAGGCGCATGATGATGCTATAGCGGCAATTAGAACAAATGTTACTGCCAGTACGGTTGATCATTGCGCCCGTAGTGTTTTGGGAGAAAAATATGGCCAATATTTTCCGCACGGAACAGGTCATGGTGTTGGTTTGGAAGTTCATGAAGCGCCGCGTCTTGCGCCTAATTCTCAAGATGTTTTAGAGGCACAAATGGTAGTTACAGTCGAACCTGGTCTTTACATTCCGGGGCTCTGGGGCATCAGAATTGAAGATACAGTTTTGGTGAAAGAAAATAGTTGCGAAATTTTTACAAAAATGGATAAACAACTTCTCATTATAAATTAAAAGCAGAGGTTATGCTGTTATGAAGACATTTCCAGAAGATTTACTTTATAGTCGTGAGCACATCTGGGTGCGGGTTGACGGAGATATGGCTACTTTAGGTATCACCGATTACGCTCAGGAAAGTTTGGGCGAAATATTGTCTGTAGAATTTCCAGAAATTGATACTTATATAGAGCGTGATGAAGCGTTCGGATCCATTGAATCAACCAAAGCAGTAGTGGATTTGATCTCTTCGGTTAGCGGCACAGTTGTCAGTATCCATGAAGACGTTGCCGATGATATTGGTATAATTAACAGTGATCCGCATGATGCTGGATGGCTCATTGTTATTGAAATGGATGATATGCAGGAATTAGATGACCTTTTTGATGCCAGAGGCTACCATGATTTTATTATGCAGGATGAGATTGCCTGAATCCATTTTATGACGTGGCGGTTTTTAAATTATAATCGATATAATGCATTTGAAAATATGGCTATTGATGAGGCCATATTTCGGGAAACTATAAAGAACAAAAAGAAACCGACAATTCGATTTTATGGATGGCACCCCGCGGCAGTCTCCATTGGTTATTTTCAAGATCCCCAAAGCGAGTTAAATTTAGAGCAGTGCAGCAATATGGGGGTTGATATTGTCAGAAGGCTCACGGGCGGGAAGGCTGTTTTTCATAATGATGAGATTACGTATTCTGTTGTAGCTGGCGTTGGGGAGAAATCTTTTCCTGCGAATATTTTAGGCACATATAAAGTAATCAGTGATTGCCTTGTTCGAGGCCTGGCTTATTTGGGGATAAAGGCAAATCTCGCCCCCGCTGGCCAAGCCACGAAAGATCTGGATTTGGGGTCTTGCTGCTTCTCTATTCCTTCCAGAAACGAACTTTTAGTTGCTGGCCGTAAGATTTGCGGCAGCGCTCAAATGAGGACTAAGGGCGGTTTTTTACAACACGGCTCATTGCTTTTAACTTTTGATCCAGTAAAGGCGTTATCAGTAATTTTGCCTTTTAGTACGTCCGAGCATTTGGCAAAACTAAAAAATTCAGTAGCGGCAATAAACGAAGGAATTGCTAATCCCATAGAAACAAAGGAAATTTGCAATTCGCTGAAAAAAGGTTTTGCCGACGTATTGGGAGCCCAAATAGTAGAAGAACCCCTGACGCCGGGAGAAAACATGCTCAAAAATGATTTAATAAAGAAATATGAAGATTTGCGTTGGAATATAGAACGGAAAAAACATTGAATACCATTCTAAATCAAAGATGATATCGAGGCGGCAAGGAGGAGGCGTGTAGGGAACGGTCGCGACCGTTCCCTACAAATACGTTGAGGAAACCGATCCCGCTAAAAGCGGGACCAACAAAGATAGCGCTTTGATTTAGGATTGGTATAAGATAGGTTAATTATTATAATGGTTATTAAGGATTTAGTAGCAAAAGAAATTTTTGAACAAAGCGGCTATGTGGCCCCGGCATATTCCCCTGGCCTCATAATCAGACTGGATGCCAATGAAAATCCATTCAGCCTGCAGGAGCCTTTGAAAAAAAAACTTCTCGAAGAGATGGGCAAGGTTGATTTCAATCGATATCCGAAAGCAGGATCACCTAGATTGCGCGAAAGGTTTGCTCAATATTTCGGCGTAGATCGGGATATGGTTATGCTGGGCAACGGGTCAGATGAACTGATTCAAATTTTATGTCTGACGTTTAAAGGTAAAATAAATGGGGTATTGGTGCCTGTTCCGGCTTTTGTTATGTATAAAATTATTGCGGTAAATACCGGCAATAAGGTAGTGGAAGTACCTCTTGAACAGAATTTTGACCTCGATACAGAAGCGATGCTTGGCAAAATTGAGATAAATTTTCCTGCATTGGTTTTCTTAAGTTATCCGAATAGTCCAACCGGTAATTTGTTTAGCCGGGATAAAATAGAAGCAATCATCAAAAAATCTCCTGGCGTGGTCGTCGTTGACGAGGCTTATGCCGCCTTTTCGGGGGACACTTTGGTGCCCTTATTAAAAAAATACGACAATTTAATTATTTTAAAAACCCTGTCCAAGCAGGGTATGGCCTCGATGCGCCTGGGTTTTTTAATTGGCAATAAAGATATTATCGCTCAATTGGATAAAGTGCGATTACCTTATAACATCAATTCACTGTCACAAATAGCCGCCAACTTTTTTCTGGATTATTCGATGGAATTCGCCAGTCAAGTCCAAGAAGTGATAAAAAGACGCGCAGAACTCTACCTGGCTTTGCAGGAAATTGCCGGAATTAAGCCCTATCCGTCCCGGGCTAATTTTATTTATTTTAGTTGCATTTTTGATTCGGATCGCATATATATAAACCTTACTGCAGCGGGTATTTATGTGAAGAACCTGAATAAACCGCCTCGAATGACAAACTGCATGCGGGTTACTGTAGGAAATCTTGAAGAAAACGCAACCTTTATTAAGGTTTTGAAGAGCGTTATTTCTGAGTTGGGAGCGTGATTTAAAACTGATTGTAAATTTTCAGGGTAGTTTACGGCACAAGATGTTCTTGGAGTTGCCGTACTGCCCTTTTTTTGCGCCTGATAGTTTATAATAATTAAGTAACATATTATAATAATGAAAAACTGGAGGAATTAATTTGGAAGTAAAAGTAATTGACAACGATGTGGAGAAAGCTTTAAAAATATTGAAAAATAAACTTTCGAAAAGCGGCTTATTTAAGGAATTAAAAGTTCGCCGTGCTTATGAAAAGCCCTCTGTGAAGAAAAAGAGAAAAACAATTGAAGCACGCCGCAGACTGGCCAAGACTCAAAGACGCCGTACTAATTAAGTCGAGATCTTTGCAAATCTTTATAAAACCAACAATTTTGTCATTCCGGCGAAGGAGACTGTGTCGCAATTTCTTTGTATGTCCCCCGCTGGCGGGGGCAGGGGGTGGACGTATTAATGTGGCCGTCATGCAGTTCGAAGCTTGAAGCTCAAAGCAGTAATTATTTTCCACCTCCGTCACTACGTGACACCTCCGCCAGCGGAGGATACGGAATGACGAATAGCCGAATTGTGCAAAGGTATCAAGTCTTCATCTTGTTTTGCTAGTATCAGTTACGGGAGTTACAATATGGAAGAAAAACAATACTTAATTGATTCACTGTCCATTGAAGAATCGTGGCGGGTGTTTCGCATTATGGCTGAATTTGTTGAGGGCATTGAAACTCTTTCTGAAGTGCATAATGCCGTCACTATTTTCGGTTCAGCCAGAGTGAAGCCTGATGATGCCTACTATAAAAAAACAGAAATTCTGGCCCGGCTTTTAGCTCAAAATGGTTTTAGTGTAATTACCGGAGGCGGCCCCGGCATTATGGAGGCGGCCAATAAAGGCGCCAGTGAAGCTGGCGGAAAATCGGTAGGCATGAATATCCGTTTGCCGTTTGAACAAAAGCCGAATCCCTATGCCAATATTCATCTTGATTACAAGTACTTCTTTATCCGTAAAGTAATGTTTGTCAAATATGCCATGGCTTACGTGATTTTACCGGGCGGCTTCGGCACGATGGATGAGCTTTTTGAAGCGTTGACTTTAATTCAAACAAAGCGAATCAAAAGCTTTCCCTTAATTCTGATGGGCAGCGACTATTGGCAAGGTCTGTTGGATTGGATGAAAAAGACTATGCTGCAGGAAAGCAAAATTCAATCCGCCGATCTGGAATTGATTCAAATCATTGATGATCCCGAAGAAGTTGTCAAACATATAAAAAAATATGTCATAGTATAATATGGCAGTTGAGTCGATTATGACTTTAGAAAAAGTTTTTGCCGACCTTAATAAGGGTGTTTTGGCACCTTGCTATCTTCTCTATGGAGAAGAAGAATATCTAATTACCGAAGCTCTCCAGAAAATATTAGATTTAATTCTGCCTCCAGCCGATCGTGACTTTGGCCTTTTTTTTCTTGACGGCGAAAACGCGGATATTGATAACCTAAGCGATCTTATTTTATCTCCTTCTTTACTAGGCGGACGGAAAGTGGTTGTAGTGCGCAATACTACTATTTTTCATTCCCGTGAAAATTTAGCGGATCTGATTTCAACGATTAGAGAAAATATTGATGAACAACCGGCGAAAGCGGCAAAATACTTTCTGACTTTTCTAAGAATTGCCGGTTTTTCTCTGGAAGATTTGCAGGGGGCCGGTTGGAAAAAGATAACTGACGAACAATGGCGTAAAGTTGTTGAAGGCGATTCGGGAGAAGACCGGGGGAAATGGTTGCCCCGGATTATGAATATTTGCGTTTCTTCGGGGCACTCTGCCGGATCCGGTGCCGATAAGGCCGATAAACTGGGTGAGTTGTTTGCGCGGGGACTTCCGGCGGGAAATTGTATAATCCTGATCGCGGATACAGTTGATAAAAGAAAAAAGATTTTTAAAATAGTCTCCGATGCCGGGGTTGTCCTCTACTTTGGAGAAACCAAGGGTGAGACAGCCCAAAAAGAATTACTTCAAAGGCAAGCCCGGAAATTATTGGAAAGTTACGGCAAGAATTTGACCCCGGCAGCCTGGATTGCTCTAGGTAAAAAAACCGGATTTGAATTGCGCCGATCGCTTGCTGAATTGGGAAAACTGGTTTCCTTTGTTGGAGAACGCGGCAGCGTTGAAGAAAAAGATGTCGAAGAAGTTGTCGGTAAAACCAGAGAAGATTCCATATTCGATTTAACAACAGCCTTAAGTGAGAAAAATCAGTTGGCCGCCCTTGCTGCCTTGAGGGCATTGCTCGATCAAGGTATTCATCATTTGATGATCTTATCTATGATTGTCAGAGAAATTCGACTATTATTGCAGGCGAGAATTTT
>PLNU01000174.1:13700-14020 GCA_003142835.1 Syntrophaceae bacterium
ATCCGGTGCTTGTCGGCTATCTTGATGACCTTTTGGATATCGACCGGGCCATGAAATCCTCCGCCACGGCTCCGCAATTGCTTCTGGAAAATTTTTTAATTAAAGCCTGCGCGAAGTGATTGGCATCAAATCTTGATACCCTCGTAAAAAGTCCAATAATCGTCATACCGGCGAAGGCCGGTATCCAGAACATATCGAAATGACTGGATTCCGGATCCCCCGGCATGCCTGGAAGGCCGGGGAAAATATGATACATTATGTGCTTTGCGTGTCCCCCGCTGGCGGGGGTAGGGGGTGGAAGGGTACAAACTGGTAAGATA
>PLNU01000149.1 GCA_003142835.1 Syntrophaceae bacterium
GATTTTTCCACCAGATCATTTAACGGGGATGTGCCTATTCTCTTTGTATATTGACTGTAAACTTTATCGATCAGTTCAAAAATCTTCGGCGCGCGTTGTCCTGTGACTGCCGAGATAAAAATAATGGGCGCAAAGTCCATGAATTTGATTTTATCCTTAATATCCTCGACAAATTTCCCCACTGTGGAGTTATCCTTTTCAATCTTATCCCATTTATTTACTACGATGACGCAGGCCTTGCCCCGCTCATAGGCGAGGCCGATAATCTTTGTGTCCTGATCGGTCAGTCCCTCTTCGGCATCAATCAAAGCAAGTGCGATATCACAGCGATTGATTGATTTGAGTGCCTGAACGACGCTATATTTTTCCAAAGTCAGGCTGATTTTGCTTTTCCTGCGGATTCCCGCTGTATCAATAAGCAGATAATTTTTACCATGCACCTTTACCGGCATATCAATAGCATCGCGTGTTGTGCCGGGCGTAGGGTTGGCAATGCTTCTTTCCTTGCCGAGGATACGGTTGACGAGTGATGACTTGCCCACATTGGGTTTGCCGACTATGGCAATTTTAATTTGGGTATCTTGATCGTCTTTGTAATCTGCTGCCTCAGGGAAATCACGAGTAATAATGGTCAGGAGTTCATCAACACCCAGACCGTGCTGTGCGGAAATCGGATAGAATTGATCGATGCCCAGCCGGTAAAAATCGGTGAGCATTTCTTCATGACGGTCTCCATCTACTTTATTGGGAACATAATAAACACTTTTGCCCCTGCCGCGTAATTGTTTGGCAATTTCTATATCCGTGGGGGTAAGTCCGTCTTTTCCATCCATTAAAAAAATAATGACATCCGCTTCTTCAATGGCCAGATTGCTCTGCTCGCGCATTTGTACAAGAATTCTTTCTTCCGATGCCGGTTCAAATCCACCGGTATCAATCAAGGTGAAAGCTTTATCCTGAAAAACGCAGTCCATATAGTTGCGGTCACGGGTGGCGCCGGGCTCATCAATTACAATAGCCTTTTGCTTTCCGGCAATCCTGTTGAAAAGCGTTGATTTGCCGACATTGGGCCGGCCAACAATGGCTATTACTGGTTTTGCTTGCATTTAAAAATTATATCCTCTATTTATTGTGTCTATTATCCGGTCTGTAATATTGTTCCAGCAATTCAGTTTTTCTTTGTTCCCCTCTTTGTTAAAGAGGGGTGAGGGGAGATTTTTGTCATGTCGAACCGCAGGGAGACATCTTGATTTTTAAAGAAAAAGATTTCTCTTCGCTTTCGCTCATCGAAATGACAAACATTTTTAAAATCCCTCTTTCTCTCCCTTTTACCCTAAAGGGCACGCGAAAAAAGGGAGACTTAATTACTGGATTCCCGTGTTTCGCCCATGCTCGCACGAGAATGACAAAAAAGAGGTCATTCCGGCGCAGGCCGGAATCCAGTCCATTTTTTCCTTGCTACTTCGCTACGCAGTCCCGCTCATTAGCGCATAACGATTATCTATGGTTTCAATAAGCCAAATTCTCGCAGCATCTTATCAGAGCTTGTCCAGTCTTTACTTACTCGCACAAATAGTTCCAAGAAAACCCTGGTGCCAAAGAGTTTTTCCATCTGCAGCCTGGACTGCGTACCGATGTTTTTGAGCATAGAACCTTTTTTACCGATCATAATCGCCTTTTGGGATTCTTTTTCGACGTTAATTGTCGCACTAATACGGATTATGTTTTTCTCCTCGTCTTCTTTAAATAAATCAACTGTTACTGCGCTGACGTAGGGGATTTCCTGGTTGGTGAGAAGCATTATCTGTTCGCGGATAAATTCAGCCGCGATAAATCTTTCGGTCGCATCGGTAAGAATATCTTCGGGAAATAATTGCGGCCCTTCCGGGAGGATTTGTTTGATGGCTGCTAACAAATCGGCAATGCCGTCACCCTTTAACGCTGATATTGGAAAAATTTCACGATACTCATAGAGTTTACGGAATTTGTCTATCAGTGGCAAAAGAAGCTTTTTATCGACAAGATCAATTTTGTTAATAACCAGAAAAACAGGAACTTTGACTTGTGCCAATGACTTGATTAAAAAAAGATCATGATGATGAACATCGGCATTGGCTTCGATCAGCATAAGCAGCACTTCGGCATCACCGATCGCCTTCTGCGCCGTTTGCACCATAGCACGATTCAGCGGTGTCTTGGGATTGTGTATTCCCGGAGTATCCAGAAAAATCATCTGCGCATCCGGAAAATTTTTTATACCGGTTATTTTGTCTCTTGTTGTTTGAGGTTTATCGGCGACTATCGAAATTTTATCGCCGATAACAGCATTCAGGAATGTGGATTTACCCACGTTGGGGCAGCCAATGATGCCGATGAAGCCAGATCTAAACAATTCGATTATCTCCTGTAGGTTAAATGAGACCTTTGCAAAACTATATAAAACCAGCAATTATGTCATACCGGCGAAGGCCGGTATCCAGTATTATCAAGCATTTCCTAGATTCCGGCTTTCGCCGGAATGACGAATAGAGGAGTCTTGCAAAGCTTTCTAAATAATTCCCGGAATCTTTAGAGTAAAATATTTCCCCGAATCGGTTGCTACGGAAATTTCGCCGCGCGTTTGACCGGAGATTGATTCTACAATTAAATTCGCGCGTGGGTAAAGCTTTTTTATTGACGCGATGTTCATATTAGCCATGCCGCGAAAACTGGACATGTCCTGCCCGGACAGATTAAAACGAAGCTCTTTTGTGTCCTGAGGAATACTTGCCAAAAGTTTTATCGTATGATTATAAAAAATGGAAGATAGGACAAGACTGCCGAAGGCCGGATGAAATGGTCCGGCAAGTACTGCTCCTTCTTTCTCCATCGCCTCCGTTACCTGCAGGCCGATTCTAATTACGCGAATTCCTGCTGCCGAGAGTTTTTCCCATGCCTGACAGCATAAATCGATAGCCTCTGCCAGTTCTAATGGTTTGTATTTTCCCAGCCGGAATTCTTCCGCCAGAGCCGTGCCGCCCAAAACAATAAGCGGATGAAGACGCACAGTGTCCGGCATGAGCTCAATCGCCTTATCGAGGGAATTAATAAATCCATCTATGGTGTCTTTCGGCAAGCCGGCCATCAAATGCAGGCCGGTGCGGAAACCATGGTCTTTCAAAGTTTTTATGGCCAGTACCGTAGCCGCAGCATCATGGCCCCTTTGGGTAAATCGGAGGACTTCATCATTAAAAGATTGCGCGCCAATTTCCACCGTCGAAACATTATATTTTTTCAGCAATGAAAGGTTATCTTCCGTGATGTAATCCGGCCTTGTCGAAATTCTGATGGAGTTTACCAGACCATCTTCAACATAAGCGCCGGCCCAGGAAAGAAATGTTTCCTGAAAAGCCTTGCTAATCCCCGTGAAGCTGCCGCCGTAAAAGGCAATCTCCACTTTTGAGGGTCTTTTTTTATTCCAGTCAAGATAAGATTTGACCTCAGTATCAAAAAAATCCTTTGTTATATGGGGAGGGAAATTTCCGGCAGTGATTTTTTGATTGCAGAAAATGCAACGGTGCGGGCATCCGCTGTTCATAATGAAAATAGGGATGATTAAAGGTTTGCTTTTTTGTTCTGTATCATGATTAATTTTCTTCAATTTGTAAAATTTCCCATGCTTTTTGAGCAGCTTGTTTCTCCGCTTCTTTTTTACTTTTGCCGTAGCCGGTTTGCGGCATTTTATCCGCAACCGTTACCTGTACCTCGAAAATTTTAGCATGGTCAGGGCCGCTGGAATCAATTATCGTATAAACAGGTGCGATTTTATATCTTTTCTGACAAAATTCCTGCAAGGCTGTTTTGTAATCAAAATTCTGAGAGAGTAAAACGCTATCCTCCAGAAGAGGCGCCAATATTATTTCTAAGACAGTTTTGACTTCGTTAAAACCGGAATCAAGATATATTGCCGCGATGACAGCTTCCAGAGAATTGGCTAAAAGAGAATCTTTTGCACGGCCGCCGGAGTTTTCTTCGCCCTTTCCCAGTAAAAGACAATCGCCTAGCTGAAGCGATGATGCAAGCTCGGCCAGTGGTTTTTCGTTTACAATTCCGGCGCGAATCTTGGAAAGAGTACCTTCGGAAAAGTCAACATATTTATTAATCAGCAGGTCGCTCACGCAAAGTCCTAAAACGGCATCGCCTAAAAATTCAAACCTTTCATTATCGGCAAGAGGCGGATACGGATTTTCGTTTACGTATGATCGATGGGTGAGGGCGATAGAAAGAAGGTCGATATCGCGGAACCTGTAATTAAGTCTCTCTTCCAGATCCTGTAAATATTTCAGTCTATTTTCATCCATGGACGATTTTTCCATAAAGTTTCCCATCACGGATATCTTGTGTTTGTATGATGACTACTTTATTTAGAGCAGATGAATCAGATTTATCTATTAAAACCGGTAAATAATTTTGCGAAAAACCCGTCATCAAACCCGTTTTCTTATCCTTCATTTTTTCCACCAGCACCTGGAGCTTTTTGCCCAGGGAGCGCAGCGTAAATCCTTCTCTTTTCTTCGCGCCTAAGCTTCTGAGAATTGCCGCGCGTTCCCTTTTTATCGATTCAGTTACTTTCGGCTGAATTTTTTGCGCTAATGTTTGCGGCCTTTCGGAGTATGGGAAAACGTGCAGATAGGCAACGTGTAAATCTTGCAGCAAGCCTAAAGTACTATTAAATTCTTCTTCCCCTTCGGATGTAAAGACAACCATCACGTCAACACCGATGGCAACATCATTTACTGTTGCGACTATTTTCTCGATGAGTTTCCGGTAAAAGGCGGCATCATAATCGCGTTTCATGAGCTTAAGGATCTTATCATTACCGCTTTGCAGAGGAATGTGCAGATGCGGACAGATGATATCCTTTTTATTAAAAAGATGCAACAACTCATCGGTGATTTCTCTGGGCTCAATGGAGCTCAAACGGATTCTGGTATTTCCGGCCTGATCGATTATGATGTAGGTCGTATTGATTTACTTTACAGCCTAAAGTTGTCAGCCCCACTTTTGTTTTATCCGCTACTTTGCTCAACTTCTACTCCTCATAAGTTTTGCATAACTGTATAAAACCAACAATTTTGTCGTTCCGGCGGAGGTCGGAATCCAGTATTATCAGGTGTTTCCTGGATACCGGCTTTTGCCGGTATGACGATTAGAGGCGTTTTGCAAAGGTTTCTCCTCATAAGGCTATAAACACCTTAAATATAAGAATACCGATAATCTCGATCATAATTTGCCGGGGCGAAATCTAATTGGCAAACGAAAGTTTGTCAAGATTAAACAAAATATGGATTATATGGTAAAATTACGATAAATTGAATCAAAAGAAATGAGGAGGCTTTAATATGGATACAATCATAAATTATATTTCAGCACACCCGTCAGTCATTACTGTGCTCGTTATCTTTGTCGTCATTATACTTCTATATTTTATTTTTAAACAATTCATTAAATTGTTACTAATCGTGCTGTTTATTTTAATGGCTGTTGGCGGATATCATTATTTCAAAGAGCCGGACAAGACGGCTGAAAGAATTAAGCAATCAATTGACACATTTCAAGCCGGCACGGATGAAATAACTAATAAATGTAAGAATTTTTATCGTGATACCAAGGAGCTGTTCAATGAAGGTAAAAAAGTTCCTGGTGATATAAATAGATTACTCCAAGACTCAAATGAAAAAGCGGGGAAATAATATTGGAAGCCACCGACAGGTTAAAGAAGCTCAACTACAAAATTGATCGTTCAAGGAGCTCATACGAAGAATTAAAATTCCGCCTGGAAAATTTAATAGTGGAAAGAATTAATGTTTCTTCCATCAAGAAATAAAAAGGTTATTGGTGGAAAAATTTGGATCACTGGTCAGGTTGACGCCTATTCGTCTTAATCCGGCTTCGTCACCGGGTGTGGGGATATGCGTCATATGAATTTCGCAGTTTTGGAGCTCTTTTAATTTTTCCATAGCGAGTTCCGCCGCGGGATTTGTTGGAGCGCTGATGCTGAGGGCGATGAGCGCTTCTTCCAGATCGAGGCTGACATTTTTTTCGTGAAGTATTTCAGTCTTTAGCCTGCTGATCGAATCTGTTATATTGGAAGGTAACAGTTTTATCTTTTCAGGAATGTCCGCTAAATGCTTTATGGCATGAATAACCACACTTGATGCCGCATGCATCAAGGGCGAGTTGCTGCCGGTAATAATAGTGCCGTCCTTCAACTCAATTGCCGCTCCGCAATATATGCCTTCATTACCTTTATTGCTTTCCACGGCGTCTTTGGCTGCCTGCCTGGCCGGTTTTACAACGCTTCTATCCTCCGATTTTAGATTGAAATCGTTCATTAATAATTCCACTCTCTGCACAGTTTCTTTATCCGTAAATCCCATAGCGTACTCACAACGATATCTGAAGTATCTTCTGATGAGTTCCTGCTTAGCGGCCTCCTTTGTCACTTTGTCATCGGTAATGGCAAAGCCGGCGCGGTTTACTCCCATGTCTGTCGGAGATTGATAAAATGAAGCCTTGCCGGTAATCTTTTCCAGAATTCTCTTCAATACAGGAAATACTTCGACATCGCGGTTATAATTTACATAAGCCTTTCCGTAAGCTTCCAGATGAAAGGGATCAATCTGGTTGAAATCGCGAATGTCCGCAGTAGCTGCTTCATAAGCAACATTGACGGGATGTTTTAAAGGCATATTCCAGATGGGAAACGTTTCAAATTTAGCATAACCGGATTTGATGCCTCTTTTATAGTCGTGATAAAGTTGAGAAAGACACGTCGCCAGCTTACCGCTGCCCGGCCCCGGTCCCGTTACAATAACCAGAGGTTTTTTTGTTTCGATATACTCATTGCTGCCATATCCTTCATCACTCACAATTAATTCGATATCAGTCGGATAGCCTTTTGTGTAGCGATGCGTAACTACTTTGATATTTCTTCTCTCGANNCTCTCGAGTTTGTTCTTGAATATAATGGCTGATGGTTGATTTTCAAAGCGGGTAATAACTACGCCCATGACGTTTATATCCCAGCCTCTAAGATCATCGATCAGCTTGAGCGCGTCCGAGTCATAAGTTATGCCGAAATCAGCCCTTATCTTTTTCCTTTCGATATCTCCGGCATATATGCAAAGCAAAATATCCGCCCGGTCTTTCAACTCCTTTATTAATCTCATTTTGACATTGGGATCATAACCGGGTAACACCCGTGCGGCGTGGTAATCATAGAGAAGTTTACCGCCAAACTCTAAATACAGTTTATTATTAAATTTTTCCGTTCTCTTCAGAATTTCAGCAGACTGTTCTTGAATATATTTTTCGTTATCGAATCCATTTTTCACTATGCTCATTGTTTTCCTGAATTCCCCCTTAATCTTCTTTTAATATTACATCGGAAAAAATACCCCAATTTTAGTGACAATTATGTGCCGTTTACAGCACTAAATTGTTTCATATATCAATTATTGTTATTTATCCAAAAAATATTTTGGCTGGTCACACAACCTCGCATGTCAAGGAAATAAAGACCATAAATATGGGGTGTGTTGCTGATGACGGAGAAGGTGATTTGCAACCCTTGTTTTGTCTTGACAAATACCTTACCAAATACTATATGGTATTTGCATTATCCATTTAATTACAAGATCATATAGGTGATAATATTATGCAGGAATATCAGCATATCGCATTTCAAAAGAATTGGCGCCTTGATGAAGAAACCTTTTTCATGCTCGGCCAGTGTGAATCCATAATTCAGGCCATTTCCTCTGCTCCTATCACGCCGGAATACAGAAAACAGCTACTGGTAGTATCCTTGCGGAAAGGCGCGAGGGCGACGACAGCCATAGAAGGAAACACACTGTCCGAGGAAGAAGTGTCCCGTGTTGATGAAGGGGAAAACCTTCCACCGAGCAAAGAGTATCTGCAAATTGAGGTTAACAATGTCATTGACGCCCTGAATAATATACGTTCGGAGGTAATAACTGACAACAAGGCTTTTGTTTTGTCCCCGGAGATGATTGAGAAACTTAACTACTCCATAGGAAAGAACCTGGGCGATCACTTCCAGAGTATGCCCGGCAAATTCAGGGCAACCGGACACAACGTCGTTGTGGGCAAATACAGACCTCCGAAAGGTGAGGATATTGTGACCTTGATGAACCGGTTCTGTGAATGGATGAAGGAATCATTTCGCTATGAAGAGGGAAAACAATCTTTCCCGGAACAGGTTATTCAGGCTATCGTCGCTCATATATATATCGCCATGATTCACCCTTTCGGAGACGGTAACGGGAGGACAGCCCGGCTGATCGAGTTCTATATACTTCTGCGGGCAGGCTTGCCTGATATTGCCTCGCACATCCTATCAAATCATTACAACGATACACGGCAGGAATATTACCGTCAGCTTGATCTTTGCGTCCGGGGAAGAGACCTTTCCGCTTTCGTCAGATATGCCGTTCAGGGGTTCCGTGATGGATTAAAAGGCGTTCTGGATATAGTTCAGAAAAACCTACTAGAAATGTCCTGGCATAAATTCATCTACGATGTCCTGGACAGTAAGAAGGCTAAGGGTAAAACCCGCGCGATTGTAAAACGACAACGCACCCTTGCCCTACAATTTCCCGTAGAGAGATGGAATACCCCCGACGATCTTGTTGCCAGTTCCGGCATTCTGGCAAAGGAATATGCCATGCTTTCCGCGACAACACTAGTACGGGACATTACAGAGCTGGAAAAGCTGGATTTGATTGTCAAAGACAAGGACAAATACAAGGGCAACATCGAGATCATGCATGGTTACATGCCAATGCGGAAGACGAAATAAGAAGAATATTTATTTTTATCTATCTGCCGCTAATCGTTACCAAGATTTATTTGAGGCTTTCCCCGGTCTCCCCATCTTTTAAAATGCGTTTGAAATATTAATATCCAATCTCAGGAAACCTAGTAATGACGTGGGATTGCGGACGATGTCAATTAATTAAAACCATCCCAGATTATTTCACATCATTTTGCGTACACGCACTTCAATATTCTTTTCGTTCTTGAGCAGGTCAATCAACTTCGACACATCCGTTTTGCCATAATGGTACGGATAAATAATCTTTGGCCGGAAAGCCCTTACGGCATCCGCAACCATCTCCGGCGTCATCGTATAGGGAAGGTTCATCGGCAGAAAGGCAATATCGATATCTCGCAGGTTTTTCATTTCCGGAATATTTTCCGTGTCCCCGGCAATATACAAACGTTTATCACTGAATGTAATAATATAGCCATTGCCGATGCCTTTGGCGTGATAGGGAACGCCGGGGCTGCGCATATTCACAAGATTATACGCCGGAACTGCTTCAATCTTCAAACCCATTATGGTTTTTTCATCACCGTTTTTCAGGATAATGCTTCCCGTGAGTTGCTTGGCAACATTCTCAGTTGCCACTATCGATGTCTTGCCGGTTTTAATCATCTCTATTGCTTTGAGGTCAAGATGGTCAGGGTGTTCATGGGTTATCAGGATTAGGTCCGCTTTCGGTAGCTTTGAGTAATCGGCCATCTGTGTAACAGGATCGATATGGATGATCTTTCCGCCGAAGGAAATCATCAATGTCGCATGGCCAATACACGTTATCACCAGATCACCTTGAGCTGTTTTGATTTTGTCGATTTCAAAATTATTTTCTGCGGCCATTGCCATTCCTCCGCAGAAGAAAAAACAACATAAGCATGAAAAGAAGATTTCCCTCATAATCTACCCCCTCTTTGGTTGATTGTTCTCTCAAAATTATTGTGAACCTCCAATCGCCGGAAAGTTAGTAATGACGTGGGATTATGGATAATTCCAATTAATTAGAACCGTCTCCGGTTATTCTTAAACCCCCAGGTAATCCCTCAATTTGCGAATCGCCTTCTTGTGTTTCGATGGACTCATGCGCCCGATATTCAAAAGCTTCCACTTGATAGCGGGCAGGTTCTCAACGCCTTCAATCCCGATCAGATCCCACCGGGGCATTCCTTCCTTGACTGACACTATAAATTGTTTTTCTTCGACGGTCAAGTCTGCCGCTATCATGGAGACGAGTTTTTCTCTGGTCTTTTCCAAGTCCTCGCATGAAACCTGTTCCAGTGTCATGCCTTGAAATTCGCTTTCAAAGACAGGCCGGATATCGACAAATCCCGGATTGAGAACCTCTACCATGGGCCGGTCATGGCTGATGAGGTATACGATAAACGCCTTCCGCATTGAGGCGTTGAAGTTTCCATACTTGAAAAGCATCAGAATATCGAAGAGGTCCCGCGGGTGCTGGCGATCCAGGGCGGCGCAGATTTTCCCGGCGTATAGCTCATCCTCCGAAAGAAGTTGACATTCAGCGGAAATCTCAAAGAGCTCGGCAACTTTAGGTGAGATGATCATTCTTACAGGCGGATACACGGACCCTCGTATAACCAGATTCGGCTCGATCTTGACGATCGTCTCTTGTCTTTGAACGAACAATCCACTCAAAAAATCGGACCCTTTGGTTTTTCGGGGCGTCACCTTCGCCCCGGGTATCATGCTCTCGATGTTCCGAGATATCCTGATAAGAGCGGAACTGATTCCCCGGAGGGACACATCCCTTTCATCAACGGGAAGATACACAAGATCGATGTCAACGGAAATACGCGGAAGATCGCGAACAAATAAATTGATAGCCGTCCCGCCCTTGAGTGCGAAGATTGCTTCTCTATCGATTAATGGAATGATCCGTAGGAGCAATTCGGCTTGTTTGAAGTAAACAGTNNGACTTTCGATAAATCCAGTTTCGAAAACCAAGTGTGCTCATGTCTTTCCGCCATATAGAGGAACAGCCTTTTCACCTTCACAGAGCGACATGCCGTCAATAACCCCTGAACAACATCAGGACGGAGCGTGGCCAGATTTTCCATGATCAATTGGGCTTCATCGAATCCAACTTCTTTGGGCACCAGATGAAGCATCTCCATGGCCGCTCTTTCCGGCGCCGCTATTCTGACCGAAAAATCCCGCTCTTTGAAATCAGCAAATCCATCGTGGCTATCCGTAGGGAATATATTCGTTCGCGTTACAACAAACTTAACGTCGAAACGATCTTCTTTAAACCAGGCCGGCAATATCAGTCCCCGTGGGCCATACAGAAAAGTCTTATTCTGTTTTGCCGGCAGATAATGGGCATATCCTTTCAATTCCAGAGCTGTTTTTCCACCCGCATGAACAAATAACCCGAGTTGAGTCTGAAGGGTATGAAGAGCACCCAGCCAATCCACCTTATCGCCTGCGCGTATGTAGGCGCCACGGCCAAATGGTTCTAACCATCCGCTGTTTTTATACTTCACGAGCAGATCCCTGCTGAAACCTGAAGCAGACAGATAGGAAGTGGCAGCGGGGGTGCCCATAGTCCACTGATTTATGAGGCGGTTTATTTTTGTCTTACTTTCGGTACTCATAGACGTCAAAAAGCCACAATTTTAAACTAAAGTCAAGGGAAAGTTTAAATATGTTGGCTTTTGTTGACCTGTAGTCGTCAAAGGCTAACATTATTAAACTAGTGTAAAAATGGATTATTATAAAGAAGCCCTGCATTATTAAATTTCTGCCTTGGAAGAGGTTGACGTATGAAACTCCAATCGCCGGAAAGTTAGGATTAACGAGGGATTGCTGACGATGTCAATTAATTAGAACCTTCCCCGATTATTCTAATTTGGTAACTTTGTTAGTCATTAAACTCAAGTTCATAATAGGGGCACTGCTTAATACCGGGATCATATGAGACAATCAAAAAAGCACGCGAAATATATTTTGGCCTATCAAACTTGTGCCCTTTTAGGAATGACTCCACAGTTAAACGATCTAGCATAGGCTCATCTGTAAATATCACAACCACATAACCACCGGTGTATGGTGGTTCCTTTAGCTCCATATATCGAGAATCTTTGCGTGTAATTAATCGACTCAGTAAATCCATAAAACTATTTTTGTCCCAATCTGCGTATTCCGTTTGATGT
>PLNU01000109.1 GCA_003142835.1 Syntrophaceae bacterium
GCGACATCAAACGGAATACGCAATGTGCATCTATTTTGATAGTTTTTTTAATTTTAGCATATTTTTCATCTGTAGCAACGTTCTTTAATTCGTCTTTATTTGCCGAACTAAGAACATCTGATCGAATTTCCTTTTTAAACTTTTCGGCAAGTTTATTAGACACCAATAAAACTGGTTGTATTTGGCGATATTTATTTGACGGCGGTACCGGTAAAATAATGTCGATATTTTTAATGAATCTCGAAAACATACTATCTTTTATTAACAAATCAACGATTTTATCTATTACAGGCAAGTGTTGCCCATACTTTAATTCATAAATACACTGCCCCATAGGACTTCTTGTTGTATCAAAAGTCGGATAACCAAATGCATTATATCCTGTGCATACACTTTCAATTGAATGAATATCAAATGCATATCCTTTTTCCCATGGGCCTTCTAACTTTATCATTATTTTTCTCCTTATCCCAAAAGCCTAATCAATCATCAACAATTTGCAAGGTGTTGGATCAATGCTAACCTGTAACGGCCGTGTGAGTGACACAAAAGAACAAATAGCTTGGCCTGGTGCAAGCGACAGGATATTTCGCCATTGCGCTTCATTAATGCCACCGATGCTCCTTTTTAGATGATTTAAAATTGTAGCGTCTCCGATTTTATGTAGAATCCAATTGTTTATCAAACCTATAACATCGTCCGGTAGATGTTGTGGCAGCTGGGTAATAAAAACGAGCCCAATCCATCTTTTACGACCACGTCGTGCAATACGCGCCACTTGACCAAAGAGCGTTGGCATTTGCTTAATACGTTGGTCTGAAAGAAACTCGTGGGCTTCTTCAATAAATATTACTACAGGTGTAGGTGTCTTACCTGCCTTTGTGGATGCGACGTAATTTTCTTCTTGCTGTAATTGAACACCACGAAGCAGTTCTGCAATAACAAGATTGTTAATTTTGGGCTCACCGGAATCGCTCAGATCCAGAATGGAAACACGCCCTGGTTGCAGCATATCTTTAAAATTTAAAGAAGGCGAGCTCTGAGAATCGAATACGCCAAGCCGCTTAAGAGTCCCCAGTCGCCCTTGCACTGCACGCCAACTAAAAATATGCGATTCCGTCTGCTGCGTATTAATGATGTCCTTTAATTCACTTTGTTTGCTATTGAAGAGAGTAGTTGAAAGGCATGGATCTGGATCTTTCGCTTTTATGCATGCAATCTGCTGTACAACATCATACAGATGGGCGAGTTTCATTTCTGGATACCCTTCTTCCAGTTCGTCAAGTTCAATTAATCGTTGCCTGTCCTGAGGTGTTACCGGCCATATTTTAAACCTCTCTAATGCTATTTTTGTAATATCATATGCTTTAAGGAACCGTTCTTCTTGTGCAGTATTAAAATTGAGGATTTCACTTATAGCATATTGAGATAGTGAGTTAAAACGTAGTGAAAACTGCTTTTTTGAAGGATGCTTTGGGTTGTTTGTGTCACGACCCACTAAATGATAAATATGTGTATTCGGTACGCCGAAAGGTGCTAGACCGCGCTGTTCTAACTCTTTGAGCATTCTCGGATCATGTGTCGGTTCATTGATTGCACAATACTCACCTTCCGTATCAATTATTATCACGGTAATGCCTTCTGCTTGGGCCTTGGCGATAAGCCCGGAAACAGTTGTCGATTTACCACCACCAGTTGTACCCAAGATTCCAACATGACGTGGCAATACTTTCTTGTCATTGGGGATTGACACGGCTAGCTCCTCAAACCCATTAGCCAAACCTAGTCGGATATCTCCTGATGTGCATAATACTCTTGCCGTCTCATCAGCAGATAAAGGGAACACCGCACTGTTCGGCTTGGGCCTAAGTCTAGGTGTAATTGTAATTCCACCCTCTAATTCCTCACTAAGGATTTCAGCTTGAGCTCGTCCGTGAAACTTAGGTGTCAGCATGCCGCCACTAACTGATGTAACTACTAATGGTGTTGCATCGGCACGTAAGCCATCCGGTTCAGCAAACGGGCCTTCAACAATTGCGCCAAGGTAAGTTCTTCTATCTTTAATGCTTTTTATACGGACAAGTGCCTGATTGGGCAGCTTGTCGATGTTCACATCAGGCATCAGTATGGTTATTGTTCCATCTTTGCTCGACGGAGAATCAAACATTGTTCTGCCAACGCTACCATTATATTCTTCAGGTGGTATAAATTGGCCACCAGCTTTTGTACTATCTTCCTCAATAGTTCGGAAAGCTTCTTCAGGTGTTGCTAAAATATTACTATCAGCCGATTGTGTATTTTTTTTATTCATATGTTTCACCTCTCTAATTTTCTATGTTAACGGCGCGTCGATCGTTCTGTCATATAACGGTATGGTGCACCAGCAGATGCATAAGCAAGCTGAGTAGAAGCAGAAAATACATCAGTGCCAAAAGTAGCTGAACACAACTGGTGTGCAAGATCAATGAGCATAGGGAAACCTCGGTGTTCCTGCAAAATGCTATCGGCCATGGCAATTATTGCTGCCTCATGAAAATAATCTTTATGTGCATAAAACATTTGTACGGGGCCCAAGTCTGATGCCCGAAATAAACCAATCACAACTTGTGGTCCACATTCTTTGGCAAAAGCTTTTAGATTAGGCAGCTCGCTTGCCCACTCGCCACGATAATGTCCAGAGTCTGCTACTATGTCTATGCGTTTTTGGAGCGTATCCACGATAGCATATTCAAGAGGAAGTAGCGCGCTACCAATAGTAAGAAGTTCTCGCGCTTTGGGTGCTGATGGAATAAAGATAAAACGTTTATGATCCTCAATGAGTCTGCGCATTAGTACCATTCCAGAGCGTAGTAACTCCGGCATTCCAGAACCAGTCAGCAGCTCGTATGGTGCAGGACTGCCATGGCCCATGCGCCATATCGCATCAGACTTTTCAAGAAGCACGGCACGTTCTGCATAAGCCATGATTCCCCGCCTTGCCAATGTAGATATTTGGTCATGTGGCGAGTCAACGCCGACAGCCGTACGACTACTTCGCCGTTCCAGTATTTCCATGGTTTCATCAATTGGACTGCGTGACGTTTCGTTACGGAGGTCACGTCGGAAAATCCTATGCACCCACGAACCTTGATCTCCACGGTATGAAACAAGACAAACACCAATTTGCGTAATTGTTATTGGTAGCGTATCATGACTTGCCACAGTGCCGTCGCATGCCTCCACACCACCATTGAAAAGAATCTGGGTGTGGATCTTTATTAATTTAGATACATCAGTTTTATATACACCAGCCCCAACTGGAGCACCTTCTCTTGTCCTCAGGTATGGGAAAATTTTCTCTCTAATTTCCTTCTGGTACATATTTTCTTTGTGGATAGCTTCTGCAACTTCTTGCTCTATCCGGGCATACATTTCACCTAAATCAACACCGGGATGCCACGTATTAAGATCGAGAGTTGTACTCAGCCGTTCACCAGTTGCCAACTCATAATCGTCAGTACCTAAAGCTTTATTCAACGGAGATGTTATCCTGCCATCGTCATTCATGGCATCTTCAATTACACCTGTCTCATCCATTTAAAGCCTCCTGAAAAATCTTTTCTTACCCTATATTCCGATGAAGCTACAAAAAGTTCGACAAACTTATATTAATAAAATTAATATTTAGATTGCGGCCAACCAAGCCAATCTTTAAAGGATTGAGGTGGACGCCTTAAATTAGCAAGATATGAAATGTATTCTACTAATATGCGCTGAGGTATACCGAAAATGCCCGCTGCAAGTTCAGAATGATTGGCGTGATTGTGTTGTTTGAACCACCCTGGAAAATGTTGATCAAGGTAATGTTCTAACGCCTTCTTTGGTGCCGTTAGCTCTAAAGCGAATCGCTCTGCACCGTCTTCAATGTTTAGAATGTATTGGTTATTCACATAACCTTGTTTATCGCGATCCATCAAATGCATGAATGGCCCAACAGTTATTCCCGACAATATGCCATTCAGACGTTCTTCTATCGTTGCTTCCCTCTTACCATCCAGAACATCGATAATTTTATTTCCAAAAAGCCTTATGATTGCCTGCCTTTTAATATGATAGTCTAATATATAGTGGGCAATTTCATGTGCTAGCGAGAATCGTCTTTCGTCATCAGGATCAGTGCCATCGAGAAATATGAGTCCATGACCACATCGCGCGAGCAGACATGCACGAATATGACGTTCTTTTCCAGCAAATGGCATTTCCAGATCCCTGGTTTCTAACCATTTTTTTATTGATGTTAGCCCTAACTTGGGTAGATGTATAATAGCGACCGGGAAATTTCTCAAGATTGCTTGCTCAATATTACGAGGGAACGTCCTTTGTTGATCTGTGTTCCACCAAAATGTATTCGCGAGCTGCACATAATTATTTTGGATCTTGTTCGTCATTATTATCGTCTTCTTTATTGCGATCACGGGCTGCCATTAAGAAACCTTCATTTTCATAAAAACTTGCTTCTTTAAATTTATACACTGCAAATATTTCACGAATCATAGCTATAAGACGATTACTATCGCACCCTATATAATTAGAAATTTGTTGAATTTGCTTCTCAAACTGTGGAGACGTACTTTCTGGTAGTCTGCAAAGCGATAATCGATCCAATGAATTTTCATCGCATTGTAAAAATGCTGCAATATCATTCCTCTTCATATTGTATGAATGTGCGTAGCGATTTATTGCCCACCCGAGAAAAAATGGATCTTCCTGTGCTTTTGCTACCAACGGTGCTAGTACTTGCTGCTGTGGTTTGGGTTTCATTTCTTCAATCCCGATCTTTCTAAAAACTTCTTAATACGGTCTTTGTGCCGCTTAACCAATAAGCGTTGCTCAGGTATTGGAAGTGAATTTATACCCAGCACATCTGCATAATGAGTGGTCTCTCGCACACCATTGATTACCAGTGACCCTAAACGTTGATCGATGTCATTATTAAATATTTGAGCAAGCAGTGCTTCTTGTTCCTTTTCAACCAGTTCGGTTTCTGGGGATGATGAAGCGAATTGACCAATAAATGCTTTCTCTGTTAATAATTCCGCAGAACCTTCGTGAAGTTCGACAACATCCTTGTCATAATTTGCATTTATTAACATTGGATCAGATAATATTTCTTTGCTAGCACGTTTTTTTTCACCTGCAAGTATGTTCTTCAAATCTCCATCTGCAGACATTTTAAGATAACTCTCAAGTGAGGCTCTTTGTGGATTATATTGTTCTGGTCTTTTCAAATAATTTATCATCGCATCTGTTGCTGCCGAGACGATTAGATCTTGATTAACTTTTGAATACTTAAATTGTAAATGTTTAATTATTTTAGGATAAATTCTGTCGGCGATGATTGAAGATGCAACAGGATCGCCGGCGAGAAGATTATTGTGTTGTTCAAGCTGCCAATTTTGATCCGTGATATTCACCATAGCAATGAAATCAATTCATATTTTGAACTTTAGTTTTTGCCTTGCGAAATGTCAAAATACACTCGATGCCCATTCTTTGATTGATAGGGGCCGTACTGGACTTATCAGGTGGTGGCATATAACGTTTTGTTGCCAATAACTCGCGTTCATAACGATCTACTAATCGTAGGCCATGTTGATGTGCCGCATTAATCACTATGCTTGCGTTGTCAATGTATATGTTGTTGATGCAGGAATTTCCAACGACATAAACAGCAGTTCCTCGCGGTCGCAGCACCCGTGCAGCTTCTTTTAAGAATGCGTCAACGTCACAAGCATAACGCAAAATCATAGATTGTTTGTTATTGGGTAAACTATCTATCTCTTGGCATGATTCAACAAGTTTCCTGGCTGTTTTCAAATCCATTTGGGGATTTGGTGCCCTTGATGCTCCCACCGCATCGGCTCGTATTTTCCTAAGTTCACTTATGCGGTACCCAAACCATACAAGTGACATCTTGTGGCCACGTAAGTAGTCAATTGCATTGAGGTACGGTGGTGATGTCACAATGGCATCTATTGAATCATTCCCTAGTGATTTCATGTTTCGTGCATCGCCCTGTTCAACTATAGCGTCTGATATCGGTGCTTCATGATTTAGAAGACGCATCAAGCGATATGTGGATTTGATGAATTCATCGACAACATCAAAATCATTTGCTGATCTAATGCGATGAGGTCTACTGTGCGATACATCGCCTGCGAGAGACGCGCCTCTATTCTTCTGTATAATTAGACGACTTAATGCGACTTTGAGGGCATTGCTTATGGCATCGTTTTTCCTGTATAGCAATGACGTTATACGGCGGAGATCATGTATTTGTGGCTTATCAAACCAAAAATTAATAAACTTCCTGGTTTCTGGGTCATCATCAATCCAAGGTAATGATATTTTACTGTAATTTATGTGTGAAGATTTTTCGATTATTTCTAGAGCTTTCACTTGTAATTTCTTCGTATCAATCGGCGTTAGCAAAACTTTAGACATAAGAACGGCTAGTGGATCGACATCAAATCCCCGCGCAGGATGCCCACTATCCATGGCGGCGCGCAAAACTGTTCCTGATCCAGACATTGGATCAAGTACCGTTGCACCTTTAGGAAGAATCTTAATTGCTTCTAAAGCAATATCTGGTGCCATACGTGCTGGAAATGGATGGATTGACCGAGTTGCTATCATAAATAAATCCTCTTATTCAACAGAGATTATAAGGGTATTCTGTTTTTTAATGATGCGTGATGAACAATACTACTTCTTGAAAACAATGCAAGAAAAATAAGTAGTTGCCGGTTAAAAAATAAGTTGAAAAATCCCCCCCAATCCCCCTTTATGGAAAGGGGGAAGAAGAAGTGTATTTAGCCGCCTAGGTAGGCTTCTTTGACTCGTGGATTCCCCGTCAGTTCCTTGCCTGTGCCAGAAAGGACGATGCGGCCTCCAGGACGTAGCCGCGTGATGCGATGTGTAACGACATGTTGGAAGGATCGGGGTTGAATCTTTACTCTTGACATTTCAAAACCAGTTTATAACCCTATGGGGCGCGCGCAGCTTACGGTTTTCATTTTAATGTGGGAAAGATGCTTGCAACGGAACCGGTAGCAGATTATCATCTTTTTTGTATCAAAGGCCATAATATAAATGGCCTTGTCCGGCAATTTATGAGAAATGCTATAGGAGATTAATTTCATTTTATAAGGAGGACAAAAGATGAAAAATGTAGAGATGAAAATGGAAGACAATATCCTGACAATTAAGGTTGATCTAACCAAAGAATTTGGTCCTTCGGCATCGGGGAAAACCATTATCATTGCCTCAACGGAAGGGAATATTTCTATTCCTGACAAGGAAAACATCAAGATCGGTTTGAACGTTTATAAGAAGAAGTAGTTTAGTTCTTTGCCAGCGAACTGTTGTACAAATTTTAAATTATCGCAAAGGGCAGATTAAAATGCCGATCCACATAATTCCAGTTGATAAACTCAGTGCCGAAGCCTTAAATGGCGTTATCAAAGAATTCATTTCCAGAGATGGAACTGATTATGGTGAAGTTGAGGCTTCCGCAGAAAAAAAGTTCAGGAGGGATGTTGGGGACGCCCTTAAATTTCTAAGTTATTGTCCCAATAGCTGATGATCATTTTCTCTCGCTGTCAGTGCGCTACCCCACTACTCAACTTAGAATCTTAAGGGCGTCCCCCTATTTCTTCAATTAACTCTACACGCCAAAGCATTGGTGTAACTTGAAGTTTTCCAGATTCTTTCAGATTGAATGGATTTTGTATGCGTTGAATTCGCGGGTTTTTGGAACAACAATCACTAACCAGATACAGCCAATATCTTTCCTTTAAACGGTTGGCGGCCTCCCACTCATTCCCGGTTATCTCGACATTCGGAAAGGATTTCCCCGTAGTCCCCTTAACTTCAATGGCAATCAACCTGTTCTGCGAATCAACATACTCTATGTCCCATCCAGGTTTCTCACCCATGACGGATACCCACCTTATGCGCTGACGTTCCTCGGTGATCAGCTTCTCGTTCAAATATTTTACAACAATCTCTTCACCCCGTCTTCCGGTAATGTTCGCAAATGACGAAAGACGCCTGTAACTGGCAAATTTAGCTTTATCATATACCTTCGGGATTTTTAAAAATGTCTCAAGCGGGTTGGCCTGTATATCATCATTAACATCCTCTTCGGTATCAGTACCCTCTTCGATAGAATCAGGCTGTAAAAGGCGCACATTATTTTTAGGTTTTATGACCAGCAGCGGGGTGTCATCGGCAGCCAGGGTCGGGATTACGGCAGAAAGATGCGGGATGGCCGGTAACGGCATTGCCACTTCAGCAATCATCGGTTTTGCTTCCGCTTCTAAAGACATATCTGGAACAAAAATTGTTTCGGAAACAAAGAATCCGCTCTCACCCTGCTGCTCCTGCTTCTTTAAGACTGTGTCGATGATCTTTTTAATTTCACTATCATGCGGGAATATTTCATCGTTGTCATAAGTTTTAATGAGCTTTCGCATTCCCTTGAGTGACTTACGCTTCATGCTGAAGGCTAATATGTTTTGTTCAGATAACGCCGCAACAATTTCTCCAAGCAACGCGGTATGATCTGCTGGGATCAATTCGTCCAGCCGTTGAAATGATACGTACCTATGAGTAATATTTTCCATATTTCTCAATCGCTTTGGTACAAGCCACTTAAAGCGATTTGTTATCTGTTTTAAATCATAGTCGTCTCTCTTTTTTACAAAAGAACATCCCCCTTCTTCACTCCAGTGAATGTCATATTTTTCTATTTTCTCAAGATTGTGGTAGTTAAAATGAAACCAAACTTCCCCATCCCCAAGGTTAATTTTAACATTCCGTAATCCCTTGTGTATTCTCAGGTCATCAATATGATCGAGGAGGCTCCACAATATAGCCCCATAATTTGTCCTGTCGTTGTATTGATCCATTCTCAACACAACTATGCACGCACCCCCTACCAGGTACTTTAGGGTAATTGTTTTGATATCGAGAAAATTAATGTTGGTGGTGAGGAGAATAGCTTTCCGCTGTTTTGCTTTTTCCAAAAGCTGACGCTCATCGAGGCTATCATCTGAATCGGGTGCGGATAAAACGCTTAAACCTACCTGGCGAAGCTGATCAATTACAGACGCCGGCACATTTCTGTCGGCATAAAATTTATTGTCCATGGTCGGTTTTCTGTGCGTAAAATCCATTGTAAAATCTCTATTATTTATTCATTCATTCATTTAAAGTGTAATTAGAGTCAGTTTATGAAATATCAGTTTTCAGCCTCCGGTTAACATTTCATAATTATTTAATGATGCGTGATGAATATTACAACTTCTTGATAACAATGCAAGAAAAAACAATCAGTTGCCAGTTTTAAAAAAGGGGAAGGTGAACGGGTCAAGGGAATGGGCAAGGAAAAATATTTCCCTGTGGTTCGACATGACAAGTAAATTCAGATTGGCAATTGCAACGAACTGTTGTACAAATTCTAAATTCTCGCAAAGAGCAGATTAAAATGCCGATCCATATAATTCCAGTTAATCAACTCAGTGCCGAAGCCTTACACGGCGTTATTAAAGAATTCATTTCCAGAGACGGAACTGATTATGGTGAATTTGAGGCTTCCGTGGAAAAAAAATTCAGGCAGGTAAAACAAAAACTTGAAAAAGGATTGGCCGTTCTTATTTATGATGACGAGATGGAAACCACCAATATATTCCGGCATGACGACCCTGTCTTAAAAAAACTTGATAAATTAGATGAGTGATCAAGTTGAATCGCCCTGCGTCTAATCGACATCTTAGAGATTGCCACAGCGCCTGAGAGGCGCTTCGCAATGACAGGACGAATAATTTATTTTCTGGATTCCCGCCTGCGCGGGAATGACAGCGGAGACTGAAATTGCAGAAGAAAGACTCTTACCAAAGCATTCTACGCATAGCGCGCGAGGCTTTGCTTCTTGAATTTCTCTACGAGTCATTTCCTGACCGGAGCAGAAAATCGATAAAAGCGCTTCTTGAACAAAAACAGATAATGATCCGAAATCAGATTGTCACCCGATTCGATTATCAGCTCGCGCCGGGGATGGATGTCATCATCCTGAAAAAGAAACCATCGCCGAACATGACGCTCCGAAAAATGAATCTGCTTTATGAAGACGAGCATCTTTTGGTCATTGAGAAGTCTGCAGGACTTCTCTCGGTTGCAACCGAAAAGGAAAATGAAGAAACGGCCTTCAGTATTTTAAAAAGCTATGTCAAAAAAAGCCACCATCATGAAGAGCTGTATATCGTACATCGTCTTGATCGCGACACTTCCGGCATCATGATGTTTGCCAAGACCAAAGAGATTCAGCAGAAATTGCAGGACAATTGGGAGAATGCCGTTACGAAACGGATCTATTATGCAGTGGTCGAAGGCCATGTCAAAAATGCGGAAGGGGAAATTGTTTCGTGCCTTAAAGAAAATAAATCATTGATGGTGTATTCATCAAAAACTCCGGGAGACGGACAAAAAGCTGTTACCCGATACCGCGTGTTGAAAAGTAATTCACGATATTCGCTGCTGGAAGTTTCTTTACAGACCGGCAGAAAAAATCAGATCCGGGTTCATCTTCAGGACATAGGTCACAGCATTGCCGGCGATAAAAAATACGGAGCAGCAACCGATCCTCTGGGCCNNCCAGTTCGCTTTCTTTGGCTAACTTTGTTGGCGGAGCCTGCCCGGCGCATGCCTGGGTCGTCGGCTTTCTCAGCCGTATGTACAATACGCTTCCGGCACCTCCTCCTTGCCGTCGCGTTATCCTTTGAAATCGAAATGGTATCAGTTAAGCGGTGCGGTCAGAATATATTTAGATTGCCACGTTCACTGTCGTGCCCCCGCACGCTTTGCTCGGGGCTTTGACTCACCGCAATGACAGATGATGATTGCGACACAGTCTGGCATGTCAGGCCAGCACTGGTGACGGTATTCGGGGTTTTTAGTGATAATTGTCAGAAGATAATTTTACCCCATATACCTTTGAGGGCAATAGAATCATTTATTCTTGTCTTTTTTCTCGATAGACTCTTCCATAAAGACCACCAGCTTCTGATCGCCCAAAGCAAATGCGTCATCTATCCTGCCCTTTACAAGAGCGCTGGATTTCACTTCGGGCAACGACTTCTTGGTGATCACTATTACGTCTCCTGACTTGTCCTTGAGCTTGTAGAATTTGAGAACGCCGAAAAATGATGTCCGGTCTGTAATCTCTCCTTCAATGGCAAGCTCTTTCCCTGTGTAGTCACCCGGATTATTAACGATCTTTTGAATACTGGTCGGATGGACCTGGCTGAAATAATACCATACCCCTGCCACTGCTCCTATCACGATGACGATCGAAACCGCGATGATAATTTTTTTTAACATAATTCCTCCTCGCTTGCCTATTGTCTTTTGGCGGCATCTTCCAGCACGCTCACCAATTCCGGCAGTTGTACTCTGATACTACCACGTTATCTCGCTTTGTCAACAACCGTCTGGAAACAGCCTGGGGTCAGGTCTTGAAAAATTATTTTTCACTGCCACGCTGATCAGGCGCTTTTTTGGTGTTGCGAACTATACCAATCCACAAGCTCTCTGATCATTTTTTGATAAGAAGTATGATGCTTATCCGCCTCTCTTTTAAAGAATTCAACGCTCGATTTTTTCAAAGCAATGGTCACCTTGACATTATCCTCTTTCAAAACTAACTGATCAGGCGGCGGAAGAAAATTGTTAACGATTTTCAATTTTCCCATCGGTTCGTTCGTATATTTAATTTTATTTTTCATATAATTTCCTTCCTTTTCTCCAATATCCTGCGCCATAAATGCGGATGATATCGCCCCGATATGTGAACCTAACAGTCAAAATCTCTTCACCTACTCGCCCAATGCAGTAGTATCGATTTTCCTCTGTGCTATGGTCGACGTCTTCTACAATGAGACGATGAGGATCAAGAAAAGCATGCTGAGCAAGTGAAAAAGGAACATGATGCTTTGCCTGATTTTCTTTATCTTTGTCATCATCCCATTCAAAACAGGTTTTCTTCATAGATATTACTTACCATAGACTGAACATAAATAGCAATATAAATGTATGGCTAATTATATGGCTATACCGGTAATGGATTCGGGATATTGCATATCAAAGATAGCGCGCGATGGAGAATTGGAATTACTTTTTTCGGGAAGGTTTGCTCTTTTTAGTCTTCAGCCATGCCTCATGGTCTTCGATCAGCGCCTGCACGTCGGTGTCGGTATTCTTTTTTGCAATATCCATGGTCCGTGCGTAATCTTTTTTGCCGAGCTTTATAACTTCAATCTCTTTATTCAGAAACTGCTGGATCTCGGAGAGGAGCTCTTTTTCATCTTCACTGCAAAAAGAAAGGGCAATGCCCTTATGGACTCCCCTTCCTGTTCTGCCCACTCTGTGGACATAGTTCTCCGCCTTCTCGGGTAAATCATAGTTGATCACATAGTTCACATCCGGAATATCAATGCCGCGCGCGCTAACGTCTGTGGCAATCAGAATATGGCATTCCCCCTCTTTGAACTTTTTCATCGCATCAGATCTTTCACCCTGATCCTTCTCGCCGTGGATCGTGATCGAGCGAATCGAGACGCGCTCCATGGCTTTTGCCACTCGCTCCGCGCGGACACGTGTTCGGACAAAGATGATGATTTTGCTGTCGGGATTTTCTTTGATGAAGCTCTCCAGGAAAAAGCGCTTATCATCCATCTCTACAAACATGACTGCGTGCGAGACATTCGCGGACACTGGATCATCGGGGGATATTTGAATGCGTATGGCCGTGCTTTTAACCTGGGAGAAAGCCATTTTTTTAATTTCCGGATTGATGGTTGCCGAGAAAAAAAGGGTCTGATGTTTTCGGGTGAGCATTTTTTTTACATACTGAATGTCTTTGATGAAACCCAGATCCAGCATATGATCGGCTTCATCCAGAACCAGCGTATCGACGCGCGCAAGGTTGATGTAACCCTGATGGATGAGATCAAACATTCGTCCCGGGGTGGTAATCAGAATATCGATGCCTTCCTGCAGTTTCTTAAGCTGTGCATCCTGTTCGACGCCGCCAATTAGGGCAAACGTCTTCACCTTGGTATGTTTCGCGATGCTTGTAAAGACCTCCCCGATCTGTATGGCCAGTTCACGGGTCGGCACCATGACAAGGCCTTTGATGCCTGTATCGCGTTTGCTGCTTTTTTCCCGGTGGATTTTATCGATCAGAGGAATGGCGAATGCCGCCGTTTTACCCGTGCCCGTCTGGGCAATGGCCAGAACGTCTTCTCCCTTCAGGATGGACGGGATGGATTTGAATTGGATATCCGTCGGCCTCTTAAAACCGAGTTGCGCAAGGTTCTGTTTTATGGCTTCTGAGATATGATATTTTTCAAACTTCATGGCACCTCGATGTGCTGTCAATATGGGATGTTAAATACAGTTGAAACCGGATAAAAGCAATCTCAATGTAATGCAGGGAAAGATGAGGGCATGGTATATTCCGGGGACACCATACTAATTAAAATCACAGATATTCAGCCCATAAGTTTTCTAAGCTCCGTAGCATCAAAAATAGCCAGTCAGAATATATTTAGATTGCCACACGCACTGTCGTGCGTTCGCAATGACAGCGTGGTTTGCGGCGTATAAAGATTTCTCGCTATGCTTCGAAATGACAGAAGTGGAGTACATTTTTTCACTTCCTCTTCAGCGCTTCGGCAAAGGGATTATTGAAGGGTTTGGGTGCTTCCCTCACTTTCTTTTTCTCATGCTTTTGCGGCGGCCTGCCTGGCTCTATTTTTCTTGCAACCGGGACTGGGTTTGAAGGCGCTGCAGCAGCTTTCTGATCCACTGCCTTCTCCCCCGGTATCTTTTTCATGGATAGAGAAATTCTTTTGCGCTGTTCATCCACCGCCATAACCGTCACCTCCACTTTCTGGTTGACCTTGACCACATCGTATGGGGTTTTCACAAACCTGTCCGCCATCTCGCTTAAATGAACCAGGCCATCCTGATGAACGCCAATATCGACAAAAGCGCCAAAGGCAGTGATGTTGGTAACCATACCGGTAAGTTTCATTCCGGGAATCAGGTCGGCTATTTTTTCGATTCCTTCGGCAAACACTACATTTTCAAATTGCTGACGAGGATCGCGCCCCGGCTTGGTCAGCTCGGCCATAATATCCTTCAAGGTCGGGAGCCCGACTTTATCGGTTACATAACTTACCAAGACAATCTTCTGCCGCATTGCTTCATCCGACATCAAGTCCATAACAGAGCATCCCTGATCCTGAGCCATCTTCTCTACAATCGGATAGCTCTCGGGATGGACGGCGCTGGCATCCAGCGGATTGACGCTGTCGCGCACTCGCATAAAACCGGCAGCCTGCTCAAAGGCCTTGGCCCCGAGACGTTTCACCTTTTTGAGCGCATCGCGTGTTGGAAACGGCCCGTTTTCATCACGATGTTTGACGATGTTTTCCGCAAGCGCAGGCCCAAGGCCCGAAACGTAAGAAAGAAGCTGGGCACTTGCCGTATTGACTTCCACACCTACCGCATTGACACAACTGACCACCATATCATCCAGGCACCGCTGTAATTCGTCCTGATCCACATCATGCTGATACTGGCCGACACCGATGGCTTTCGGTTCGATTTTAACCAGTTCCGCCAGAGGGTCCATCAACCGCCTGCCGATAGAAACTCCTCCGCGTACTGTAATGTCCTGATCGGGAAATTCATCTCGCGCCAGTTTGGATGCAGAATAAATTGAAGCCCCGCTTTCATTGACCATGACAATCTGAATTTCTTTGGGAAGGTTGAGTGCGCGCAAAAATGTCTCTGTCTCGCGGCCCGCCGTGCCATTGCCCACTGCGATGGCCTCAATGTGAAATTTGCCGCAAAGATTTAGAATTGTTTGGGCTGCCTCAGCGTGACCTTTTTCCGAAAGAAGCGAGATAGTTTCGTGATGGAGCAGTTTGCCTTGACGATCCAGGCAGACGGTTTTACAGCCGGTGCGAAAACCGGGATCGATGGCGAGTATTGATTTTTGCCCTAAAGGCGGCGCCAGCAAGAGCTGTCTCAGATTATCGGCAAACACTTTGATCGCCGTCTCATCAGCCTTTTTCTTTGTTGCCAGTCGGATCTCCGTTTCCATGGACATTGATAGCAACCGTTTATAACTATCGCCGCAGGCAAGCTTGACCTGAGCGGCTGGCTGGTTTTCCCCTTTAACAAACAGTTCTACCAGAATGTTGATAGCCTCTTCTTCCGGCGGCGTCATGCGTAATGTCAGGAACTCTTCTCGTTCGCCACGGCGCATTGCTAAAATACGGTGGGATGGAGTAGAAGAAACGGCCTCTTCCCGATCATAGTAGTCCTTATATTTAATTCCGGCTTCCAGCTTGTCCGGTAAGACTTTCGACCAGATAATGCCTTTATCCCAGAACAGCTCGCGCATCTTCGCCCGCGCGGTTGCATCTTCATTCACCCATTCGGCAATAATGTCTCTGGCCCCGGCCAGCGCTTCATCAATCGTGGCAACGCCTTTTTCTTCACTGACAAAAGCTGCTGCAACACTTGCCAGATCCATTTCTTCCTGAGCGAAGATTTTAACGGCAAGCTCTTCCAGGCCTTTCTCTCTGGCAATGGTTGCCCGCGTGCGGCGCTTGGGCCGAAACGGCAGATAGATATCTTCCAGGACGGACATTGTTTCGGCAGCGGCTATCTTTTCTTCCAATTCAGGCGTCAGGAGATTTCTCTCCGATAGAGATTTTAAAATAGCAGTGCGGCGGTTCTCCAGTTCTTCGAGCTGCTGCAAACGGTCACGAATAGCCGTAATGGCCACTTCATCAAGCGATCCGGTGACTTCTTTTCGATAACGGGCAATGAAGGGAACCGTCGCCCCTTCAGCAATCATCGCGGCGGTATCAGTCACCTGCTTGTCTGTAATGTTAAGTTCTTGAGCTATTTTTTCATATCGTAATTGAAGCATAGTATTCCTTTTGTATTTTATTTGCATATTCCAGGGGGGCACCAGACTAGTTATTATCAGGTTTTCTTTGGCCTTTCCCCTTTCTGCGGAAAGTTTCAATGCTTCCTTGAAAATCTAAATCATTTGCCAGGTGAGCACGTGCTGCTTTCATATCACCGCTAGTACAGGCATTATGATAATTTGTCACAACCTGCTTCGTATCCATGATAATTCCTCCTTTCATACTATGTTATTATAGCACATTGATATTGACCTGTTTAAGCGCTGGTTTATACCTGGCGACGTATATATCAAGCCGTTTGTAATGCCCGGGCTTGATCCGGCATCCAGTGTTTTCCTGGATTCCGGCCTTCGCCGGAATGACAGCATGCGCAATTCAATATGTTGCTGTGTATAATAATACTTTTTATAAATCAGCTATTAACGAAATGCACGGAGAATTTGTGATGTCAGATGTAAAAGTCAATATGTCTGCTTGCGGTATTCGATAACGTGTTCTGACCTGTGAAATAAATGTACCTATCCCCTTTATTTCCAAAAGCCCCCTAAATCAAAAATTAATTGGGCGGCTTTTTCTTTGGTGCAATCAGAGGAAAAAAGATTTATAATAAACCAGTTTGAACGGACTTGATGGAGCGGGTGTCAAGAAGAAGATGTTTATCTGACAGATAGGATGAGGTTTTATAATGGCTGATTTTTTCTTTGAAACGGTGACGGGTAAGGAAAAACCCTATATTGAATCTCTGAGACAACTTTTGGGGCAATTCTATCCTCCGTTCGCTTCCGGCGACAGCGTCGGGATCAAGCTCCATTGGGGTGAGCGGGGTAATAAAGGCTTTCTACCTCCTGACTATGCAAAAGAAATCGCTGACTGGCTGATCGCAAAAGGGGCAAAACCTTTTGTTTTTGATACATCAGTGCTCTATTCCGGTGGCCGACGCACCGCCGAGGATTCCCTGAAAACCGCCGCCGATCACGGTTACACGGCCGATTTTCTCGGATGTCCGATCATTATCGCCGACGGCATGGATGGGAGAGATGTCGTTTCCATTCCCGCAGATTACAAGCACTTTGAAACAGTTCAGGTAGGATCTGTCTTTGATAAGGCGAAAGGTTTTGTTATCTTTTCCCATTTCAAGGGACACATGGTTTCTCTGTTTGGCGGATCCATCAAGAATATCTCCATGGGATTTGCATCCCGTGCGCAGAAACAGCG
>PLNU01000073.1 GCA_003142835.1 Syntrophaceae bacterium
CCATGCATCACGTTTCCGCAAGCCCCCTTTTCATCCCGGACGGTCGGATTTCCCGAGTCCGGTTGGCGATCTTGATCATTCTCAATTTTCCCTATGGGACCTTTCCAGTCACATCGAAACTTAAGCGCTAACTCACATACGCCCCTCATGTGATTGGTTTATCCTATAGCTCGACATCAGCACGTGATTCCTCCCGGACTATTCCGGTTGATCCCCTTAGATGCCCATCAAGACCGAGAGCCCTTTCGCCCTTTCAGGTTGTTATCCCGACAGGTGTGACCGATTTCGCCACATAGGAAGGCATTACCCTCCCCTCGCCGCTCATATGGGCTCATGCGCCAGACCAAAATCCTCCGTTCAGCTTCGCATTTCGCTATTCCAAACAGTCTTCACAGGTTGCCGTTAGCCCCTGCTGGAAGTTGGCCCTTCCCGACGTTATCTCTGCTAATCCTTCTCCACGTGTCTGGACCCCTACCCCGGCTGCTCCTGTGGTGCGTTTACCCGTTTCTTCCCACAGAACTACGGCCTTCCCAACAGTCTAACCCGGTCGGCGCTCAGCACAATCCATACTATAGCAATTTCAGTATGGGAGAATTTCGAGGCTGCAGTCATTCTCTAATGTTCAAACCCGTGGATTTGCTCGCCACCCAGGTTGCTCCTACAGCAGCCAATATCTTTCTTGGCTGAGCAGCCGTGGCTTTTACATCCGAACACCTCACGGTTCGTTACCTCCCCGTGTCCCGGATATGCTAACCGTCCGATTCGGGCAACTGACGGTAAGAGGACTTGCACCTCTCAAGATTCGCAGCCTTGTCGGCTGTTCCTAGACCGGTTTCTCCCGACACAACAGGTTGAGATTTATTTTCTCCGATTGCTGCCCCGCTTCTCGGTTGGCGCCATGGTATCCAAACAATTATCAGCTTGTTGTGGAAAAACTAACTATCAATCAGAATATAATATTTTTTTATGGCACGCGCCTATCTCCCATACCTAATCATCGCATTACTTTTAATTTTGCCGATACCGACAATAACTGCACCTACATTCGCGCTGCGCTAGCAATAGTCGTGAACCCGGGCACATCTCTTGAGCGTACCGAAGATGTCAGTAAAGGCAAAGACGCTCATGATTTACAAATTGCATTCGAACAAATGAAAGCAAATAAAGAAAATAAATGAGGCAAAAAACTATGAAAAAATATTTGTATTTTTGATATGCGCTTCAATGCTATACGGATACGCCGCCTCAGTTCCGATGGCTTCTTCGATGGATGATACAAATGCTAAAAAATATATTATCAAACCTGATAGATCGTTAATTTATTTATATCGAGATGAATATTTTGGCAGCGAAAATGAAGTATATGGCGGACTGTTTATCTGTACCTGCTATGCCCTCCGGCGGACAGCTTCGTTTGGGTCAAACTGCAGGAAGTGGATGCGTACCCCTTCAAGGTGCTGGTCAAATGGGCACTGGCATGGGGGGCGGCATGCGTATTCCGGGGTTTGGCGGCAGCTTCGCAGAGCTGGAGCCCGCCCGCGCCGAAAAACTGGAAGCCGCCCTGAAGTAGGAATTACGGCATGCCCCGTACCTTCCCCTACCGGTGGTAAGCCGCTGTCGCGCAGTGATCCTTCCCTCTTGCTCAATCCCTCCGGTCAAGCCCCGACGTAAATCACCGTCGCCTCTGCCGGCGTTCATCGGCAAGCAGGCAACGGGTCTTTACACCCAGACATGTCCATAAGATCCGTATTGGCTGGGCGTCAGGCCTTGAATTTGTTCGCGATAATCCCGGCGATGCGCCGCATGTGCCGGATCACCTCTTCCCGGTTGCGTCCGGGATAGTTCCGGAAAGTGATGAGGACCCCGTTGAGCGCCGCGAAAAAGGCATGGGACAGCAGCCGCACCTCCCCCTCCCCCTCCCCCGTCATTTTCCGGAAGAGCTTGTCGAACTCATCGAAAAGCAGGCGCTCCATGGCGTTGAGCTTCTCGACCATTTCCGCGCTCAGCGAACCGTCCAGCATGAAATGGGTCATCATCCGAAAATACTGATCGTTTTCAATCAGGTAGGTGACGAATTCTTCCGTCACCTTCTCGATGTCTCCCTGTTCGCTGTTCCGGACGATGTCGTCGAGGACCTGCACGATTTCCTTGGCGCCGCGCAGAAAGGCTTCGACAAACAGGGCCTGCTGATCGGGGAAATACCGGTAGATGGACGCGTGGGAAATCCCCGCCTCCCGCGCGACGTCGCGGATGCTGACCTTGTTGAAAGGTTTTGTCGCAAAAACCCGCTGGGCGGCATCCACGATGACATCCTGCCGCGCCCTTTTCTCCTGCGCCTTGAGGCTGGAAAAAGCTGTCTTTCTTTTTGCCGTGCCCTTCTTGTTTTCCGAATTCTCCGTGATCACAGTACGCTATCCCCCCTAAAATAACCCCCTAAAATAATGATTGACTGTTGTAACCATTGGTTTATAATATAACCATTGGTTACAACAGTCAAGACCTAAACCCTCTAAGGAGGAATATTATGAAAATCAATATCGGTCAACTTCTTTCCAACCGCGCCTTCCTCAGCCCCGGGATGGAGGCCTTTGTGGGCGACGCCTATCGGTACACTTTCCGGGACGTGAACGAGCGGGCCAACCGGTTTGCCGCCTTGCTGGCAAAAAGCGGCATCCGGCCGGGAGACCGCATCGCCGTGTTCTGCAAGAACAACGAGCATGCGACGACGGCCATGTTTGGCGCCGCCAAGACGGGAGTCATCACTCTGATGCTCAACTGGCGGCTACAGGCGCCTGAACTGATTTATATCCTGTCCGACTGCTCCGCCCGGCTGGTGCTCTATGACGCTGAGTTTGCCGGCATGATCGATCAGCTTCGCGGTCAGGTCCCCGCCGAAACCTATCTGCGCGTCGGCGGCGAAGGACCGGACAAGGAATTTACGGCCTCCCTGGCGGGTCTGCCTGCAACCGAACCGGCTCTCGTCGGCGACGACGACGATCCTGCGGTCCTCATGTACACCTCGGGCACAACGGGGCGGCCCAAAGGGGTCATGCTGACCCACAATAATCTCTTCTGGGCGTCCCTTGGGCTGATGCATACCATCGACTGGGCATACCGCTACCGTTACCTTTCCGTCGCCCCGTTGTTTCATATCGGTGGACTGGCGCCCATCTTCGGCAACGTTCATGCAGGATGCACAACCGTTTTTATGCCCAACTTTGACCCCGTCAAAATCTGGGATATCATCGTTAAGGAGCGGATCAATTTTACGATGACCGTCCCCGCAATGCTGCAATTCATGCTCATGGCGCCGGACATCGGTAAAAAGGATTTGTCTTCGATTAAACATATCGTCTGCGGCGGCTCGGCTGTTCCCCAGAACTTAATCATGACCTACGATAAAATCGGCATCGCCATTGACCATGTGTACGGGATCACGGAGTATTCCGGCGCCGTAACGTTCTGGATCGCCGCTATGGGCATGGACAAATCCGATTCCATGGGAAAGACCGTTTTCCACGGCTGCATCAAGATATTCCGGCCCGACAGTGATGAAGAAGTCATGACGGGCGACGTCGGCGAAATCTGCTGCGCCGGTCCGCAGACCTTCAAGGGCTACTGGAACAACCGGGAAGCCACCGAGGCGGTCATCCGCAATGGCTATTACCGATCGGGAGACTTGGGCAGGGTCGATGAAGACGGCTTTCTCTACGTCGTCGACCGACTGAAGGACATGATCATCAGCGGGAGTGAAAACATCTATCCGGCGGAGCTGGAGCAGGTCATCAAAAACCATCCTGGCGTCGCCGAAGTCGCCGTCGTGGGAAAACCCGACGCCAAATGGGGTGAAATCCCCGTCGCCCTGATCGTGAAAAGACCAGAAGCCGTCGTCTCGGAACAGGAGATCGTGGAACTGTGCCGGAAGAACCTGGCCAGCTACAAGTGCATCCGAGAGGTCCGGTTCATCAGCGCCATTCCGAAAAACGCCGTCGGCAAGGTGCTGAAAAAAGACCTACGGGAGCAAATCAAATAGGAGGTTCATATGTCATTGCCCGATCGAAACAACCCTTACAATTTTAATGAATTCCTGGCGTGGAGACGCCAGGTGGACTACTACGGCGACGACCCGTTCATCCAAAAAGTCGTGCGCCATTTCACCGGCGATGCATGGGAAAACGTCAATGCCGAGGCCCGCACCGTCTCGCAGAAGGCCTCCTTCCGCTGGCGGGACTTGACCGAGAGCGGCGCCTGGCCCGAAAAGCGCCCCTACATGATGCACTACGACGGCCATCACAATCGCATCGACCGGATCGTCCGCCCCCGGGAGACGGAAATTCTCGAAAGGGAAATCTTTTCCGAGGCCTTTTTTTCCGACAAAACCTCTCCCTGGGTCAAGCTCATCAAGATGTACCTTATCTACCAGAACGGCGAGGCCTGCATCGCCTGCCCGATCACCTGTACGGAAGGACTGGTCAAGCTGCTGGAGAAATTCGCCGACACCCCGGAAACAAAACAGATCCTGCAGCACTGCAAGGAGGGACGGGACGGCGATTTCGCCATCGGCGCCCAGTACCTGTCGGAGATCCAGGGCGGCTCGGACGTCCCGGCCAACGTGCTGGAGGCTGTCCCCGAGAGCGATGCGTGGCGGCTCTACGGAACGAAATTCTTCTGCTCGGCCACCCACGCCGAATATGCTGTCGTGACGGCAAAACCCCAAGGATCGGACAAGGTAGCCCTCTTCGTGATCCCCTCCTGGCTCCCGGGAAACCGGGAAAAGGAAATCCGCAACGGCTATACCATCGACCGGATCAAATGGAAGATCGGCACAAGCGAACTGACCACGGGAGAGCTTACCTTCAACGGAGCCCTCGCCTACCCTGTCGGTCCCCTGGAGAAAGGGGTCGCCAATGTCGTCGGCATCGTCCTGACCTATTCCCGTCTGACCGTGGGGCTCTCTGCCGCAGCCTTCATGACCCGTGCGGTGCGGGAAGCAAAAAAGTACGCCGAATTCCGCCAGGCCTTCGGCATGACCATCGATCAATTCCCCATGGTGGCCGGGCAACTCGCCCGGATGGACCGCGCGGCCAGGAGGACAACCGCCGGCGCCTTCAAGCTGTACCGCGACTTTCTGGCCCTGGAAGGGGGATTGAAGGGCGGCCTGGAAACGGACGAGCCTGAGACGATGCGGAGGCAACGTTTCAACGTGCGGGAGCTCATCATGCTGCAGAAGATCGCGGCGGCCTGGGACAGCACCGATGTCATCCGCGAGGCCATGTCCATCTTCGGCGGCCACGGCGTTATGGAGGATTTTTCGTCCCTGCCCCGGATTTACCGGGATTCCGCCGTCAACGAACTGTGGGAGGGGCCGCGGAACGTGCTGCTCACCCAGATGCATCGCGATCTGCAGCGCGTCACGAAATGGTACAAACCGGCTGATTTCGTCAGCACTATTCTGGCCGGGCTTGATGAGACGCTTATCAGGGAGCTGGGGGGGGAGATGACCGAGTTGCTCGCCCACCGCGATCTCTTCCAGATGGACGACAGGACCCTGGAAGTCTGCCGGCGTTGGGACGCCTTTTGCCATGATTTCTTCCATGCCTATCAGGACCTCGCCCTGCAGGAGGTGGAAAAGGTTTGAAAGAAACGACACTGGGAGGATAAATTTTTATGGCGGGTTGTCAATGTCGCGGCCTGTTCAAACATCGAAGAAGGAGGTAAAAGATGAATCTCATTGCCTTATTGTCAAGCAACACCAGAAAGAATTCGGACAAGGATTGTCTCCGGGCTGGCGGAAAAAGCTATTCCTTCCAGATGGTTCAGGGGATGGCAGAGAAAGCGGCAGGGCTTTTCCAGAGCCTTGGACTGTCAAAAGGCGACCGAATCGCCATCATGAGTCAAAACACGGTCAGCTTTGTCGTCGCGCTTTACGGAGCGTGGATGGCCGGAGGGGTCGTCGTTCCCGTGAATCACAAGCTCATGCCCCCGGAGGTGGATTACATTCTCGATCACAGCGGAACGAAGATTTTTCTGTTCGACGGCTCCCTGGCGCCTGTAGCGGATAAGCTCACGGCTGGCGTCCGGAAAATTGCGATGGACAGCCCTGGGGGAACGCATGACCGGTTCGAAAGTCTCATGGAATCGGCAACGCCGTTCACACCGGTCGAGATCGGCGACGACGACCTGGCGGAAATTCTCTATACCTCAGGAACGACAGGAAAACCGAAGGGCTGCATGCATACCCATCGAGGCGTCGTTATGAGCGGGATGACCGGCGTGATCGCCACCAAGATGGATGAGGACGACCGACTGCTCATGGCCATGCCGCTCTGGCATTCCTCACCCCTTAACAACTGGTTCGCCGGCATTCAGTATGTGGGAGGGACAACGGTGCTGATCCGGGAATATCACCCCCTGCATTTTCTCCAGACTGTTCAGCAGGAAAAATGCACCATCTATTTCGGCGCACCCATCTCTTATATCATGCCTGTCCAGATGCTGCCCAATTTCGACACCTTCGACCTGTCCTCCATGCGGGCCTGGATTTACGGCGGTGGGCCCATCGGCGCCGATACGGCCCGCATGATCATGTCCAGATACAAAAGCGATCGCTTTTATCAGGTCTACGGCATGACGGAATCAGGCCCCACGGGAACGACCCTCGCACCCAAAGACCAGCTTCGTAAAGCCGGCTCCATCGGGCGATCCGGTCTGCCCGGCTGCGACATCGTCATCATGAAATCCGCCACCGAGGAAGCGCACCCGGGCGAGGTAGGAGAAATCTGGCTTAAAGCAGACAGCATGATGAATGGGTATTTCAAGGATGCCGAGGCAACAAAGGATGTTTTTGAGAAAGGCTGGTATAAAACGGGCGATGTGGCCCGACTTGACGAAGACGGATACCTGTTCATCGTGGACCGCACCAAGGATATGATCGTCACGGGCGGTGAAAATGTCTATTCCAAGGAAGTGGAGGATACCATCGTTGTCTGTCCGGGTGTCGCGGCCGCTGCGGTGATCGGCATTCCCCATCCGGAATGGGGCGAGACCGTTGCCGCCTTTATCGTTCCTGCGAAAGATGCGGCGCTCGATGAAGAAAAAATCAGATTGTTCCTGAGCGACAAGTTGGCGAAATACAAGGTTCCGCGAACGATCACCTTTGTAGAAAATCTGCCCTACACACCGAGCGGCAAAGTCATGAAATACAAATTGCGTGAAGCCTATCAAAAGGTATAGAGGGACTAAAATTGATGATCAAAGGTCCCTACGATCAATCCACTCAAGGAAAGGAGTTTTGAATGTTTGACTACATGCTCACCAAGGAACAGTTAAAGATCAGGGACGAGGCCCGGGAACTCGTAAAATGGGTGCCCCGGCAGATGATCCTCGATATGGACACGGACGCCATCAAGTTTCCCAAGGAATTTCTCCAGGAGGCGGGCCGGCGGAATCTGCTGGGATGCCGCTACCCGAAAAAATGGGGCGGCCGGGAAATGGACTGGGTAACCACTTGCATGCTCATGGAGGAGATCGGCACCCTCGGCTACGAATTTGCCTGCGTCTTCGGCGTCGGTGCCGAGCTGGTCTGCGACGCCATCATCCGCCACGGCACGGACGCCCAGAAGGAAAAATACGTCAAACCCCTCCTGCGGGGGGAACTCTTCGCCGCCGAATGCCTGACGGAACCGCGCGGCGGCTCCGATTTCTTCGGCGCCACGACTAGGGCCGAGGACCGGGGGGATCATTTTCTCGTGAACGGCCAGAAACGCTTCATCGTGGGCGGCGAGGGGGCCGATTATTTCCTGCTCTATGCGCGGACCAATTTCGATCCCGCCGCCAAATCCCAGGACACCCTGACCGCCCTGATCGTTGACCGCGGTCCCGGCGTCGAGACCAAGTATCTCTACGGACTCATGGGCTGCCGCGGCGGCGGCACGGCCCGCCTGGTCTTCAAGGATGCGAAGGTCCCCAAGGAAAACGTCGTCGGCAAGATCAACGGCGCCTATGCCGTCTTCAACACGATGATGATCCCCGAGAGGCTCGGCACGGCGGTCATGACCATCGGGGCGGCCCGTCCGGCCCTGGACATCGCCACGAACTATACGTCGCGCCGGAAGGCCTTCGGGCAGGCCATCGCCCAGTTCGAGGGGGTGAGTTTCCAGATCGCTGAAGCGGTCATGCTGCTCGACGCCGCCCGCGCCATGGCCTATGTCACGGCCCGGGCCGTGGACACAGGCGTCGAGATGAACCGGGTGCGCCGGATGGTCTCGGAATCGAAAAAGTTCATCACCGAATCGTGCCAGAAGGCGGTCCACAACGCCATGCAGGTCATGGGCGGGATCGGATATACCAATGTCTTCCCCATCGAACGCATCTTCCGCGATGTGCGGCTGGCGTCGATCTGGACCGGCACCAGCGAGGTCATGTCCATGATCACGGCCCACGAATGGTACCGCGAATTCTTCAAGACGAAAACCGAACGTCTGGCGCGGAACTTTGAGCGCGACGCCCAGGAAGCGGACGCCGACGACGAGATCATCTACGAATAAAACCGGCGCCCCCGGAGATGCGGCCCCGGATGCGTCTCCGGGGGCCGGCCCCATCACGCCATCACCTCAAACCCCATATTTTGTGGTCATTATGCGTTGACACACAGAAGCGTTTTTCTTATACTCCCTCCATAAAAACACCACGGGCGCCACAGGATGAAGAAAAGGGAGAAACAGCCATGAAAATATGGACGACACTGTTGATGGTCGTTGCGCTGTGGATGGTTTTTGTTTCACCAGGTCGGTGCGCTACGGATTTGCCGATCCTCCTCCCGCTGGCGCAGCAGCAGATTACGGAGGAATTCGGACGGCTGGATGGGGGCCTGAAAGGGGCCGCAGAGCAGTTGCGGGTAACCGGGTTGACCGGGGAGAAGGCCCGTGCGATTTTGAATAACTTGTGCGGCGATTTCAGCTATGCCGTTGATGCGCGGGACCGGATGGTCGCCGTTGAACCCGTACCCTTCCGATACTTGGAGGGAAGCGACATCAGCTGGCAGGAACAGGTAATAGGCGTGCAAAAGAGCCGCAAGCCTGTGCCGAGCGCCGTGTTTCGGTCGGTAGAAGGCTTTGACGCTGCAGACGCCGAATATCCGGTCATCGCGCCGGATGGGCGGTTTATCGGCTCCGTAAGCCTGCTGTTTAAGCCGGAAACATTCCTTGAAAATATCCTGCACCCGTTGGTTCGGGGGCTGCCCGTGGACATCTGGGTGATGGAGCCGGGGGGACGGATTCTCTTCGACTCAGACCGGTCACAGGTTGGCCTGAACCTCTTCACATCCCTCCGTTACTAACCCTATACGCAGCTCGTCCAACTGGGACGACGCATTGCGGCAACGCCGGAAGGCCGGGGCAGCTACCGGTTTCCGGACCGTGCCGACACCCTCGCGGGCAAAAAGAACGCCTTCTGGCAGAGCGTGACGTTTCATGGCGCCGATTGGCGATTGGTCGCAATCCATCAGGAGCAGGACGCCTCCGGCAAAAAGGTGCGCATCTGCCGGTAAATCAGGTTTTCTTTTCCATGACCTCAGACGAAGTGCAATCAGGAATATGGTGAGAGTTGGCATTTCTGAACGTGTTGCTATGACGATCACTGGACACAAAACGCGCAGTGTTTTTGACCGATATAACATTGTTTCACAGGATGATCTGAAAGAGGCAGCTATCAAGCGCCAGCAATTTACTGAAAAACAAGATGAACAGTTACAATTTAGTTACAATCAGCTTAAAAACGAAAAAAGGGTTGTAACGTTGAACGTCGCAAACCCTTGATTCTACTGGTGCCTAGGGCGGGAATTGAACCCGCACACTCTCAAGGAGCGAGGGATTTTAAGTCCCTTGCGTCTACCAGTTCCGCCACCCAGGCTAAGATTTAACTTCGGGAAGAAACTGTGCGGCTTATATTATTTTTAACTTGTGGTGTCAAGGATTTGATATCTGTCTTTTTTTACAACAGCTTAATAGCTGAAAAGAAAAGTTTATTGTGACTTGAAGTATGGATTACATCTATGCTATGCAAGGCAATCTAATACCAATTCGCTTTCTTTGGCTAACTTTGTTGGCAGCGTCGTCGGCTTCCTCAACGTATTAGTAATACACTTGCGGAGCCTCCTCCTTGCCGCCTCGTTATCCTTTGAAAGCGAATGGTATCAATAAAAGGAAATAGCACATGCAGGATATTGATCTCATTATTATCGGTGGAAAAGTACTGCTTATTGATACGAAGAATACATGCCTAGATAAAGCCGCTATTGCCATAAATGAAGGCAATATTATCGCCATTGATCAGGCTGAAAACATAGCAAGGCAATATCAAGCCCGCAAAACGATCAACGCGAAGGACTCTCTGATCATGCCCGGTTTCGTCAATTGCCATACGCATGCAGCCATGACTTGCTTTCGCGGCATCGCCGATGATCTTGAACTGCTGGATTGGCTCAACAACTATATTTTTCCTGCCGAAGCCAAAAACGTGAATAAAGATCTCGCCTACTGGGGATCNNATGCGCTGTCTTGTTGGCGAAGTTCTTTTCGATTTCCCCTCGCCTAACTTTAAAACACCGGAAGAAGGCCTGGCCTATACCCGAATGCTAATCGAAAAATGGCAAAACGACCCGCTGATTAACATAATTGTTGAGCCGCATTCGCTTTACACCTGTTCCCCTACCCTGCTTACCGCAGCGAAAAAACTTGCCGATGATTACCATGTGCCATTGGGCATTCATCTTTTGGAAAATAAATCCGAAAAGGAAGAACTGCTGCAAAGGTATGGTAAACCCGCCGTTTCCTTCCTTAAGGAAATTGATTATCTTAACGAAAGGCTGATTGCGTTCCATTGTGTCAGCCTTTCTGATGAAGATATCAAACTTTTCGCCGATCATGGCTGCAAAATCTCCCATAATCCGGCTAGTAATATGAAGCTGGCCAGCGGTGTGGCGCCTGTACCTGATATGCTCAAAGCAGGAATTACCGTCGGCCTGGGCACTGATGGCTGCGCCAGCAACAATAATCTTGATATGATCAAAGAAATGTCCACTGCGGCCAAACTCCATAAAGTCGCGCGCCTTGATCCAACAGTGATGAATGCTCAGACAGTTGTGCGCATGGCCACAATCGAAAGCGCCAGAACTCTCGGTATGGATAAGATAACTGGATCTCTGGAAGTAGGGAAAAAAGCCGATATCATTATCATCGGCCTCAACAAGCCTCACTTAACTCCTCTCTATAACGAATATTCCCATCTTGTTTATGCGGCAAGCGGCGCTGATATCGATACTGTATTGATCAACGGAAAAGTCGTTATGGAAAATCGTAAATTATTGACAATTGACGAATCTGAAGTCATGCAAAGAGTAAGGGAGATAGCCATAAATATTAAAAATAGTCTGCGGAAATAAAACAATTTATTATAATTCTTCTGGAGAAAAGAATTGTCCAGTACTATTCAATATATTCGGCAAATTAAACAAAACCTTGATCATGCAATGATTGCGGATTATTACAGTATTATCCGCGAGCTGAAAGACATTGAACAAAATAAATTTAAAGATGTAACCACTTCTTTCAAAAAATTGAATAGGCTGAAAAGAATCTTAACTCTTTCCAACAAGCGTTATCATCAGCGGGCACGAAGTATCCCCCCACTCAAATATCCTCAAGACTTGCCTATATTAGTAAAGAAGCAGGAAATTATTGATGGCATTAAAAACAATCAAGTCATCATTATTACCGGTGAAACCGGGTCGGGAAAGACAACGCAAATTCCCAAAATGTGTCTTGATGCCGGTTGCGGTCTGCGGGGAGTTATCGGCCTTACCCAACCCCGGCGTATTGCCGCCATCAGTATTGCCCAGCGCATTGCGGCGGAACTTGGTGAAGAGTGCGGTAAATCTATCGCCTATAAAATCCGCTTTGAAGAAAAAAGCTCAACTGAGCCGCTGATCAAAGTTATGACCGATGGCATTCTGCTTGCGGAAACAGTTAAAGACCGTAATTTGCTGGCCTACGATACCATTATCGTGGATGAAGCTCATGAACGCAGCCTGAACATCGATTTTATTTTAGGTTATTTGCGGACAATCCTGGCCAAAAGAAAAGATTTAAAGTTAATCATCACTTCAGCAACGATTGATACGGCAAAATTTTCTGAGGCTTTTAATAAGGCGTCGGTAATCAAAGTTTCCGGCCGGATGTATCCGGTGGAAGTCCGCTATCGGCCGGTTGATCCGGTCAAAGAAGAAAAAGGCGAAACAACTTATATTGATGAAGCCGTTGCCTGTGTGGAGAATTTACAGCAGGAAAGACGTTATGAAGATATTTTGATTTTTATGCCCACAGAACAGGATATTCGGGAAACCTGTGAGCTTTTAGCTAAGAAATGCTCCGGCCTGATTCTGCCTTTATACGCAAGGCTTTCCGGTAGTCAGCAAAGATTAATTTTTGCCGATGCCCGTAAGCAAAAAATCATTGTGGCCACAAATATCGCGGAAACATCACTAACAATCCCCGGAATCAAATATGTGATTGACGCCGGGTTGGCGCGAATATTGGAATATAATCCCCGCAGCCAGACCACAGGTCTGCCGATAAAACCAATTTCACGCAGCAGCGCGGAACAAAGAAAAGGACGTTGCGGCCGTGTGCAAAACGGCATTTGTATCAGGCTCTATTCACAGGAAGATTTCTCTTCAAAGCCTCTTTACACACCGCCGGAGATAATGCGTTCCAATCTGGCCGGCGTTATCCTGCGGATGCTTTCCCTCAATCTCGGCGCTGTCACTTCCTTCCCTTTTATCGACCGGCCTCAACCAAAAAGCATCCGCGACGGTATCGATATTTTGCGTGATTTAGGAGCTCTGACCAAAGATGAAAGTTTCGAAGAAGTAGATCATTATAAACTGACTCCTGTTGGCCTGACGATGGCTCAGTTCCCTCTTGATCCCAGAGTTTCCCGGATGCTGATTGAAGCGCAGAAAGAAGCATGCGTAAACGAGATTGCTGTCATTGCCGCCGCGTTAAGTATTCAGGACCCGCGCGAACGGCCTTATGACAAAACTGATCAGGCCTCAATGGCTCATGCTCTCTTTGCGCATCCCGAATCAGACTTCTTAACCTATCTTAACATCTGGAATCGCTATCATGGATCGCTGGAGAGCTTGCCGACACAAAGCAAACTGAGAAAATTCTGCCGCGATCATTTTCTTTCTTATCGAAGAATGATTGAATGGCGTGACATCTATCATCAAATACTGGACATTATCGATGGCAAAAACAAACCGGCAAAAAGTAAAAAGCACATCAAGATTGAAATAGATCAGGAAATTGCCGATAAAATTCATCACTGCATTCTCAGTGGTTATCTTTCCAACATTGCCCAAAAAAAGGAAAAAAACTTTTACAATGCGGCCAAGAGCAGAGCTGTGATGATTTTCCCCGGTTCCGGNNTCTTTGCCCGCAATGTTGCCAATATTAAAAGCGAGTGGCTGGAGGAACTAGGCTTGGACAATTGCCGCTATACTTACGCTGCCGCCCATTGGGAGAAAAATCGCGGGCAAGTTGTCGCTATGGAAAAAGTAACACTTTTTGGTTTGACCATTATTGAACAAAGACCTGTCGCTTATGAAAGAATTAATCCTGAGGAAGCCAAATCGATATTCATCAGGGAAGCCCTCCTCACCGGAGAAGTTCCCCGCAAGATTCCTTTTCTGGAACATAACTTATCTTTATGGAATCAAGTAAAAACAATGGAAGAAAAGCTGCGTAAACGCGGCCTGGTTGTTGATGAAGAAACAATCGCCCGTTTTTACGAACAAAGGCTGCCGGTCATTTCCGATATCCGGTCTTTACTGANNTATCCCGATCAAATAAAAATCGGGGAAGCTGCTTTTGCCTGCCGTTATCGTTTTGAGCCCGGTAAAAGTGATGACGGTGTGACTGTAAATGTTCCACTGGGTTTTATTTCCAAGGCTGCCGTAGAAAATATCGACCGCTACCTGCCATCATTATCGCAGGAAAAGGCCGTTCACTTATTGAAGTCGCTTCCTAAATCACTGCGCCAAAGACTTCCATCACCTGTCCAAATTGCTCAGTTATTGCTGGAGCAGAAATCATATTTAAATAAATCTTTGCCGCAGGCCTTAAGCCAACTGCTGCAAGATAAATTTAAAGTAACAGTTGCACTTGATACCTGGGCTTTGGAAAAGGTACCGACTCACTTAAATATTCGCTACAGTGTGCTTGATGAAAAGGGAGAAGAAATAAAAAATAGCCGGGACATTAATCTTTTGCAAAAGGAACTTGCTGCTACAATAAATACATCGGCGATGGATAATATCCGCTCTGATTGGGAAAAAGAAGGAATCACCCGCTGGGATTTTGGCGAATTGCCGGAGCAGATCCCTCTCACTGGTAAACAAGGTCTTATCGGTTATGCCTATCCGGCCCTGCATGTAATTGATGGTTCTGTTAATCTCCGGCTCTTTTCCGATCAGAAAGAAAGCGTGGCCAATCATCTCCAGGGCGTTGCGGCTCTTTATGCCATTCATTTTGCCAATAAGCTAAAACAACTCAAAAAGAATGTTGATCTGAACGCCGAGATGAAAGCAATTGCCGCAAATATCGGCAATCCTAAACACCTGGAGCAATCGATTACAAACAGAGTTAAAAAAGATTTATTTTTAAAACCATGGCGTAAGCAGGAAGATTTTATTCAACACGCCAATTCTCTTAATTCTAAAATTCTGCAATACGGTCAGCATGTGTTTGATACCATAACGCCGATATTGAAAGCCTTTGCTGATACTCATGCTTTCGTGCGCAAGCTCATGATGAAGAATACCGGCAATAGTCCTGTGTTGGAATTCCTCAAGGACATCCAGGCAGAGCTTGGCAGCCTTGTGCCTATTAATTTCCCCGAGTATTATACATTTGACCGCATGAAGGATTTACCGCGCTATAGCAAAGCCATTGCTCTGCGGGCTGAGCGAGGAAGCCTCAATCTCGCCGGCGCGCAAAATAAAATGCAGGAAGTAATGATTTATTCCCAGCAGCTTCAGCAAATGCTTACACCAACCACAAACGACTTTATACCATTGCGTACCGGAATCCAGGAACTCAGCCGGTTTAAGGACGATATTTTAGTGGATTATTCGGAAGAGAAAAAGAATATGATTGAAGAATTATTCTGGATGATCGAAGAATACAAGGTCTCTCTTTTTGCCCAGGAACTAAAAACGCCCCACCCTGTTTCACCCAAAAAACTCAACCAGCTAATTAAAGAAATTGAGAGCACAATATAATCATTCATATTCTTCCAGATAACACTCAATATAATCGCGCACATTATCTTTTGGCTGATAGATGCCGAAGTGGCCTTCGCAGAGGATATCGGCATTAAGAGCAAGCAATATCTGCATTGATTTTTTCCAGGCTTCAATATCAGAACCAAAAGTAGCGTTAAACGGTCCATGGATATCCTGACCGAAAAGAACACGTTTTCCATCTCTGTCCAAATACACGGCAATAGAGCCGGGCGTGTGGCCGGGGGTATGCAGACAGTGTAACTCTTCCGTACCGAATTTTAAGATTTCGTGGGAACCGGAGAGCTTCCTGTCAACTTTTGTCGGCGGAAAAGTTGTGCCATACCAGTTAGCAGCCGTTTTGAGAGAATCACCAGTTTCAACAGCCTTTGCATCCAGTTCATGAATTAATATTTTCGTGCCATAGCGCTCATTAAAGAAAGGCGCGGAACCAATATGATCAATATGACAGTGAGTTAAAATTAGATGTGAAATGTTGGCGGGATTTAACCCCAGCATTTCAATGTTCCGAACAATTTGAAGAGCGCTTCTACCCGCTCCCGCATCGATCAAAACGAGCACGCCTGCAAAATCAATCAGGTAAATTGCCGCGTCATCGGAGGAAGTAATATTGGGACCGCCGATTAAATAAATGCCACCTGTTATTTCCTCACTCTTTATCCCCATGATCGTAACTTTTCAGTTCTCTTGGACATTGGTTCATGACTTAAAGGTACCGATTATTTCATTAATATCTTCTATCTTATTATCAATCAGATAATTTTGTATCCCGTCAATTATATTGAGTGTGGCCCGGGGATTGATGAAGTTGGCCGTGCCGATTTGCACTGCTTTAGCGCCCAGAATTAAAAATTCGAGGGCATCTTCAGCGTTCATTATACCGCCGATGCCAATGACGGGGATGGAAACTCTTTTGACGACTTGCCAGACCATCCGCAGCGCTACCGGTTTGATTGCCGGGCCGGACAAGCCTCCGGTGATATTTTTCAAATGCGACATTCTTGTTTTTAAATCGACAGACATACCGGCCAATGTATTAATCAGTGACACGGCATCAGCTCCGGCTTTTTCCNNAGATTTGTCTCACCCTTTACCCGGCGAGTAACCTCGGCGGCAGCTTTAGGATCAGCACCAAAACTAAGACCACCCTTTTTGACATTTGGACAAGAAACATTTACTTCCAGCGCATGCACGCCCTTTACGGAGCTGAGCTTTCTGGCTACTTTTTGATATTCCAAATATGATTCACCATAGATGTTGGCAATGACCGCCACATCATGCTTCTGCAAAAAAGGAAGCTTCTCTTCTATGAATACATCAACGCCGATATTCTGTAAGCCTACCGCATTGAGCATGCCGCTGGCCGTTTCCATAATGCGTGGCGGTGGATTTCCCAAACGCGGCTTAAGCGACAGGCCTTTAACAACAATAGCGCCCAACCGGTTTAAATCAACGTAATCAGCATATTCTTCTCCATAGCCGAATGTTCCCGACGCCGTCATAACCGGATTTTTTATTTTCAGAGACCCGATATCTACGGCCAGATTTACATTTGTTTTGAATTTCTTTTTATTCACAATTATTCCCAGACGATTTGCCGAATATCAAACACCGGCCCATCAGCGCAAACTCGCTTATATCCTAGATTTCCCTGTTTATCCCTGACGGCAACGGCGCATCCCACGCAAGCTCCGGTGCCGCAAGCCATCCTCTCCTCCAGTGACACCTGACAATGAAATTTGCTGCCACTTAATATTTTACTCAATGATCTGACCATTGCCTTCGGGCCGCAGGTATAAATCATCGTATCACCCGCTGAAAATTTTTTCATGTCTTTTTGAAAAGCCTCTGTGACAAGACCCTTGCACCCCACACTTCCGTCGTCAGTGCAAACGTGAATATGATAACAAAGCTTTTGCAGCTTATCCAAACCAACAATGGCATCAGCCGTTTGCGCTCCCAGATAAAATGACATCGATTCTTTTGATAAACAAACATTACGGCCTAGATACTCAGCCAACAGGGACAGTGGAGCGATACCAATACCACCGGCAATAAATATTATCTGCTCTTTACTTTCGGGAATTTCAAAGCTGCCGCCCAGTGGGCCATGAATTTCCACTTGCGAACTTTTAATCAGTCCTGCCAGAATTTGCGTACCTTTGCCGACCACACGATAGAGCAATTCAATTGCGCAGGAATTTTTCCCGCGGGAAAAAGAATAAATGCTGATGGGGCGCGACAAGAAAGGATCATTCAATCCGGCTATGCGAATCATGACAAACTGACCCGGCAGTGGATCGTCAAAAGAAGAGGCAAGTTTCACTTTCATCAAAAAGTATTCTTTTTGAATTTCTTCGTTACTTAAGATCTCACCGATGTAAATATCTTTCGCCATTTCGTTCCTGTTTATTTATCAGCCCACATAATCAGCGCGTCTTCATGAGTATCGGTATAATAAAGTGGCCTTCTTCCTTTTACTACAAAACCACATTTCCGGTAAAGGCTTATTGCTTCTTTATTCGATTCTCTGACTTCCAATGTACGGGCGCAAATACCCACTTGCATTACTATATCCTTCATTGTCTCCATAAGACTTTGAGCAAGGCCCTGCCGTTTAAACTCCTTTTTTACTGCCAGATTGTGCAGATGAGCCTCATCGGCAATTAACCGAAAAATAATGTAGGCGACGATAACGCTCTTTCCTTCAGAAATTATCCTGATCACCAGGCATTGGGCAAGTTTGTTTTCGAGTTCTTCCGCAAACATTCCCGGAGTCCATGGCGAAGAAAATGATTCTCTTTCGATAGCCAATATTTCCGGCAGATCAGCCCTTTCCATTAGGTCTATTGTCACCTGAGGATCAGCTTTTTTAGAAGACATGGAAAAATTCCAAAGATACGGCAATAATTAGAAAAATTGCGCAAAATACCGGTATTGCACCCCGCAGCTTTATTGTATTGAGTGCTACCGCAATGCCAAGCAACGGAAGAAAGTAGTATATCATCGTAAGCATTTTTATTATTGTAGAAGCTAGTTTAGGATAAATCCAGATTACAGCAGGAATGAAAATCGCCTGAAGAACCAAAAGATAAATTATGTAAAATGACAATACTTTGATCAAGCCCAGATAAGTTTTTTGTTCAATTCCACGGATATTTGATTTTTTTGCATCTTCCAGCGCCTGATCGGAAAGAATATCGTTAGATTTAATGATCATGATGTCGATTTGTTTGGCCAGAATTCCAAAAGGGATAAACAATAAAATAGAAAAAGCGATTAATTCCGGAGAAACACTCCCAAGTTTCTGACCGGCTAAAATAGCTACGGAAGTTGCAAGTACTGCAACCAGAGAATCGTTGGGAGGAATATAAATGCCAATCGGAATCCGGTCAATCCAAAACATTTCTATCATTGCCCCAATTATCAAACCGGCGTATGGATTGTTTAAAATAAGTCCGATAATTGGAGCAATGATTATCGGTCGGGAAATCATGGCCTGAATAAAGATACGATCAAGACAAAGCAGGCCGCCGCAAAAAGATAATAAAATAATTTTCGTGAACAATTAAATACCAACTTTTTTATGGCGTTATTGGGCAATAACCCTTCAGGGCATCTCTAATATTGACAGCCCTTTCTCGTGGTACTCGTTTTAATTCGATGAGAACCCCTGCGTTTTCTAATAGTGTTAATATATCCTGAATTTCATTATCGCACAAAAAGACGGAAGGCGCACAGCATAATTTGTATTTTTCGTTATAAATATTGCCTATATTTAATTTATCAAAATGAAACCCCAGTTTATATGTTCTGCAGGCATCGGCAATATTGCTGAACAATACGATAGCTCTTTTGCCGCTTTCCCGCTTGTAAGCATATTGTCTGGCAAAAACTTCAACAGACAATATATTTACTTCAATTTCGCTGGGCACAGCCATTCTAATTACAGTTTCACAAAAGAAATCACTGGCTGCGTGATCATCTACAACAAAAATACATTTTGCCTTAACGAAAGGCACCCATGCTTCCAGTATCTGACCGTGGACAAGCCTGTTATCTACTCGAACCAAAGCTATGTCGTAAGTATCTGCCAATTATTCACCCTGTTGCTTTTTTGCTTAATATTTCACTGGCCAGGGAAATATTCTTTTTTCCGTAATCTTTAATAAAACAGGCAAACTCTTGTAGAGTTGTTTCTTCTTTTACTTCCGATAATTTAAGTAACATTGGCAAATTTACGCCGGTTAAGACTTCAACTTTCCCCTCTTTCATGAATGATAGCGAGATGTTGGAAGGAGTACCGCCAAAAAGATCCGTAAGAATTAATACTCCCCTGCCTTTATCCAGTTTTTTTATCGCATTACTGATTTCTTTTTTTAAATCTTCTACGCCTTTTGTCTGTTCAACGCAAACATGCATTACATCATTGAGCTTACCTTTAATCGACTCAGCGGCCTTAATCAATTCATTTCCTAAATTACCGTGCGTGGTAATGAGTACACCAATCATTCTTCTTCCCCCTTAAATGCATCCAGGCAATTACGCCTGCATAAGTATCTTCAGTTATTGCAAATACAACCGCTTCTTTTCCCTACAAGCACAAAATACGCGGAATATTGCAAGTCAATATTTTCTCTCCAAAACTGAAAAAAATTGCCGCCATGATCTTGCCGACATCCCGAAAATTAATCAGGTAAGTTAATGGATTGCACAATAATTGTCAAGGTTTATAAAGGTTTACTTATTATGATTCGCTAGACCATTTCTTGCAGGCATGTCATTGTTATAATTGATATTATTCCAATTCTAAATCAAAGCGCTATCTTTGTTGGCAGCGTCGGCGGCTTCCTCAATCCGCCGCGACGGACCTGCGTCGCCTCTTTCTTGCCGCCTCGATATCACCTTTGATTTAGAAATGGTATTATTTTATTGATGGATCAATTTAGTTTTGCAAAGCATCAGTCAATCCGGATTGCCGGTAAATACTTTCATGATTGATTTTTCCGCTTTCCTGATTTAGATTAATGATGAGACTTATGAACTATTTATTAAATACAACAGAAGATTATCATGTTAACAACCTGAACTCTCTGGGCTGGGAGCTGACTGTCTGTAATGCTCTTTACCCAGATTCAAGCCCGTGCCACAATGTTTTGCTATCAAAGGATTCCTTCGGTGTCCAACTCTACCATTTTTTAGAAAAATTAATTCCCCTGCATGAAGTGCATAACGTTCTGGAAGTTGGTGGTGGACTGGGCTATCTTATGCACGATTTCCTCAGCCTGAATCCGGCACTCTCAGGGACCATGCTGGATATTTCCCCTTATCTTTTGGAAAAACAGAAAGAAATTTTATCGGGATTCAATGTCAGTTTTTGTCCAAAAGACATATTGAAAATTACCGCGAATGATCTTACCTGTTTTGATCTGGTAATCATGAATGAAAATTTAGGTGATCTACCCACTTTGGTTTCTCATCCTGATAAAAATACCTGTACAGAAAAAGAATCAACCCATTTGCAGGAAAGAGTAAAATATTTCAAAGAAAAGTATCAGCTTTCATTACCGGAGGATGAAAATATCAATATTGGAGCAATGGAAGTTTTGGATAAGTTTTGCCAAGTCCAAATAAAATACATTTATCTAAGCGAGCATAGTTGTGAGTCCTCGATACCTGCGCACTTAAAGCCTTACCTTAATTTCGCGTCACCAAAAAATCCGGAAAAAATTACACTCAAAGGTCACGATGAATACACGATCAAATTTTCTCACTTGCAGATAATTGCGGAATTCTGCAATTATAAAGTTGTGCGCGGACAGTTTGCTGATTTTCTGCCTCTTGATTTTAATGACAAAGTCAAGACTGCCTTGCGATTGGCAACACCATTTACCGCCCAACAGGAAATTATCCAGCAGTTCGTTTATGATCTTTACAAGTATGAATATATGGTGATAATTAAAACTGACGCTCTCGTCAAAAGTCCAATAATCGTCATACCGGCGCATGAGACTGTGTCGCNNAATGAATTGCGACACAGTCTCGCATGCCGGTATCCAGAACATGTTGAAAGGAGAAAATTCATGAAGATTATAAATATCGGTTTTCTTTGTTTTATCATTTTATTGTTCTTTGCAGTTGAATGTTTTGCTTTTCGTTGCGGTTCCGGCCTGGTGAGCTCTGGAGATACTAAAACGCGTGTCCTGGTAACATGCGGAAAACCTACTTCGAGGGAAAATTCCTGCGCAAATCGTCGGGTATCAACTACTACCGACAAAAATGGTAAAATTAAAAAAATTAAAAAATGTGGTAACAAAGTAGAGATATGGCATTACAACTGCGGTGATAAAGATTTTATCTATGCTCTTACTTTTGAAAGCGGCAAATTAACCAATGAAACAACAGATGGAAGGGGAAAAGGGAAATCCGCTTGCCGTGGAAAATAATTTTTAGCACATATCAATGATGTCATCTATGATAATGCTGGTGATGGTTTGCGTTGTTCTTTAGTGGCAATTGTCAAGGGGAAAGATTTGACCCCCAGTGCAGTGCGGATTATTGAAGCGGCCAAGAATGCACCAAACCTTTTGCTGGTTCAAGCGTCCTTCGATTGAAACGGCTAAGGGAAATAGGTGTTACGTCCCCGGAATTAGCAATAATGTCTTTTTGGATTTCTTTCCTTTTCTTATGTATGGTTTTAAGATCGCCTCTATCTCCTCAATTGCGGTTAGCATTCTGTCCAGGAATGGATCCTTTGATCTGTCATTCCGCCCGTACATTATCGCACTATTGTTTCTTAAATTATCTCCCCAATAGGTCTTGTCAGGCTTACGCGGATTCGTTCTTTCTATATGTTCCTCAATAGCCACCAATAGTTCGGCTTGCAGCAGGCTAAGCTTTGCCATGCTGTGCTTTATTTCATTGTCCCAAAATACCTCAGACTCCAAAACGTTGGCATCCAAGTCAGCCCTGGCTTTCCCCACTGGCGTCCACCTCTTCTCATATGCTTGTGCTTGAGCATACCATTCCTTTTCCTCTCTCGACAACTGCTCCAACTTATCCTGAGGAAGGTCTGGTATGGCTGAATACTGCATGAATGGATGTCTTACATTGTTTATGGCCTCTCTAAAGAGGTAAAGGCTCTTTAATAGTCTTTTTGCTAGCTCGTATTCCGACTGTCCGTAAAGCTGACGTTTCCAAGTGTTTAGCCCCAGAATAGCAATAACTGAAGCGATAACCGCTGCAATTGCAAGAATGGAATCTTTGATCAGCGGTACCCAATAATTATAATCCATTCATTCTTTCCCCCTTTCTAATTCGGTATAATAAGCTATTCTGTTTCTCTATATAACTCCACATTTAAATTAATATGTGCCAATAAGAACAAATTTAAATCAGCGGCAGAGCCCCTTGCCTTTAGACCATTCTAACAATTTGCAGTTCCCCAATTCGCACGCCTTTTGAACATCACGGCATCCAAGATTAATATTACCTATCATCAGATAGACATTCCCCCTATTTTCGTAAGCATTCGCAAAATCCGGGTCGAGACGGATAGCTGTGTTATAGTCTTCGATGGCTTGCGGATACTGCCCCATCTCTTCATAAACACCACCCCGAAAAACGTAAGCATCCGCATAATCAGGTTCAATGCTAATAGCTGTGCTATAGTCTTCTATTGCTCGCTGATATTGCGATATCTTTTCATACGACATGCCCCGGTAAATGTATGCCTGTAGATAATCTGGTTTGAGGTGGATAGCCGTATTATACTCTTCAATGGCCTGCTTAGTATTCCCCATCTTTTCATATGTATTTCCCCGGCCGAAGTATGCCACAGAATTATCCGGTTCTAGTCTAATAACTTTATTAAAATCCTCAATGGCCCGCTGATACTGGCCCATTTTTATATATGTATTTCCCCGGAGAATAATGCCTGCTGAAACATTATCACCCTTCAGCAAGATAATTTGGTTATAATCTTCAATGGCTTGCGCATACTGCCCAATCTTTTCATATGTCTTGCCCCGGTAAAAGTATGTCGAAAAGTTAGCTTGTTTCAGTCGGATGGCATTGCTATAATCCTCTATAGCTCGCTGAGATTGGCCCATATCTTTAAATGTATTCCCCCGGCTAATATATGCATAAGCATCATCCGGTTTCAGTCTGATGGCATTGTCATAGTCTTCAATAGCACGTTGGTGCTGTCCCAAAACGTAATAAGCACCCCCGCGGCGAATATATGCAATATCTACATCCGCATCATCCGGCTTCATGCGGATGGCTGTGCTATAGTCCTTGATGGCATGCTGAACTTGCCTCATCTTTTCATAAGTGCCACCCCTAAGAATGTACGCCAGAATAGAATCTGGTTTTAGTCTTATAATTTTACTATAATCTTCCACAGCCCGCTGATATTGACGCATCTCTTCATATACCATCCCCCGACCAAAGTATGACGTAAAATCATCCGGCTTTATGCGGATGGCTTTGTTATAGTCCTCGATGGCCCGTTGATGCTGTCCAAGGTTATGGTAAGCAAGTCCACGGTCGACATAAGCATACACAAAATCTGGTTTCAGTCGGATAGCTTCGTTCAAATATTCGATAGCCTTTTTCTGGTCGATATATTTCCCCTCATCCAATAATGCGTTTGCCTTATAAAACCAGTCCACCGCCGACAGCCCCTGAGATGCTTGCCGGAATCGCTGCTTTAATTTATTGGTGCTTTGATTTTTTGCTGTCAGTTTCCGGTTTTCTTCTTCAAGTTGGGCAACCTTTTGGAGGAGTTCTTTTTCTCTTTTTTGTATATCTTTTAGTTGTTTCAGATGGGTTCTGTCCTGCAATTGCTTTTTCACCCCTTCCTCCAAAACAGAGGTATCCACAACGACATTGACAATAATCTCAATACCGAAGGCATCATCTGTATGATAATTCTTTTGAGAAACAACTTCCGCCTTTAATACACCAGCGGTTAAAGCGAGAATTTCATCCTTTTCGACCTGTGAGTTTTTGACTACTGTGAGGCTTTCAATATAGGTTCCTGCCCTTTCCAGAGCCTCCCTTTTGGCTAAGGCTATGCCGGAAATCCGGGCGTCATCAGGGGACTGACCGCCCCCGAATGTCTGCTTGACTGTGTGTTTTATTGTTAGAATTTCGCCAAATGAAGCAGCCGGAAGTAAAGAAATGGAAAGTAAAAAGACTAAAACGAACGTGCCGCGTAAAAGAAGTATTTTCATCGTATTGTCCTCCTCACAGTAGGTTCTTTTATGTAAAGATTCATTGGCTTTGTCAAGAAATAATAAAATTAAAAGGTGGAGGGTATGCCAGAAATTTTACAAATTGTATGTTTTGCATGTCCCCCGCTGGCGCCTAGTCCGGCGAATACCTGGAGGGGCAGGGGGTGGACGTGTTAATGTAGCCGTAATGTTCATCGAAGTTACAGGCAGGAAGTTCTTTATCCACCTCCGTCACNNGTCACTGCGTGACACCTCCGCCAGCGAAGGATACGGCAGTCCGCTTGCGTCATTCCGGCTGGAGAGACTGTGTCGTAATGTCTTTGCGGAGTCCGCCGCAGCGAAGAGAGTTTTCGGCTGTCGCGTAATGAACCCTAGAGCCACACTTGCAAGGCATTCGGAGCGATTGGATGCCCCTTCAACTGCCGCACCAAATTGAAATTAAGGATTATTGGGCAAAAAAATCCCCACTGTAATTAGCAGGGATTGAGAGTAAGTTTGTATTTATTATACCAATGTCATTGACTTAAGGATTTTTACCTTCCGTAAAATCTCCCCCAACCCCTCCTTAGAAAAGAGGGGAGATATTGGCGGCTTTGCAAAAAGTTCCAGCTGCAAGGCAGGCAAGACCTAAGGAATGAGGCGTATCAATGAATACGTCGCAAGTAGCTTGCCCCGGCGCAGGCAGGGGAAGGCCGCAGCCTAACAAAGCAGATGGACGTTTTCCAAAGTCGCCTGTTAATCTTGGTCTTTAATAAGCATAGTCGCCGGATCGAGAAGTAGTGAATCGTGCTTGGCAGTGGCGGCCTGGCCTTTGAGTGCTTTGATATATACCTCATCGCGTTTTGCCGCCAGTTGGACAAGAACATCGAACAAATCAGCAACGTGTAAAAAAGATAGGGGTAATCCATTTTCCTTTGGCGGTTCATGACGATGTGTGTGAACAGTAAACCAAATTCTCATAGAATATTTGCTGGCCAGTTCCTTCAAATTAAGCAGGAGGCCGCGGCCTGATTCATCAAACTTCAAGCCATCGATAATAACAGTGTGCGGCTTGAAAATATTCTGCTGCATCAAGTCGGTTAAACGTTCTTCCAGTTTAGGCACACTGAAACCTTCAACCCGAAAAGTCATTATAAAACGATATGGTTGAATTTTGTCCCAATATTCCAGAATCTCATTGGCATTATGTTTTACTGCAATATTTTGAAACAACTCATGATACCAAACATCAACTTTACTTACCGCTTCATGAAGACTGACATGCAAAACAGACTGCTCTCGCATCATTGTATTTAGGGCCATCTGGACAAGCAACGCAGTTTTGCCTAATCCGGCATGAGCCAATACTGCGCCAAATCCTCCATTGGGTAAAATGTCTTCATCGGCATAACCAAGATTAATCAGAGGATTGCGGTATATTATTTCTTTTTTCAACATGACAATATCCTTATAAGATAAATGGATTATATTTTCTTCTCGTTTTAACGCACCGCTGTTTCTTAACATGCTTCTATATACTATGGCTATGCAGCCGATTTTTTATTCTGGGCAACTTCCAGGGCGATCTTTTCCGCAATTGACTGCGGTACTTGCCGGTAAATAGAAAATTCCATTGTAAACTGAGCTTTTCCTTGCGTCGATGATCGTAGTATTGTCGAGAATCCGAACATTTCCGCCAGCGGCATCTGCGCTTCAATCACGCACATCACACCTTCATCCTGCGAACCAACAATCATGCCGCGACGTTGATTCAATAGTCCCATTACCGGACCCTGAAACTCCGCCGGAGTTTCCACAACAACTTTCATAATCGGTTCGTGAATAACCGGTTTGGCTCGCAAATATGCCTCCCTGAAAGCGCCGCGTGCGCAAGCCTGGAAAGCCATATCCGAAGAATCCACTGCATGGGAAGCACCATCATTAATTACTACTTTTACACCGGTAATTGGGAATTCTAATTTAGGCCCCTTGGCCATGCTTTGTTTAAATCCTTTTTCACAGGAAGAAATATATTGTGTGGGAATTGAGCCACCAAATATCTTATTTTCAAAAACAAACTCGGCATCGCTGATCGGTTCAATATATCCCGCAATACGTCCATACTGGCCGGAACCACCCGTTTGTTTTTTATGAGTATAATTAAAGTCGGCACGCTGCGTTATTGTTTCGCGATAAGCAACACGTGGGTTTCCGGTAGTTACTTCAGCGTCGTATTCCCTCTTCATTCTTTCCACATAAATCTCCAGATGCAGTTCGCCCATTCCTTCGATGATCGTTTCATTTGTTTCCGGATCAACAAAAGTTTTGAATGTAGGATCTTCCTTTGAAAACCGGTTTAAAGCTTTAGACATGGACATCTGCGACTTGTTGTCTTTCGGTACAATGGCCAGTGAGATAACCGGTTTGGGCACATACATGGAAGTCATGGTCATATTGATACCGGGAGATACAAACGTATCACCGGAAGAACATTCAATTCCAAATAAAGCCCCAATATAACCGGCGCGCAGATATTCCACATCTTCCATTTGATCGGCATGCATCCGCGCAACCCGCCCTACTTTTACTTTCTTGCCGTTGCGCACATTGACAATAGTAGAACCTTTCTCAACTGTGCCCTGATAAACACGGATATAAGTCAATTGGCCATACTTTCCGTCTTCGAGTTTAAAAGCCAGAGCAACAATAGGTTTTTCCGAATCATTGGAAAGTACAACCTGTTCTTCATTTTTATCCATATCCAAAGCGACGTTTTCTACTTCCGACGGACAAGGTAATAGATAAGTGACACCATCAAGCATGGGCTGCACGGCCTTGTTTTTATATGCTGATCCCATATAAACCGGGGTTATTTCTCTTTTTAATGTACCCTTACGTAATGCCGCATAAAGCAATTCAGACGATATTTCTTTTTCCTCTAATACAGCTTCTGTTAATTCATCAGAGAAGAGTGATGCGGCGTCAATAAGTTCTTCTCTTTTCACTTTTGCTTCTTCCAGAAGATTTGCCGGAATTTCTTCTGTGCGGACAATTTCTCCGTTATCTCCGTCAAAATACAGAGCTTTCATCGAGACAAGATCAACAACACCTTCCGCATCTATTTCCAGACCGATTGGTATTTGCATGGCAACTGCATTATGACCCAATTTTGTTTTGAGTTGGCCGATTACCCGGAAAGGGTTGGCACCACTGCGGTCACACTTATTGACAAACGCGATACACGGAACCTTATATCTTTTCATTTGCTGATCAACTGTTATAGATTGCGATTGAACACCACCAACGGCACATAAGACAAGAATAGCTCCATCCAATACGCGCAGCGATCTTTCCACTTCAATAGTAAAATCGACGTGACCAGGAGTGTCAATAATATTTATCTCATAGCCTTTCCATTCACAATAAGTTGCTGCGGAAGCAATGGTAATTCCGCGCTCCTTTTCCAGCTCCATGGAATCCATGGTTGCTCCCACTCCATCTTTACCTTTCACATCATGAATGGCATGAATTCTCTTTGTGTAAAAAAGAATTCTTTCGGTAAGCGTCGTTTTACCAGAATCAATATGCGCGCTTATCCCGATATTGCGAATTTTTTGATCGTCGATCTTCATTTTACCCTTTCCCTTCTCCTATAACTAAATATCCGTAATAATATAATGCCTATAAAAAAATCCCCGCATTTGGAAGAATCTCTGCCAGATGGGGGATCCACCATACAACGAATCTTTGTGAATTGCATTATAATATATGCTTTTTCGGGATATGTCAAATTAATCTTTAATCACTATACTAGTGTCATGTCAACGATACTCTGTCATTTGTTATTGCAACGTGAAAATGT
>PLNU01000082.1 GCA_003142835.1 Syntrophaceae bacterium
CATAATCAATTGCGGCTTGGCTACAATCATTCTATAACCAGATACCCCATAATCCCCTCCGACCAAACCCTGAAGCTTTTCCAAATCCATCGTGCCCATTACTGCTGTCTTTGTTTCTGTTAAAGGTCCACTGTAGCCACCCAGGTTGTATGGCTGCTCTGGGTGGGGTGTTTGTGACTTGGTTTCCTTTTCCTCCGGTGGGGTTGCGTTGACATTTACCACCAGATCCTTTGCCGCTTTCAACTTTTTGGAACTAAGATTTTTCATTTTTTCCTCCAACGGAATTTGAATTTTGTTTTACGTTTTGTAAATCTGTTAATCCTTTGATTACCCTTCCGGTTTTGTCCGGTTACGACTTGATCCCCCCTTTCTCTTTCACAGTCTTGAGGTTTCCTGAAATGGAAGAAACTTCAATCCTTCCCGAATCCATAATATTAATTACATCTACAAGCTTATATCTTATTGATTTTCCTATCTTATGATAGGGGATCCCCCTGCGTTTGAAGCGGTTGTTTCGTAAAGTTTGGACGGAAAAATGAGTCATCCGACTGACTTCCACCTCCGTAAGGTATTGATTTGATTGATCCATTATGGAAACCTTGTTCTTATTTTTTGGTGACTTTATCGGATGGTTTTCTAAAGGTCGAGTTACAGCAAAAAAAAGATTTTTACTTGTTCAGAAGGAAATGAAAGGGATGAGAAAGATACGGATAGAATCTTTATCTTGGTCGGGGGGATTTTTTTAGAATGATATTATGATTTTTTGTTGGGAATAGTGTTGGNNCCCGGTTTCCGGCGTGAGAGGCCAGCGTCCTAACCACTAGACGATGGGACCATGGCTGGGGGACCAGGATTCGAACCTGGGTAGCAGGGTTCAGAGCCCTGAGTCCTACCGCTAGACGATCCCCCAGTAACGTCGAGCGATGAGTATCTATTCAATCCAATTACAAAAGTCAAGACCAAATTATAGCTGTCGCGAGTCAGCGTTTAAACCGGGCAACCCGATAATTTAATTGCCTGCCTCAATATAATCTTGGGCGTCTTGAATCCTCCTGATTACCCGACTCTTACCCAAAGTAACCATGACTTCATCAATACCAGGGCTGACGGTTTTGCCGGTGAGAGCAACGCGCAGCGGCTGAGCAATAACCTTCAGTTTAATTTCCCGCTCTTGAACAAACATCTGCAAAAAACTTTCAATTCCTTCTTTGCTGAAGTTTTCTAATGAGGAAAGTCCCGCTTCAATCGCCGTTAAATGAGACGCTATTCCAGGCGTAAGAAACTTCTGGGCTGCTTCCTCTTCATACTGAACTTTTTGGGTAAAGTAAAAACCTGCGGCGGTGGCCAGCTCAACTAAAGTTTTTGACCGGGGCTGTAAATCAGCGATGACCTTACGCACAAAATCAGAGTCGGCACTGTTTACACTCTGTGGCCATAAAGGTCTCATTTCTTCGTAGATAATATCTGGTTTTGCTTCCTTTATATAATGAGAATTGAGCCAGAGTAACTTCTCCGGATTAAAAACTGCAGGTGATTTTCCCACTGATTCCAGAGAAAACAAGTTAACCAATTCCGGCAAAGAAAAAATTTCCTGATCCCCATGAGACCAACCGAGCCGCACCAGATAATTAACCAATGCTTCCGGCAAAAAACCCATTTCCTTATAAGCCATAACCGAAGTCGCGCCATGCCTTTTACTGAGCCTCGCTTTATCGGCACCGAGAATCATCGGAACATGGGCAAATTTAGGGATGGCAAAACCCAATGCCTGGTAAAGCAAAATTTGGCGGGGCGTGTTGTTAACATGGTCATCACCACGGATTACATGGGTGATTTTCATTAGCGCATCATCGATAACCACAGCAAAGTTGTAGGTCGGGTAACCATCGCTGCGCTCAATGACCAGGTCATCTAGTTCGTCATTATTAAAACTAATATTCCCTTTGATTAAATCTTCTACGATTGTCACACCACCTTGTGCGCCGCGAAATCGCACAACACTACCCGCTGATTTACTTAATTTTTTATCGCGGCAGGTGCCGTCATATTTTGGTTTTCTACCGGTAGCCAGCGCTTGTTTTCTTTTGGCCTCCAGCTCTTCCGGTGTGCAGATACAGAAATAGGCCTTATTCTCATCAATGAGTTTTTGGACCATCTGGCGATGCAAATCGACTCTTTGCGCCTGAAAGTGTGGTCCTTCATCCCAGTTCAGGCCAAGCCAGGTCATGGCATCGAGTATTGCCCTTGTAGATTCGTCAGTCGAACGCTCCTGATCGGTATCTTCAATTCTCAAAACAAATTCACCTCCGTGGTGACGGGCAAAAAGCCAGTTAAAAAGAGCAGTTCTAGCTCCGCCAACGTGAAGGAAGCCGGTTGGCGATGGCGCAAAGCGGGTTCTAATTCCAGTTGTCATCATGTTTTCCTTGTTTTTTTAGATTTATAAGGTTGTGACCGTTCATTTGTCAAGCCGCATTTCCTAAAAAACGACAAATTATCCTTGACAAGGAAAAGAATTTATAATTTACTTAACGTCTTAGCGCGGATTGCGTAATTTTGCTAAGGCAGTAAAGGTTTCATGACGAATTCTTTGAAAATTAATGTCGTAACTATTCCTGAGGAAGGGCTAAAATACATTCTTTGATGGTTCGCGTTTTAAGGAATGCTTAACTGATACTGCTAACACTGATTTTACACTGCGCAAAGTGGATGTAGACTGTCTGATAACAAAAACGTCCACCACCGTTTTTATTAAAGGTAAGCTTTCTGCGATTATTAAGAGTTATTGCAGCCGCTGTTTGGAAGATGTAAGTGTTCCCATCGGCGGCAATTTTGCATATACTCTGATTCCCGCAAAAGCTGAAACCAGGGAAGATGTGGAACTAACCGCAGAAGAACCGGAAATAAGCCATTACCAGGGAGATTTTATTGATCTTACATCAATTATCTGCGAGCAGATAATTTTGCAGATACCGATTAAAACACCTTGCAGGGAAGAATGTAAAGGTTTATGCCCACGATGTGGTATTAATTTAAATACTTCTTCCTGTAATTGCCATTTAGCTGTTGTTGATAATAGAATGGCGGTATTAAAAAAAATTAAAGTTAAAAATTAATCGTAAAGAAGGATAATTTATGCCAAATCCAGTAAAGAGACATTCAAAAACCAGGAGAAATCAAAGAAGGGCTCATGATTTTTTGACGCCACCATCATTATCTTTATGTCCGCAATGTAAAGAACCGAAATTGCCTCACCGTGTCTGCCCCACATGCGGCACGTATAAGGGCAGGGAAATTATATCGACGGAAAAAGCTTCTAAAGAATAAACTGCTTTAAAATGGTACCAATAGATATATGAGGAGGATTTTGCGTGACGTTAGAAGAAAAAGTTATCAAACTCGTGATGGAACAACTGGATGTTACAAAAGAAGTGTGCGTTTTGGAGGCTTCTTTTATTGACGATTTAGGAGCGGATTCACTTGATCTCGTTGAGCTGATAATGGAGATGGAAGAAGTTTTTGGTGTTGAGATAGCCGACGAAGAGCTCGAAAAGATTCGCACAATCAAGGATATCATCGAATTCCTTACAAAAAAGGGAATCAATTAGTTTATAGATCAGGATTTAAGCCAATGAAAAGGCGTGTCGTCGTAACAGGCCTAGGCGCATTAACGCCCCTGGGTAATTCCGTTGAGGAATCATGGGAAGGCGCAATTGCCGGAAGATCAGGCATTGGCCCAATTACCAAGTTTGACAGTTCTTCTTTCAGTTCTAAAATAGCCGGAGAATTGAAGAATTTCGATCCGCAACAATATGTGGATAAAAAAGAAATTCGGCGTTACGATGATTTCGCCATTTACGCGCTTGCCGCTTCAGAGATGGCTATGGCAGATGCGGCATTAACGATCAACAATGAATTTTCCAGCCGAGCCGGTGTGATCATTGGTTCCGCAATTGGCGGCGTCTCCACAATAGAAAGTGAAATACGAGTATTAATAAAATCCGGCCCTCGTAAAATTTCTCCCTTTGCCGTTCCGGCAATTCTTGCCAACCTGGCGGCAGGTCATGTATCGATAAGATTTGGAGCCAAAGGCCCTATCAATTGCGCCGTAACCGCTTGCGCTGCGGGAACGTCGGCTATCGGTGATGCATATAAAACGATTGCGTATGGAGATGCCGATATCATGATAACCGGCGGCGTTGAAGCGGCAATTTCCCCTCTGGCAGTTGGAGGCTTTTGTGCTATGCGGGCGTTATCCGTGCGCAATAATGAACCGCAAAAAGCCAGCCGGCCATTTGATAAAGACCGTAATGGTTTTGTAATTGGTGAAGGTTGCGGCATAATTATTCTGGAAGAATTATCCTTCGCCCTTAAAAGAGGGGCGCGTGTCTATGCTGAAGTTGCTGGTTATGGATGTACATCGGACGCGTTCCACATGGCCGCGCCGCCCCCAGGACATGAAGGAGCTGCCCGCAGTATGCAGGTTGCCATACAGGATGCCGGTTTGCAGCCAACTGACATCGATTATATTAATGCTCATGGTACGTCAACGCCCCTTAATGATTTATATGAAACACAGGCAATCAAATCACTTTTTGGAGACCATACCAAAAAGCTCATGGTCAGCTCCACAAAATCTATGACCGGCCACATGCTGGGAGCGACAGGAGGGGTAGAAGCTATCTTCGCAATTAAAGCCTTGCACCAAGGTATTATCCCCCCCACAATAAATCTGGATAATCCTGACCCGGAATGCGATCTCGATTATGTACCGAAGGTTGCCCGGCATAAAAAAATAAACATAGCCATGTCCAACACTTTTGGCTTTGGCGGCGTCAATGCCGTTTTAGTATTAAAGAAATACCGCGATTAAAACTACCTGAGGAGGAAGAATAGTTAATGTCTTTTTTGGAAAAAGTTGATCTGGAAGTTGCCCGGGCAATCGGACTGGAAACACGCCGCCAAGCGGGGAAACTGGAGTTGATTGCGTCCGAAAATTTTGTCAGTGAAGCTGTCCTGGAAGCGCAAGGCTCTATTATGACAAATAAATACGCTGAAGGTTATCCTGGTAAGCGCTACTACGGTGGCTGCGAATTTGTCGATATTGTAGAAACTTTGGCAATTGACCGCTGTAAAAAGCTCTTTGGAGCGGAAAGTGTCAACGTCCAGCCCCATTCCGGGACACAGGCAAATATGGCCGTATATTTTGCGGCAGTGCAACCTGGCGATACAATTTTAGGGATGAATTTATCTCATGGCGGGCATTTGTCTCATGGAAGTTCGGCCAACTTTTCCGGCAAACTTTATAAAATAATCTCTTATGGTGTAAGCAAAGATACTGAAACAATTAATTTTGATGAAGTAGAAAAATTGGCTAAAGAACATAAGCCCAAAATGATTATTGTCGGTGCCAGTGCTTATCCGCGTCTTCTTGATTTTAACCGGTTCCGCAAGATTGCCGATGAAGTCGGCGCGGTCATTATGGCCGATATAGCCCATGTTGCCGGGCTTGTCGCTACAGGCCTGCATCCATCGCCCATTCCCGTTTGTGAATATGTCACATCTACAACGCATAAGACTTTACGCGGACCACGCGGCGGATTAATCATGTGCAAAGAAGCTTACGCCAAAACATTGAACAGCAGGGTTTTTCCGGGAATGCAGGGAGGGCCTTTAATGCATGTTATTGCGGCCAAAGCTGTTGCTTTTAAGGAAGCGCTTTTGCCGGAATTTAAGGAATACCAAAGCCAGATCATTAAAAATGCGCAGGCGATGGCCGATGAGCTGAAAAATCAAGGTCTCCGTCTTGTTTCCGGAGGCACGGACAATCATCTGATGCTGGTTGATTTAACCGCTAAAGGTGTCACCGGAAAAGATGCTCAAGAAGCGCTTGACCTTGCCGCTATCACCGTAAATAAAAACGGTATCCCCTTTGATACGCAGGGACCGCAAATCACAAGTGGGATCAGAATCGGCACCCCTGCGGTAACTACGAGGGGCATGAAAGAGAAGGAGATGCGCCTGATCGCCTCCTATATAGTCGATGTTATTAAAAATATTAATGATGACCATAAGATTAAAGCTGTGGCCGAAAAGGTTAAAAATCTTTGTGCTCAATTCCCACTTTATCAGCAGAGAATAAAAGTTGTCTAGGCCGGTGCAAACGGCAAAAATAAGGCCTGATGAGCGGCAAAATATGACGGGAAAAAAAGCTGCGACAAAAGACTCCAAGGGAAAAATAAATAATCGTCCCGATTGGGATACTTATTTTCTCGACATCGTAGAAGTCGTATCGCGGCGCAGCACCTGCCGACGTCGCTCAGTCGGAGCGGGCTTGGTGCGCGATCGCCGGATCCTTGCTACAGGTTATAACGGTGCGCCCTCCAAACTAAAGCACTGCCTGGACATTGGTTGTTTACGCGAGCAACTCAATGTCCCGTCCGGTGAACGTCATGAGTTGTGCCGCGGCTTGCACGCGGAACAAAATGTTATTATTCAGGCCGCCCTGCATGGAGTTATTACCAAAGGATCAACGCTTTATTGCACCAATCAGCCCTGTGTTATTTGCGCCAAGATGATTATAAATGCCGGCATTGTTCGTATAGTTATCCGTGATGATTACAGCGACCCATTGGCCGCTCAAATGCTCGAAGAAGCGGGAATCAGTGTAATACAATTGTAACATACAGAAAACTTAGGCAGACAAAATCATGAAATGTCCGTTTTGTGGCAACGCCGAAAACAAGGTTATTGATTCACGAATAAGTAAAGACGGAAAAGCTATTCGCCGCCGCCGTGAATGTTTAGGCTGTTCCCGAAGATTTACCACTTATGAGTTCGTGGAAGATATTATGCCAATGGTGGTGAAAAAGGACGGACGCCGCGAACCTTTTGACCGGATGAAAATACGCAACGGAGTAATGACGGCTTGCGAAAAACGTCCCATCAGCATGGAATCAATGGAAAAAATTGTTGAGGACGTGGAACAGGCGTGTCAGGAATTTCAGGCAGAAGAAATTCCCTCCAGTGTCATCGGGGAAAAAGTTATGAACGAGCTCAAGGCTCTTGACGGTGTTGCGTATGTCCGGTTTGCCTCGGTTTACCGCCAGTTTCGCGATGTGGGAGAATTTATGTCCGAGTTAAAAGATTTGTTGAGTAAAGGTAAAAAATAATTTTATGTTTACCGGAATTATAGAAGGATTGGGAAATGTGAAACGCCTGACGGCAAAGGGAGCCGATGCTGTCATAGAAATTGAAGCAGCAATTGATTTAAAGGACGTATCCATTGGTGATAGCATCGCGGTAAACGGCGCTTGCCTGACTGCTATCGCGAAGAAAGAAAAAATTTTTTCCGCAGATGTTTCCGCAGAAACTATCGCTAAAACAACCCTTGGCCGCCTACATGCGGGAGACAAAATTAATCTGGAAAAATCAATACGTGTCGGCGGATTTATTGGTGGCCACTTTGTTTTAGGTCATGTGGATGCCGTAGGCTGTATTCTTTCCAAGACGCAAAAGTCCGGATCGGTCATTTTAGCTGTGGAAATAAATGATCAACTATCGCGTCAGATTGTGGAAAAAGGATCAGTAGCCATCGATGGAATAAGTCTTACAGTGAACAAGCTTGAAAAAGGGAGGTTTTATGTTAATATTATACCCCATACAGCGGCAAATACTACTTTGCTTACGAAAAAAGAAGGTGACTTGATAAATATTGAAACTGATATTTTAGGCAAGTATGTGGAAAAATTATTGCATTCTCCGCGGGGAATAGATAAAGATTTCCTTACCGAACATGGTTTTGTGAAATAAGAAGGGTTAGATATAAATGGCAATCAGCACAATTCAGGAAGCAATCGAAGATATTCGCAACGGGAAAAAGGTTATTCTCGTTGATGATGAAGATCGTGAAAACGAAGGCGATCTTTGCATGGCGGCGCAGTTTGTCACGCCGGACGCCATCAATTTCATGGCACGCCTTGGCCGGGGCTTGATATGTCTGACCATCAACGAAGAGCTGGCACACAAGCTTAATCTTCAACCGATGGTTAAGGACAACAAAGCTCGTTTCGGCACGGCGTTTACCGTTTCTGTAGAAGCGCGATGCGGCGTTACCACCGGCATATCGGCAGCGGATCGGGCTACGACGATACAAGCGGCAGTTGTACCTTCCGCCAAAGCGGAAGACTTAGTCAGTCCGGGGCATGTTTTTCCGATTATCGCCCGCAAAGGCGGTGTTCTGGTGCGCACCGGCCAGACCGAAGGTTCGGTGGATTTATGCCGTCTGGCGGGGTTGACACCAGCGGGTGTTATTTGTGAAATCATGAATGAAGATGGAACCATGGCAAGAATGCCGGATTTGGAAATCTTTGCACAGGAACATGATTTAAAGATCGTCACCATCGCTGACCTCATTGATTATCGGATGCAGAATGAATCGCTTATCCGTCGTTTGGCCGAAGCAAATATTCCTACAGGTTACGGAGGGGAATTTAAAATTATCATTTATGAAAATGACGTTGACGACATGCAGCATATTGCCCTGGTTAAAGGTGAAATCGAAAAAGAAGACGACGTCTTAGTGCGTGTTCATTCGGAATGCCTTACCGGCGATATCTTCGCCTCGGAGAGATGTGATTGCGGAGATCAGTTACATAACGCCATGCAAATGGTAGCGCAGGAAGGAAAAGGCGTCATTGTATATATGCGGCAGGAAGGCCGGGGAATTGGTCTGGTCAACAAGATCAAGGCTTACGCATTGCAGGAAGAAGGCCAAGACACGGTCGAAGCCAATATCGCTTTAGGCTTCAAGCCGGACTTAAGAGATTACGGTATCGGTGCGCAAATTCTGTCTGATCTGGGGGTCCACAAAATGCGCCTTTTGACCAATAATCCCAAAAAGATTGTCGGACTGGAAGGTTATGGAATAGAGATCACTAAGCGTGTTCCTATAGAAATCTGCCCTAATGAAAACAACATAAAATACATGAAGACCAAGCAAAAGAAGATGGGGCATCTTTTAAACATATAGTGAACGCAAAAAATATATACTTTTTTATGTATAAATAAAATACTAAGGATGGTAATTAATCATGCCGAAAATAGTGGAAGGAAAAATTGTTGCCAAGGGAATGAAGTTTGGTATTGTCGCCAGCCGGTTTAATGATTTTATCAGCGGCAGGTTAATTGAAGGGGCGGTCGATACGCTGATTCGAGCCGGTGCAGACGATAAAGACATCCAGATTTATAAAGTACCAGGCGCTTTTGAGTTACCGCTGACGGCAAAGAAGCTGGCGAAAAGCGCTCGCTTTGACGCCGTGATTTGTCTGGGGGCCGTCATTCGCGGCGCAACGCCACATTTCGAATATATCAGCGCCGAAGTTTCCAAGGGCATTGCCAGTGTTGGTCTGGAAGCGGAAATTCCGGTAGTTTATGGCGTGTTGACTACAGATACGATTGAACAGGCAATTGAGCGCGCCGGAACAAAATCAGGCAATAAAGGCGCCGACGCGGCTATGGCGGCAATTGAAATGGTTGATTTATTTAAAAAGATTTAACGCAAAGGCGTAATAGGCCACTTTGATGTGGTGCCGTTGGATTTGAGGACTAAATGCACGGGCGGAGAAAGGCACGGGAAGTTGCCNNATGGAGCTTTTTTGGGGTAATTTTGTCGCTCCGAAAGTGGCTAAGGAATTTGCAGCTTCATTGATAGAAGGGACATGGGGTCACCGGGAAGAGCTTGACCGGCTTATAGGGGATAGCTCGGACAATTGGTCGCTGGGCAGGATGTCCAAAGTGGACATAAGCATTTTGCGTTTGGCGGTATTTGAATTTCTCTACTGTGACGATATTCCATTCAAAGTTACATTGAATGAAGCAATTGATCTGGGTAAAACTTTCGGGGCGGAGAATTCGGGATCATTTATTAACGGAATATTAGATGCCCTTAATTTAAAGTTGAAGAAGGAAAATGCAGATAACCCTATCAACAGAAGCACCCGATCTGCCAAAACATAAGTGTTTGGTATTGGGCATTTTTTCCGATGAAAAGCCGCCACGCGGAATTTGCGGATTCATTGATTGGCGCCTTAATGGAATGATTTCGAGAGAAATTAAGCAAGGAAAAATTACCGGCGATTTCATGGAAAAGATTCTTATACCTTTTTCCCGGCGCATCGGCACAGAGATGCTCTTTCTTTTTGGTCTGGGAAAGCTTTCCGATACAAACTACGATAGAATTTACACGGCAGCCAATCATATTGCCCGCACCGTTAACACAATGTTGATAAATAATTTTTCTTTTGATCTGCCGGGAACTGGCCGCTCTGATCTCACCACCGCAGGAACTGTGGAAGCGATGATCACCGGTTTTTTTGATTTTTTATCGGAAGATATAAACAAACTTTCCTCCATGAATTCCTGCATTGTAACATCCCCTGCCAATGTCAAAGAAGTATCTCTGGGAATTAAAAATTTCAAAATGAATGTCAAAGATCTTGGATCAGTAGACGTCAGCGCCTTACAGAATTGTTTCGCCTGATACCAATTCGCTTTCTNNCTTTGTTGGCAGCGTCGTCGGCTTCTTCAACGTATGTACAATACGTTTCCGGCGCCTCCTTCTAGCCGCCTCGTTATCCTTTGAAATCGAAATGGTATGAGCATAAACGCTGATTGCGCTTTGAGTATTTCCCATCATTTCTGCCGGGGTTTACTTTCGCCAAGACCCGGAGGGAAAGCATATCTTTAAATGGTATAATCTTTCAGAAAAGCAATGAATATTTTGTGTGAGGGACGGAAATCAGTCTGCCGCGGATAAATCAAATAGAAATTTCTTTCCATCTTTAGTCCTTGAATGGGAACCTCAAAAAGCGTACCTGCGGCTAATTCCCGCTTTATGGCATGGATGGAAATTATGGATACTCCAAGCCCCGCAATTATCGCTTCCTTTATTGCCTCAGAGCTTCCCAGTTCGCCGCATACATCAAGTTGAGACAAACTTATCGATTTTGTTTCTTTAAGATATGATTCCAGAACATCACGCGTCGCCGATCCTTTTTCTCTGGCGATAAAAGGCTCCTGAGGCAACTCATTAAGCGTAATGGATTTTTTTTTAAGCCAGCGATGACCCTTCGGAACAGCCAGGACAAGACGATCTTTCCACAGTGGCTCTGCTGCCAGCTTTTTATTCTGAGGTTTCTTGCCGATGCACCCGATTTCCGTTTCTTTATCCAAAACCATGTTCATTGCTTCTTCGCTGTCCGCGGTTTTGATGTACACCCGGATATCAGAGTGTTTTTTTCTGAATGCGCTTAAAGCCCGGGGAAGAATATAGGTAGCAGGAATAGTACTGGCTGTTATGTAGATACTACCGCTGGTATTTTCGTGCAGCGTGAGAATTTTTTCTCTGGCCTCGTTCCTGAGTTTAACCATACGCTTAGCATACTCGTAAATAATTTTGCCCTCCGCTGTCAGGGAGATTCCCGTATTACTGCGATTAACCAACCGGACGGTAAGTAATTCTTCGATATTCTGGATGTTCTTGGTGAGGGCCGGCTGAGTCAGAAGCATTTTCTTTGCGGCACGGCTGAAACTTCCTTCTTCCACAAGATAGATAAGAGCTTCCATCTGCTGGAGGGTGATACTTTTGTAGCGATCATGGGTCATGCTTTGTGCATATCATAAATATTTATTATCGACAAACCCTAATTATAACTATTTGGAATTTGACTTATTCCTGAATATTTAGCTATATCATCACAGTTTTGATAATTATTTATTCATCAGGAGGAAAGATGGCTCACAAATACTTATCACCAAAAACCTGGATTATCCTTGGCGGATTGATTTTTGGCATACTCGCTTCACTGCTTACCAAATGGGGAAACCCTCTCAATATGGGATTCTGTTCGGCCTGCTTTCTGCGTGATATCACAGGAGCCATCGGCCTGCACAGAGCGGAAGTTGTTCAATATATCCGGCCGGAAATAATCGGTCTCATTTTAGGCGCGTTATTTTCAGCTCTCATCTTCAGGGAATTTAAACCGCGCGGTGGATCGTCTCCATTGATCAGGTTTTTCCTGGGCGCGTTTATGATGATCGGGGCGCTTGTTTTTCTCGGCTGCACAGTCAGGGCTCCTTTGCGCCTTGCCGGAGGAGATCTCAATGCAGTAACAGCAATAATTGGTCTTATTGCCGGAATAATTGTGGGCATTGTGTTTTTAAAGAAAGGTTTTAATCTGGGACGAGCCTCAAATGTCGTCAAAATAGCCGGAGTCATTGTGCCGGCGGTAGCCGTCGCGCTTCTGCTCTTTGTCATTTTTCAACCGTCTTTTATTTTCTTTAGTCAAAAAGGCCCTGGCTCACAGCACGCCTTGCTGCTGGTTTCGCTTATAGCCGGTATTGTCATTGGATTTATCGCGCAAAAAACCAGAATGTGTTTCGCCGGAGGTTGGCGCGATATTATTCTGGTTCGTGACTATTATTTGGTAAGCGGCATTATCGCTTTTTTTGTGGGCGCGCTCATCACTAATTATCTTACCGGCGGTTTTTCCTCGGGCATTTACCATTGGGGTTTTGAAAATCAACCTATAGCTCATAGCGACCATCTCTGGAATTTCACGTCGATGGTTCTGGTAGGCTTAAGCGCCACTCTGCTTGGTGGCTGTCCTCTGCGTCAGATGGTTTTGGCCTCCGAAGGCGATACGGATGCCGGCATTACCTTTTTAGGATTGGCCGCAGGGGCTGCGTTTGCCCATAACTTCCTTTTAGCAAGCAGCCCCAAGGGGCCAAGCGTGTTTGGACCTATAGCTGTTATTATTGGATTGATTTTCTGCCTGCTGATCGGCTTTTCGCAAATGGAAAGGGCTAAGTAATTGATATTTAACATCAAGAAAAATAACCGTTTTGAAGGCGGCGGACTTATTCTTTTTCAGAATGTTGAAGAAGCTATCCGGGCGGAAAAAGTCTTAAAATCTGGAAACTATGAGACAAGACTCGTTGCTCCACCACCGAAGTTGCGCAAGGGTTGCGATCTTGCCTTGGAGATCAATATTGTCGAAATGACAGGCGTAGAAAGATTGCTCCATCAAAAAGAAACATCATTTGTTGAAATACTACCCCTCAAAGGCGCCGGAGAACTTCTTGATGTTGTTAAGATAAAGGATTTTGACGATGCCTGCATGGTCAAAGCCGGTAANNGGTTGTCCGGATATTCCTTTTTTACATATCAGCATGCTGGATAAGAAGTTGACAGAGGTAGCGAGGCCCAAAGACACAGGCTACACTCTTTGCGCGCTCATGCTGGATCGGGCTTTTACCGAATCTCTCGAAATCTGGCAGGCAGGGAGGAAGTAAAATGATACTTATTTGCGGAACCGTTCCCCTGATTGATCTCCCGCTTACCCTCGGAGAAGCAAAATTCGATGGAGAAAAACTTTTTATCAACGACTGCGAAATTCCCTGTACCCAAGGAACGGCCGCTTTGGTTAGCGCCGCCTGTGTTACCGCCGCATATTGCAAAACATCTGCGCCGCGTGTTGTGCTTGCCGGGGATAATGGCAGCGGTAAAGGAAGCAGGCTTTTATATGATTATCTCATTGCAAACTTGCCATCGGTTTCTCCGGGGATTCTCTTGCTACACTACATTCTGCCGGTAATGGGACTGATGAAAAAAGTATGCGCGGCAGCGGAAAAATGTGTCGCAAAACCGGTGATGATAGCAGATGCCTCTTCCATGTACGCGGCCAAGGCCGCGGGACTTGCGCCTCTTTTCGACATCTTCACGCCGGATCTGTGTGAAATGGCTTTTCTGGCTGATGCCAGTGCCGTCCATCCGGCTTATATCAGCCGTCACCTCTTTAGCTCGGAAATCGCGCAAGCTCAGGAGTTGATTACAGCGGCTTATAAGCAGAAGAGTGCGGCAAAAACTCTGCTGATCAAAGGCGCAACAGACCTTGTTGTTGAAGATGGCAAAATACTCTGTACAATTTCCGAACCGGACATCCCGGCACTGGAAGCAATTGGCGGAACAGGCGATACTATTAGCGGCATGATCGGCGCATTCATCGATAAAGGCATGTCTCCTCGCGAGGCCGTAATCGCGGCGGCAAAGGCAAACCGCAAAGCCGGAGAATATGCCAGAGTGACACCGGCAACCAAAATCCGTCAGGTTGTTGCCGCACTGCCGCAGGCATTAAAAGATGTGGTTGTTTAATTAAATTCAAGGGGGCTGTTCAAAAATGTTCAGATGCAAGGCGCGCAAAAAACCTAACCGCGAGGCGTATAACCTAAAGGTCACACGTATGAATATACGTTGAGCGGTGCGGTTTGCAGCGCAACACAGCAGACCATGTG
>PLNU01000051.1:0-11774 GCA_003142835.1 Syntrophaceae bacterium
CGAAAGAAGGATTTTCAGTAGTAGCGCCAATTAATGTAATCAATCCGCTTTCAACATGAGGCAGGAAAGCATCCTGCTGGGCTTTATTAAAACGATGAATTTCGTCAACAAAGAGAATTGTCTTTTTCTTTTTACTTTCCAATACATCCCTTGCATCATCGATGACTGCACGAATTTCTTTCACTCCGGCAAGAACTGCTGAAAAGCCGACAAAGTTTGATCTTGTCTCATTGGCTAAAATGCGGGCAAGAGTTGTTTTTCCTGAACCGGGCGGTCCCCATAATATCATGGAAAATAGCTTATCTTCTGCAATAGCACTTCTTAGCAAACAACCCTGCCCTAAAAGATGAGGCTGTCCGATATATTCGGCAAGAGTCTGCGGCCGCATTCTTTCGGCAAGGGGAGCAGAATCTTTCGCATCGCTTTCATTTCCCACCCTAAATAAATCTGCTGTCTTCATTTTTTTCTCTTCGCTGTCTCAATTATTTCGATCAGACTCGTCACTTTATCTTTTGGCTGAGTATTGTTGAAGCTCTCCCAGTCTTGAACTGTCATATTTTTATGCAAAAAACTCTCCAAATCAAACACGGCAGACCAGCACCTGACAATTCGGGAACACGGAAACGTACCCGACTCACGCAAACAATAAAAAAAGGTGATCTCGTCACCCAACCGCGGGCAGCGCATCAATTTCATACCACTTTGCTTTCAAAGGATAACGAGGCNNAAGTTAGCCAAAGAAAGCGAAGCGGTATTATCGTTAATTTCTCTGGTCATGGAAATTAGCTTGGCTAAAAAAAGAAAAGCCGTCAAGGATTTTGTTTCCCTGACGGCTTTCTTTATAAATCAAAGATATTATCGATCCGTTTTAAAAATATTAACAACGGAAAGAATTTTTACAAAATTATCATGGTTTGGGGAAATCCTTGATTGACCTCAGCGCTCTGGCAATCTCTTCGTCTGGCAATTCGTACGCCTGTAATTTACCGGACAAATAGGCGTCATAAGCGGACAGATCCACCAAGCCATGGCCGCTCCAATTAAATAGAATAACTTTTTCCTTCCCTTCTTCCCTGGCGCGCATTGCTTCATCAACTACGGCGGCCAAAACGTGATTGGTCTCCGGTGCGGGTATAAAGCCTTCCGTCCGTGCCCATTTGACACCGGCATCAAAGGTTTTTAATTGATCATAAGCTCTTGCTTCAATGAATTTTTCCCGGACCAGATGACTGACTATCGGCGCCATACCGTGGTAACGCAAACCTCCGGCATGAATAGGTGCCGGAATGTAATCGTGACCTAAAGTATACATAGGAAGCAGCGGAGTGGTTTTGGCCAGATCTCCGAAGTCATAAGCAAACGGGCCTTTGGTCAGACTAGGGCAGGACGATGGTTCCGCTCCGACTAACTTTACTTTTTTGCCATGAATTTTATCACAGACATAAGGAAGAGCAATACCTGCAAAGTTACTGCCGCCGCCGCAGCAGCCCATAACTACATCTGGATAGACGCCGATTTTCTTCATTTGCTTTTGAGCTTCCAGACCGATGATCGTCTGATAAAGCAAAACGTGATTTAAGACACTACCTAAAGCGTATCGCGAACCTTTAGTCGTTACGGCTTCTTCAATGGCTTCGCTGATCGCAATTCCGAGGCTGCCCGGTGAATCCGGATGCTCAGCCAGAACATTTCTTCCCGCTTGCGTCAGGTTGCTGGGGCTGGGAATACATTCGGCTCCCCAGGTATTCATCATCATGCGCCGGTAAGGCTTTTGCTCATAACTGATCTTGACCATGTAAACGCGGCATCCCAAACCGAACATTTGGGTGGCCATGGACAGTGCGCTGCCCCATTGTCCGGCGCCGGTTTCGGTGACAATTCGTTTAGTGCCGGCCACTTTATTATAATAGGCCATAGGGATGGCGGCATTAGGCTTGTGGGAACCTGCCGGACTGACACCTTCATTTTTGTAATAAATTTTGACCGGACAATTAAGTAGTTTTTCAAAATTGTAAGCACGATAAAGAGGAGACGGACGCCACAGTAAATACTTTTGCAGGACTTCATCGGGGATGTCAATCCAACGCCGAGCCGATGCTTCCTGTTCAATGATGTTCATGGGAAAGATTGCCGCGAGATCATCAGGCGTTACCTGCTGGCCTGTTCCCGGATGCAGCGGAGGTTTCATCGGCGTGGGCAAATCCGCCACAATATTATACCATTGCTTTGGTATTTCATGATCCTCTAAAAGTACTTTAACTTGTTCCATGTTAATTCTCCTTTATTAAGATTTATAATGAATTTGAAAAATTATACTTACCGCTTTTACGATAAAATAAATGCCTTTATATTTTAAAATAGATAATATGACTTTTTGCGAAAAAAAAGCCATGGGGCTTTCTATTCCCATGGCATTTGAATTCTTTTACTTAAGTCATGGGAAGAAGCTTCCCTGCCCAAGCTCATTATTTTAAGGAGCCTAAAGGCAGACATCTAAAATCTGCCACCACCAGTTTTTACTAGCAAAAATTACTAACATCTACGCAACCTGTCTGTTTCTGTTTAATTTAAAAAAGGCGTAGCACAGCAAATTAATGATTGTCAAGATAATTTTTCTGTACGGAATACAGGAAGTATGATTTGTAGTCCATCTTTACACCTGCTGTCAAGATAACTTCGTCCTACAGCAAATAACGCAATCAAATTTTGTCTATATCATCTATAGTGCATTTCTTCAGGGCGCCGGAATCTAGCAATGACCACATTTTTTCTCGGACTACTTCCATCATCAGATCATTGCGGACAATGACCATTCCTTCTTTGGCCAACTCATTTAATATTACTCTGATCTCTGCCGGTTCCTTTTTAGTAATCAAAGTGAGTCGTGGCAACTGCTCTTCAATATTTGCTCCGTGATGATCCATAAAATGAATGACAATAGCCATTCGCGTCCAAAGGTTGGTTAACTCCTCGAGCGCCATATTGGAGTTTTTTAACCTGCGGGAAAATTCTTTGAGCATGTGCATGGCAATCTCCTGACTTTCCCTCAGCATATCGCCAAAAGTATTGCCATCAATAACTGCCAGATGGCTATCCTCGATCACGAGCGCTGTTGCCGATCGTGAGATATCAATAAGCGCGGCCATTTCACCAAAATACTGTCCTGGTCCCATTTCGGCTAATACTTTTTTTACATGACAGTCAACTTTTTCCAGACAAACACGTCCGGAGAGCACATAAAACATTTCATGTCCGCTGTCACCTTCATTAAAAACAATGCTGCCTTTTTCATAGGTCTGGCCGAATTTTTTAAAGAGCCGTTCTTCAACTCTCATACTTTTTTGAAGTGGTTTGAGCATCGCTCTTTCCAGCAAAAGAATATCGCGGCGCTGATATGAGGACATAATTTCGGCGCAAAACAGGAAAATTAAGGCTACATAAAATACCCAGATAACCAAAATGACCACTGCTTCCAAAGAGCCGAAAATTACATCATAACGTGTGTAATTTGATATGTACCAGGTAAAAAACTGCTTGGCGATTTCCATCAGCAACGCGAAGATTGCGCCGCCTACCAAAGCTACCGCAGGTTTGATTTTGGCTGTAGGAATTACCCGGTAAACAATGCTGAAGAAAATTACTGTAATTACGTAAGGCAGGAGATAACGCAAGAGAGCTCCCGACATGGTTGAAAGATATAAGCCCACTCCACTTGATAATTCAATCGGTTGCCTTACAATCATCGCGGTCAAATAGCTGATTGCGACACTGACACCGCCCACAATCCATCCCATCGGTATCATGGCTATCGCCAATAATTTGGAAACAATAAAATTGCGCTTCTTCTGCGAATGAAAAGTAATGTTGAGCGCGCCTTCCATAGAATTAAAAATTTGGGCGGAAAGCCATATCAGACCAATTACCCCCAACCAGCCCAGCAGATGCCTTTTCTTTTCAATTTGACCTAACTGAACCAATATTTTTTCGGAAAAGTAAGGATGAAAACCTCTGACGGCATCAACTATATCGGTTTGAATGTGCGGATAAGAGCTAAAAATATATCCGGCTGCGATTATTGTCAGCACAAAAAGCGGGATAGCCGAGAGAACGGCATAGAGAGCGATGGCTGCCGCTTGATTGCCATCGCCATTGGCGCTATAATTTTTGAAGGCGTCAGCCAATATGTCCCAGCCACCGGCTGCCTTCATTTTTAATGATTCGGAGCGCGTTTTATTGCCGCTTGATAAATTTAGCGTTGATAAAACCATAAAGTTGTCTCGATGTTTTGTCGCTGTATTATATGCAATTGATCTTACAACTTAATTAACAGCAGGTCAATTTGTAAAATGTTGTTGCAAACATTGGAAACCTGGGCTAATTTAGGGTATGCGATCATTTCGTCTTATCTATTTACTATTTCTTTCCATAATATTTGTCACGGCTTGTGATAAGGCTCCTTCTGGAGATAAACCTCGGGAGCGAGACTTCGGGCAACCAGCTTATGGAGATATCATGGTTAGAGGTGATATCGGCGATGCCAGCAATTTGATCCCGCTGCTTGCCTCCGATAAGCCTTCGCATGACATTGCCGGTTTGGTTTACAACGGCTTGGTAAAATACGACAAGGACATGAAAATCATTGGTGACCTTGCTGAATCATGGGATATTTCCGCAGGCGGGCTGGTGATCACCTTTCATTTGCGCAGGGGGGTTAAATGGCATGATGGGCAGCCTTTTACGGCAGCCGATGTTCTATTCACCTATCAAATAACGGTTGATCCGAAAACACCCACGGCCTACGCCGGTGATTTTCTGAAGGTGAAGAAGGCCGAAGTTCTCGACGCTTATACTTTCCGCGTAACTTACGATAAGCCTTTCGCTCCGGCGCTGATCAGTTGGGGCAATGCCGTTCTTCCCCGGCATTTGCTTTTCGGAAAGGACATCACCAAAAGCCCGCTCTCAAGGCATCCAATAGGTACCGGGCCATACAAGTTCAAAGAATGGATTGCCGGCCAGAAGATTGTCCTTATTTCCAATACGGATTATTTTGAGGGGCGCCCATATATTGATGGTTACATAACCCGCATCATTCCCGATACGGCCACCATGTTTCTGGANNCCGCTGCAATACACACGACAGACTGAAAATAACTTGTTCAGGGAAAATTTTCAGAAATATCGCTACCTCGGTTTTAAATATGTTTATTTAGGCTATAATTTAAAAAATCCACTTTTTACCGATAAGAGAGTGCGGCAGGCGATTTCTTATGCCATCAATAAGGAAGAAATTATCAGTGGTGTTTTGCTGGGGCTGGGGAAACCGGCAACAGGCCCTTACAAACCGGGAACATGGGCTTATAACGGCAATGTTAAANNTTTGAGATTGTTACCAATCAGGGCAATGATACGCGGCAGAAATGCGCGGAAATAATTCAGCGGCAGCTAAAGGAAGTAGGCATAACAGTCAAAATCAGAATATTGGAATGGGCGGCGTTCGTGAACGATTTTATCACTAAGCGGCGCTTTGATGCTGTTATTTTAGGCTGGTCGATTAGCCTGGACCCCGATGCTTATGATGTCTGGCACTCCAGTAAAACCGCTCCTGAAGAATTGAATTTTATGTCTTATAATAATCCCGAAGCCGATGAGATGCTGGAGAAGGGCCGCAGCACCTTTAACCAGAGTCAAAGGAAAAAATACTACAACCGCTTCCAGGAAATACTGGCCGAAGATCAACCCTATACTTTTTTGTATGTTCCCGAAGAATTGATTGTTATCAGCAGCCGCTTTCGGGGCATTGCGCCCGCGCCCATCGGGCTCGATTACAACTTCATCAAATGGTACGTTCCTAAAGGCGAACAAAAATTCGTGATGATTAGATGATCATAGGCGCAGAATGAATATCCCTGTTTCTGATTTTGATGATTTTGATCTATTCACAGAAAATATATTTCTTTCAAAATTGAACGATAAACAGCAAAACGAACTTATCAAGCATGGTATCGCCTCACTTTCATCTTTGATTTAGAAATGGTATTACTGCATCCTCTCTGATGGCGCTTTCAACCTGCCGGTAAGTTTTAACTAAAAAGGGAAATCCTTCTGGGGTGCCTTCTTTTGCTGAACAGGAAAGGTCTTTGCTATATACCTCGCTGCCTTTTTGTGAACAAGGTTTGGCCGCACAACGATGGATTTAGGTGTCGTCGGGCATGCTTTCTCGCATGCTCCGCAGCCAATGCAGTATTGAATATCGGTTTCGGGGTAGAGTACGTTACCCTTGTCGATAAAACTGATGGTGTGGGTTGGGCAGACTTCTCCACAGGCGCCGCAATTATTTTTGTCTACGTAAACCACACATTTTTCTTTTAATAGATCAACAGTTCCTATTTGAGTGAATTTTTTCTCTTCCAGTGAAAGCGGCAATATTGCTCCCGTCGGACAAACCCTGCCGCAGACGGTGCATTCATAATCGCAAAAACTTTTTGAATAGTTCATCAGCGGCTGCAGCAATCCACCGATGCCGTATTCTAAAAAAGACGGCGTGATGACTTTTGTCGGACAGGCACTGACGCACAGATGACAAGCACTGCAGGATTGCGTCAAATGCGCTAAGCTTACAGAACCCGGCGGAGTAATGGGTGGGCTTTGGGAAGCGTGAGCGGTCCCCAAAAGATTGCGGATGTTGGAGTTGAACATGAATAGTGCAGAACCGGCAGCGGCCACAGAGCCGATAAGAAAACCTCTGCGCGCTGCTGACCAATCACTTTGCCCGGTCTTGTTCAAAGATGGACTATAACTGATTACTGATTGCGGACAAGCCGCAAGACAGTTAAAACAATTAACGCATCTGCTCTGATCTATTATGGCGGTTTGCGGATCAATACAGCCTGCCTTGCAAACTCCTTCACAGCGGACGCACTCATAGCAGCGGATTTGATCAATTCCAAATTTAAGAAGCGAAACGCGAGAGATTAACCCCAGCAGCGTTCCCACCGGACAAAGTGTATTGCAATAGAGGCGGCCGTATCTTACGGACATGATCAAAATTAATATGAAAAATCCCAAAGTTACAAGCCAGACGTAGGTTGGTAAATAGGCTGTCTCTTTAGAAAAAAGATAAATATTAAAATTCTTCATTAAGCTTACTGCTGTATTATATATCCAGACAAAGAGAGGTTGGACAAACTGTGTTATCATCCTGCCCGCAAGAGAATAAGGGTCAAGCAGATTTAGAAACGACATTGAACCCATGGCCGCAGTAACAATAGTCAAGCCCAGAACGCAATAACGCAGCCAGTTATGTGGTTTTTGAAAAGAATGTTTTCGACGCCAGCCGATCTTGCCCGACAGAGCAATGATAATGTCCTGCAGTGAACCCAGAGGACAAAGAAAGGAGCAATAAACCCTGCCGAAAATCAGGCTGACAATGATAATTAAAACAAATCCAAAAACGAATAGGGCTGCAGGCTTAGTTAAAATCCTGATCAATGCGGGAACAAATTGAAAGGGCAGTAATGTTGAAGATAGAAAAACGGATAGTTTTTCCCCGCCCCAAAATAAGAACAAAAATAATGTGAAGACGAGAAGAGAAATTATAATGCGGATTTTAACCAGATTCAATTCGTCTTCCCTCTACATTGAATAGGTAACTATTTTCAGCTCTTTTAAGTTCATGTTGCCTGTTTTTTGCTGATGCGCAATTTTTATGTATTCTATATCCTCCGGATTTTTGCCGAAAATTCTTGTTGCCGCCGCATCTACCGCAACTATATCTCTGGACATAAGCAATGTTTTTTTCAATTCAACATTAGGCGCTGTCCCGTCGCGCGGCCCGGCAGGACCATGGCTCATCAGAACTCGATAAGCGTCTACAATATTGAGGCTGGGCTTTTTATACAGGCAAAAATCAGCAATGCACTGATCAAGACCGCTCAAATGATATTCCATGCGGTTTTTGACAATACCCATCATGTTTTTCATCGCGATGGAAAGATGAGTGGAACTGTGGTGCTTTAATACCGGCACATTGATGAACACATTGGAATCAAGAATCAGACGATGAATCTCTGCAGTTTTCAGTGTCTTGGCGCCGGGTATTATTACTTGTTTATAACTGAAATCATCTACCGGAATAATTATTCCCCCGGCTGCTTTGGCGGCATCTTCGATTCCACTGATTTTATAACAATTTTGTGAATTGCCGGATGTTGGCATGACTACATTGTCGAAGACATATACCTTTTTTGCCCCCGCCTGATAACAACTCTCGATGATAGTTTTTATAAGTAGCGGGTTTGTCGTGGCGCCAACTTCCGGTTTTCTCGGAAAGCCGATGTTGGGTTTGACGACAACTGTCTGGCCTTTTTTAACAAACTGTCCCATGCCGCCCATCAGCGACATGGCTTTTTTGAACATGGCGTCGGGCTCACCGTTTTTGACGGCGACAAGATCGGGGATGGTTGCTGCTGTTTCTTTAGCTTGCAGGAAATCAGTTCTGCCGAGAATGACTGCTCCTCCGGCAACAAGGCCGAGCGACAAGCCTTTCTTTAAAAATTCTCTGCGATCGGTTTTTTGTGTCGAAGTCATATCAGCCTCCTGAAGGCATGAAAAATACAATGCCGCAGGTATTGATAGTCCCGCCGGAGTTTGGGTATAAACCCTAAAATAGCTTCCGTATATGTTTGATGCTGATTTGAATAAGCACAGCCCAGAGGATATTGGCCAGCAATAAGACAACTACCAATTTGGCTATGAAATCTGAAGACAGGTGGACAAAATAGTAATCAGTCAATATCAGCCACGGAAGTTCGCAGGCGTAGGCCAGCAAAACGCAGAGGATAAGATTTTCATTCTTCTTATAAAAGACAGCTATCAGCAAACCCAAAAGAGCATTACCCACGATAATATAGGGGTTTCCTAAAAGAAGAGCAGAGTAGAGAGAGCCGGAAATACCGGCAACAATACCGCCGGTAGCGCCGTAAAAAACTGCGGCTAAAATGATCGCAGCCGGGAAAAAGTGGAGCTTCCAGCTTTGGGCAAAGGTTATGTTGATCAGGCTAAGCAGACAGGGAAGTAAGACTAAAAAAGTAAAAACACTGACTGCTTTGCGGTAGAACGTAACATTACTTTGGGCAGTTAATGGAAAATTGGTCATTTCTTTCACCTCGCTTTTAAATTTTATTCTAGAGTACTGGGTTTATTTCGCACGGTGACTGAATTGGCGTGCGCATCAAGGCCTTCTATTTGAGCAAAGTGAGCCGTTTGTTTGGCCAGCCTGCCCAATGCTTCCTGAGAAAATGATAGAACGCTCATGCGTTTGTAGAAATCATAAACTCCCAGTGGCGAAGAAAACCGGGCAGTTCCTTGTGTCGGTAAAATATGGTTTGTGCCCGCGATGTAATCTCCCAATGCTTCCGGGGTAAACGAACCCAGAAAAACTGAACCGGCATTGCGCACCTGCCCCAGGATTACTGTCGGGTTTTCCACCATCAACTCCAGATGTTCCGGCGCGAATAGATTGGCCAGCTCTATGGCTTGAGCAATGTCCGCAGTAATGATAATCGCGCCATATTTGTTCAGTGAGCCCTCCATTATTTTCTTTCTCGATAACGCCTGAAGCTGGCGATCTATTTCCTGTGATACTTCGCGGGCCAAATCCGTAAGCGGTGTCAAAAGAATAGCTGCCGCCATTTCATCGTGCTCGGCCTGTGCCAGCATATCTGCCGCCACAAAAGACGCGTTGGCAGTTTTATCGGCGATAACGACAACTTCGCTGGGGCCGGCGATCATATCTATAGCCACCTGACCAAAAACAAGTTTTTTGGCCGCGGCAACATAGACGTTGCCAGGCCCCACAATTTTATCGACGCGGGGAATTGTTTTTGTTCCATAAGCCAGAGCAGCGATTGCCTGCGCGCCACCGATTTTAAATATCCGCTGCACGCCGCTGATTTCCGCCGCCGCTGCAATCAGCGGGTTTAATTGGCCGTCTTTAGAAGGGCTGACCAAAATTATTTCTTCCACAGAGGCGATGTGCGCCGGAATTGCCGCCATGAGCAGCGTCGAGGGATAAAAAGCTTTTCCTCCGGGCGCGTAAATTCCTACACGCTGCAAGGGTAAAACCCGCTGGCCTAACTCCACACCACTTTCATTATTAATCATAAAGCCTTGCGTAACCTGGTGGCGATGATAATTTTCGATGCGCCGGGCCGACAGTTTAATTACTTCTAAATCTTCCGGCCTTACCCGTGCCAGAGCTTCTTTCCTCTCCCTAGCTGTTACTTCCACTGTAGCCGCGGTCAATTCATGTCCATCAAATTTGGCCGTATATTCGAACAGCGCTTCATCGCCTTTAACTGTAACATCGCGGATGATTTCCGCAACAGATGCTAAAAGTTCCGGGGTAAACGTGCCGCCTCTCTGGCGCAATTCACTGAAAAATTCCGCAAACCCGGCGGCATCGGCTCTGATGATTTTCATACTATTGTGCCATCCTTTTAATATTCGCNNAGGGCCGCCAGAATCAGGGATGCGGATGCCCTAAGATCCGTAGCCATGGTTTGCGCGCCGTGCAAAGCAGGCACACCGCGGACAACCGCGCTGCCACCTTGAATTAGAATATCGGCGCCCATACGCATCAATTCGCTGACATGCATGAAACGGTTTTCGAAAACAGTTTCGACAATCACGCTAAGGCCGCTGCCTATAGACATATAGGCCATCATCTGCGCCTGTAAATCCGTGGGAAACCCGGGATGAGGAAGAGTTTTGACATCAACACTGTGGATTTTTTTTCCGGCAGATACTTTCAGCCCACCGGCGATGGGGGTGATTTTCATGCCGGTGTCCCGCAATTTGTTGATCAATGCTTCCAGATGCTGGGGGTTGCAGCCCATTACGTTTACTTCGCCTCGCGTCATTCCCGCGGCAATCATGAAAGTGCCCGCTTCAATGCGATCGGGAATTATTGTCGCCTCCACAGGTTGCAGCGATGTCACCCCGATTATGGTGATTACGTCTGTTCCCGCGCCGTTGATTCTTGCTCCCATACCGCTTAGAACTTCCGCCAGGTTGACAATTTCCGGTTCGCGCGCGGCGTTGTTAAGAACGGTAGTACCCTGGGCCAAAGTGGCCGCCATCATGATGTTTTCTGTTCCGGTTACAGTCGGTATATCAAAATAAATATCCGCTCCTTTTAATCTTTTGGCCTTCGCTTCAATATAGCCGTTGTTCAATTCTACGTGCGCCCCCATATCCTGCAAGGCTTTGATATGCAGATTAACCGGCCTTGCGCCGATAGCGCAGCCCCCGGGAAGAGAAACACGGGCAACGCCCATACGGGCAACCAGCGGTCCCAAAACCAGCACCGCTGCGCGCATAGTTTTAACCAAATCATAAGGCGCGTCACAACTGGTGATCTTTTCAGCGCTGATCCGGCAAGTCTCATTGCCATCAATTTGCACACCCATACTTTTTAAGAGTTTTTTTATCGTTTTTATATCCACCAGATCGGGGATATTATGAAATGTATTTTCGCCTTCGGTAAGAAGAGCCGAAGCCAATACCGGCAGGGCGGCGTTTTTTGCTCCACTGATTTGAACATCTCCGTAAAGAGGTTCACCACCTTTAATAACTATTTTATCCACCTACTTTTCTCCTTGCTTTAATCACGCGCGGCAGTCCGGCATAATCCCTCCGCATTTCTATGCTATCATAAAATCCGGAACCTTTAATGATCCCGCGGATGCCTGCCTCCTGTTTAGCTCCAATTTCCA
>PLNU01000051.1:11796-15379 GCA_003142835.1 Syntrophaceae bacterium
ACCGTCAACCGGTTCAAATAAATTGCCCTGCCGAAAATCGATTTTTTCTTTAAGTCCCAAAGTGGCCGCGTTTTTTTGCGCCAGACTTAACGCCGCTATCGAAATATCGGTGGCAACAACTTTTGCGCCGGGAATTTCTTTGGCTAAAGCAATGACAATAGCGCCACTGCCTGTGCCTATGTCTAAAATACGCACGGGAAGGGAAGTAAAATTGCGGTAAATATTCAGAGCTTCTTCAATAATGATCTCGGTATCAGGGCGGGGAATGAGCACAGAGCTATTTACTTCCAGAGTGAAAGACCAGAATTCTTTGCGGCCGGTAATGTAGGCCACCGGTTCCCATTGCAATCTTCTGGCGATGAGATTTCTAAATGCGTTAAGCTGTGTCTCGCTAATTGTCATGACCGGATTTTTGTAAAATTCCAGACGGTCGCAGCCCAAGCAAAAAGAAAGCAAAACTTCCGCGTCGAGCCGGGCGGAAGGAATATCCGCCGCCTCTAAAGCTTTTGTTGACTCATTGAGAATGTCGCGAACAGTCATGATTGTTTCCTAGTGGAATTAATGAGTAGTCTCCCTTTAAATATTTTATTCGTGCCGTCATTCCGGCGAAGGCCGGAATCCAGGAAAACACTGGATGCCCCCGTATCAAGTGTGGGGCAGGCTTAATCAGGTCCGGCATGACGAACACTATTGAAAATAAAGTGTTGCAAAAAAAATGTCAAGTGTTTATAAATTCAAATCATTAATATTTTAACTGATTTTCATAATTCAGTAGATCACGCCGCGAATAAAGAAATCTTAAGTTGCTATAGAATGGGGACTTTTAACAATATTGACTTGTGGTGATAGACAGAAACTTTAGAATAACTTGTTAGGCCAAAATGGAATCGAAATTTGCAATAAGGAGGAGAAGTATGTCGTCTATGCGTTTCCACTTGGCGGTTGCCATACCGTGTTTGTTATTGCTTGGAAATATTTAGGGCCAAGTCTTGAAATATCAGTTTTCTTCCTACACATTTATCAGCCTTGCTGACTGTACTATAATGAATTCCAAGATGATCTGCAATCTCTTTCAGGTTCAAAGGAGAAATTAACAGCGGTTCTATTTATTCCTATTTAGAGCATGGAATTGTGGCGACCAATTCTCTCACAAGGGCAGTGTCTATATCACCGAAACGGCCAGGACCTTTCCCTTTGTTACAGGCTGCATCACGGACACAGATCACATCGACACCTGCTGTCCATAATCCCGGTAGTTCTTTTAAGCCAATACTACCCGCAAGCCAAGCTTCTAGTTTTCTATAATGGCACTTTTTAACAAAACGTCTTACATCTGCAAGCGTATAATAATCCATTTTTTTACCTGCTTTTTTGTCTTGACTTTGGGAAAGGGTGTAGTGTATTTTATCAACGAACTGTAATTTTTATCTACAGCAACATCGACGCCACAGGGCGAATGGCATGTCTCCGTGAGGGGACGCAACTGCCAGACGGAAACGGGGCACTGTCAGTTATGAGACGTGATGGTTTTTCCATGAATGCGGGAGGTGATGAGCCACATCAGTAGGTTGTTCCCTGGTTCCATAAGATTTTAGTCCTGAAATTTCTGTGAGGTGCGGTCGATGGATATGAAGCGTGCGTATTACGAGGATATTGAGCTGTTTAGTAGCGGTACTGTCCTTGTATGGTCTTTGGCCTTGATCATCTTCCTTTTCACTCTTCCTCTGTATCTCCCTTCCTATAATATTTATCTGCTCAACATTATTCTGGTTAATGTTATCCTCGCCGTGGGGCTCAATATACTCGTCGGCAACACAGGGCAGATTTCTCTCGGCCATGCCGGTTTCTTCGCCATCGGCGCCTATGCGACGGTGCTCCTCATGACGAAGCTGCAGGTGCCTTTTTTTGCCGCCATCATCGCCGCCGCTTTTATTGCCGCCTTTTTCGGCTTCATTATCGGATTACCGGCCATGCGCCTGAAAGGCCCGTATCTGGCGATAGCCACGCTGGGCTTCGGTCTCACCATCATGCACATCATCGGCAGATGGGAAATCTTCGGAGGCCGCATGGGCATCAAAACACCACCCCTGGACCTCGGCCTTCCGGGATCGGCTTTAAGCCTGGTTATCGAAGGCGATGAGAAAATCTACTACCTTATTCTCATTATCACTATCCTTATGGTGATCGGAGCCCGAAATCTCATGAAGACACGCGTCGGCAGGGCATTTGTCGCCATTCGCGATGATGATATCGCCGCCGAAGTCATGGGTGTGAACCTTACCGTTTACAAGACCCTTTCCTTTGCCGTGAGCGCTTTCTACGCGGGAGTTGCGGGCGGCCTTTACGCCTTCGTGGTCACCTTCTTCGATCCTTTCACCTTTAACCTCATGCTATCCATCATTTTCCTGGTGATGGTCGTGGTAGGAGGGCTGGGCTCGGTGCCTGGTGCCATCATGGGGGCAATTCTCATTACATACCTGCAGTACGATTTCTTGAAAAACGTGGAAGAACTGCCCTATTTGGGTGCGTTCTTAGTACAAATATCAAAGCAATGGTTTACGGTGATCGGATTGGCAAACTTTAGCAACATAGCTCTCGGAGTCATAATGCTTGCCATTGTCATCTTCGAACCTCTGGGCATGTTCGGGATATGGATCAGAATCAAGAGATACTGGAAGACATGGCCATTCTAGATCGAAAGGGATACGGAGCATATGATTGAACAGCTACTTATTGAAGGCTTGGCTATAGGGGCGTGTTACGGGCTCTTCGGCGTTGCCGTGGCTATCATCTACAAGACCTCGGAAGTGGTTAACTTCGCGCAGGGCGAGATGGGCATGATCGCTACCTTTGTGACCTATCATGTTCTTGTTGTATACAACTTCCCCTTCTGGCTGGCCTTTCTTATTACCATGGTTTTTGCCATGCTGCTCGGCATGCTTATAGAAATATGCTGTTTACGGCCGGCCAAAGATCCGAACGTGCTCGGCCTCATTATCCTAACATTGGGCGTAGAGATGCTGCTCATGGCGATTGCCGGTTGGAAGTGGGGGGCTGAACAGAAGGATTTTCCTTTCCCGCTCTCCGTCCATAAGACTCATGAGATATTTCCCGGGTTGATGCTAAACGAATGGTCTATCGGTGTATTCATCCTCTCGATTGTCATCATGGTTCTTCTGTTTCTATTTTTCAGGTTCTCGAGACTGGGAATCGCCATGCGGGCAACCCAGCAGAATGTCAATGCGGCAAAGATTATGGGAATCAAAGTGGAGCGGGTCTTTTCCATTACCTGGGCTATGAGCTCGCTCATTGGTGCTGTAGCCGCCATGTTTTTTGCCGCCCGCTCGGTGCTCGATCCCAATTTCATGATGGAGCCCTTCATGCGAGCCTTTGCGGCGGCAGTCTTGGGAGGTCTTACCAGCATTCCCGGGGTCGTGGTCGGGGGTCTTATATTAGGGATTATAGAGAATTTTTTCGGCTATGTCTGGCCGGAGTGGAAACCCATTGTAGCCTTTATTGTCATTATCATTGTTATAACTGTGAGACCGAGCGGATTATTTGCGAAACATTATATTAAAAAAGT
>PLNU01000062.1 GCA_003142835.1 Syntrophaceae bacterium
CTGATGATTATCTGTGGCTGCCGTTAGCCGTGAGTCGCTATATTATCACTACCGGTGATTTGAGCATCTTGGATGAAATCGTCAGATTTGTTGAGGGTCGCCCCGTCAGAGCAGATGAGGATTCCTATTACGACTTGCCGGGTGTAGCTGATGAAGCAACCAGTTTATACGAACACTGTGCGCGAGCCATTAAAAAGGGCCTAAGATTCGGCAGTCATGGTCTGCCACTTATGGGCTCAGGCGACTGGAATGACGGTATGAATAAGGTGGGAGAGGGGGGTAAAGGCGAAAGTGTCTGGATGGGCTTTTTTCTGTATGAAGTGCTTACGCAGTTCGCCGAAATTGCCCGAATGAAAAGCGACCTGTCTTTTGCCGAGTTATGCAAGAAAGAGGCAGATCAATTACAGCAAAGCATTGAGCGCGATGGTTGGGATGGCCAGTGGTACCGCCGCGCCTATTTCGATGACGGATCGCCATTGGGATCAGTAACTAACACGGAATGCCAGATTGATTCGATTGCGCAAAGCTGGTCTGTTCTATCAGGAGCTGGTGCTCCTGAGCGGATGCGGCAAGCGATGGAAGCAGTCGATAAGCTCCTGGTTCACCGGGATCAAAAACTGATCCAATTACTTGACCCGCCCTTTGATAAGTGTGAAATGGAACCAGGCTATATTAAAGGTTATGTGCCCGGTGTGAGAGAAAATGGCGGCCAGTACACTCATGCGGCGATCTGGGCGGCCATGGCTTTTGCCGCTTTACGCGACAATCAGCGCCTATGGGATCTATTGTCTATAATAAATCCGATAAATCATGCGAGATCTCCGGAGGAGGTAGATGTCTATAAAGTTGAGCCCTATGTTGTTGCTTCCGACGTCTATGCTCTCTTTCCGCATATCGGCCGTGGCGGCTGGACATGGTTTACCGGTTCTGCTGCTTGGATGTACCGGCTTATCTTAGAATCACTTCTGGGAATGTCGATTAACATGGACAAAATGAGTTTTAAGCCCTGCCTCCCTGTGGATTGGGAAGAGTTCAAAATTCGTTACTTGTTTCGAGAGACCGTCTACCAGATCACTGTACGGCAAACAAATGACTCAGTTGAAGAGGCGAGTGTAACAATAGATGGATTCGTGAGAAAAGACAGGACGATTCAACTGGTTAATGATCATCAGGAACATTTAGTCGAGGTGAAAATACCGGTCGCGAGTATGGAGAAAAGTATGTCGAGATCAGGATGATAAAGTGATTATTGTTATTTGACGCTATTGAAAAAAAGGCAAGTTTTCTGCGGCAACCGCATCTCGCCCAGTGACGATACAGCCATGGAAAATCTGGCGTGCTACATCATCCGGGCATCGTTCTCACAGGAACGTATGACCTATCTGGATCAGGAGGGAAAGGTCGTCTATGCGTCTAAAGACGGGAAGTCCATCAAGGTTTTCCCGGCTATGGATGGCTCGCCGCCATGTGTTTGCACATACCGATACCCTGAAGGGCACAAGACAGAGGTGAGCAGATGGTGCGGTGCTATTGGACACTATAGCAACTTCTCGCGGGGAAAACGGCAGAAGGAAGGCAACGATGATGCTATTCCCTGCATCCTTGAACCACATGGGGATGTGAAGGCATTCAGGAAAAGTTGGGCACGATTAATCCAGAAAATAGGAGCCTGTCCCGGCGAAGGCCGGTAAAGTAAATCCCCTGATCTGTCCGCAATGTCAGGGCACCATGAGGATCATCAGCTTTATTGAGGATCGGAACGTAATCAGGATCATCCTCACCCATCTCGGCTTATGGCTGATCAGGTCAAGACCGCCACCGAAAAAACATACCTCAATAGAAACGGTATCTGCAATTGCTGCCAATGCCACACTGGCTTCGGTACTCGAGATATTTCTTGCCAAGACCACCGCATTCGTCTGGGTGTATCCCTGGTGGGGTGCCACAACGGTATTTATATCAGTCTACATCCCCTTCTTTGTCATTTCGGCCTACTGTTACGATTTGAAGCCGGCCATTCAGAAGAAGTTCATCGGAGGTTTGTTTGTGCTCAACGCCGCAATGCTCATTATTTTCGGCGCGGTTCTCGGCTGGATATAAAAATAAATCCGGCCATTATTCAAATACGATTTTTCCACCCGGAAAATTACGGAAAGGAAGAATTAATTAATGACACTGACATATAAAAGAAAGCTTCGTAATTATCTGATCAACAAGGATTTGCAGCTGCGCCTGATACGCAATAATCTATTTTATCTGCTGATTTGCGTGATCGTAACGGTAGGTATTCTTCTCTATCCTATCATCCATGATATGATGTTTTTGCCAGATCTTGAAAGTCAGTACCACGCCGCGCTGACCTTTCTATTGCTGGTTAAACGGCTGGTTCCAGCGATCTTGATAGTGCTGGTTTTATTTATGGGACATACGATTATTACTAGCCACAGGATCTGCGGGCCTTTGGTTAATTTCACACATATATTTGACAGTCTGGCCCAGGGCGACCTGACCGGGAAAGTTTATATACGTAAAGGGGATTATTTAAAGAGCGAATGCGAAAGAATTAACCTTATGATCGTCGGGATATCAGGCATAATTAATCGTTTATTTGCGAATTACAACCAATTGCTGGCAACATTGCAGTCTTTGAACGAGCAGGCAAAAGATACCGAGACCAAAGAAAAGTTGGAGTCTTCTTTGAAGATAATCAGGCAGGATGTGGAATATGTTTCAGATACATTATCCAGGTTCAAAGTGGGTGTGGAAAAAACCAGAGATTAGAAAATTGTTTCTACGGAGTGAACAGGTTGCGACAACCGGAGTCATCACTCTATCATATGTTTCATAAATTTAAATTGCCATTTATTAAAGAGCATGCCCCCCGAAAAAGAGGAGCATGCTTTATTTTTTATTCAAGGATCATCAAAACCTGATCAGCGCTTACTGAGTCACCCTCTTTAACTTTAATCTCCTTAACTGTTCCGGCGGCCGGAGCATAGACAGGGATTTCCATTTTCATGGCATCCATGATGATAACTTCCTCTTCTTCTTTAACCTGGCTGCCGACACTTACCGGAATACTGGCGATTTTCCCCGGCATGGGGGCGATGATTTCTATACTCATTATTGTTGTACAACCTCCTGAATTAATTTTATTTTATTTGCATTATGCAGTTGAATGTGTCTTTAAAACAAAAAATTTTAAAATATCATCAGCAAGATATTAGTTCAGCCATTGATAATTTAGTATGGGATTAATACCCGAATACCTCATCAAGGTCAATATAATTATATCTGAGTCAATTATTATTTTTTTGCCGTCAGTGTCGTGCTTAATTTTCTTTATATAAGAGTTATTCGAGCTGAACATATCCATAAATGAGTGTATTGACCTGGGCGGTGATTATCTGTTAAAGAACATGATACCAATTCGTTTTCTTTGGCTAACTTTGTTGGCATCGTCGTCGGCTTCCGAAACGTATTAGTAATACGTCTGCGGAGCCGCCTCGTTATCCTTTGAAAGCGAAATGGTATGAACATTACATGAAAGAGATGAAAACATGAAAGCTATTTTTATTTCCGATGCCCACTTAAAGCGAGCCACCGATGAAAGATATGCCCAGCTAATGAATTTCTTGGGCGACATCAAAGATGGGAAGGTCAGATTTATGGTTGATTCTGATGAGCTGGGCAAAGATGCGGCCCCTGTTGATGATATTTATATTGTTGGTGACCTGTTCGATTTTTGGTTTTCCCAAAAGGAAAAAATTTACCCGGAATTCAAGTTGATTATTAACAAATTAATCGAACTGCAAAAAGCAGGCATTAGTATTCATTTGTGCGAGGGGAATCACGATTTTTTTATGAAAGAATATTTTCACGATGTTTTAGGAATGGAAGTATTCGAAGAACAGGCGGAAATAAAATTGGATAATTTACAGGCTTTAATCGCGCACGGCGATATGGTGGATAAAACCAACATTAAATATGTTTTGTTTCGGAAAATATTGCGCAGCCGGCCTTTTTATCACTTTCAGCGCTTTATTCCATCCTCGATTCGGTGGGCATTGGCGAGCATCAGCTCTAATGCAAGTAAAGAAATGACTATCGAGGACGGCGGTGTGCTGGTGGAGAAAATGCTTTCCTTTGCCCAAGACAGGTTTAAAGAAGATTATGATGCTATTGTCCTTGGTCATTGTCACAAACCTGTTTTGCGTTATTATGTTGTGGAGGGAAAGAAAAAGACTTTTGTTGCCTTAGGTGATTGGATCAGACACTATTCATTCCTTTACTATGAAAACAGCAAATTCTTTCTGGGTTATTACCGGCCGCGTTAATTGAAACTTCCGCTGAATATTCCGGCTTTAGCCTGCTGAAAATTATTATTGAGGCAGAAGTTATGAAAAGATGACATAATCATATGGCATTAACAAGAAGTTATGAAAAGCTGGACATATTGTCTTCGATATGCTAGTGTCATGTCAACGATAC
>PLNU01000049.1 GCA_003142835.1 Syntrophaceae bacterium
TTGAACCCGGACGGATTTTGTCCACTACCCCCTCAAGATAGCGTGTCTACCAATTCCACCACTTCGGCAATACAATAATATTAATTGTCAAATCCTAACACCTGGATATCTTTATATATAACAACTTTAATGAAACCGGCCGGAGGGGTTGTTAATATGAAAAGATCTCTTTTTTCCTTACTTCTTTGCCGGAGCTGATGTCGGCTGATTAGCCGCATTCGGGTAAGCGGCAGGACTTGCCGCGTTGGGCATTGGAGCCACTGGAGTAGTCTGCCTCGTCACGGGAGTTTTGGATTTATCAAATAAAGCAGATCCTCTATGTGCCGCCGTATAGGTAAGCGTAAGCGAAGTAAGCATAAAAATTATGGCTACTGCCGCAGTCAACTTTCCCAAAAATGTGCCCGCGCCGCTGGAACCGAAAACAGTCTGACTGGAACCGCCAAAAGCCGCGCCCATGTTAGCGCCCTTGCCTGCTTGCAGTAAAACAATCATAATCAAAATCAAGCAAGCTAAAACATGAAAAATTGTAATTAATGTATGCATATAGAATCCTTTTGTGGAAAATAATTTATTACTGCTAATACCATTTCTAAATCAAAGCGCTATCTTTGTTGGCAGCGTAGTCGGCTTCCTCAACGTATGTAAATAGCTGAGACCTTCTCCTGACCTATCACCACTATTTAATATATCACCGGTAGAAACTTAATTCAATCCTTCTTTTATGTGCTTCTATACCTGGGACAACAGCATTTGTCGTTGCCAAAATCGCGGCATAATAGCCAAACAAAGGGGTATCGTCAACCTTTTTTCTTTATACTTGTAGGGAACGGTCGCGACCGTTCCCTACATTTTTACCGCTATCCTTTGATGCAGGCCAGCGATTTCAGCTTGGCCACTTTCGTTGCAATTCCCGAATCATGCATTACCTGCACAACATCATTAACGTTTTTATACGCTTCCGGCATTTCTTCCCTCAAAGTTCCCTTGCTGGAAGCCATAACTAAAACTCCCTGATCAGCCAGTTCACGGCTGATGGATCGTCCCTGGCTCACTTTTGTGGCCTGTGTCCGACTCATCACACGGCCAGCGCCATGACAGGCGCTGCCGAAAGTTTCTTGCATGGCTTTTTCCTGACCAACTAAAACGTATGACCCGCTACCCATATCTCCGGGAATTAGCACCGGTTGACCGACGCTTTTATATTGCTGGGGCACGGCATCATGGCCGGCCGGAAACGCCCGCGTTGCTCCCTTACGGTGAACACAGAGTTTTTTCATTTTTCCCTGAATATTAAACGTTTCTATTTTAGCGATGTTATGGCAGACGTCATATACTAGGCGCATACCCAATTCTCTTGGCGACAGGTGTAAGGATTTTTCAAAGACTGCTTGAGTTTGATGCATAAGCAATTGCCGGTTTGCCCAGGCATAGTTCGCGCCACAAGCCATGGCCGCCAGGTAATTACGGCCACGCTGGGAATCAAGATATGAGCACGCCAATTGCCTGTCCGGAAGATCAATTCCTGTTTTCTGTGAGTGTTTGACCATCAACGCCAGATAATCATCACATATTTGATACCCTAATCCCCGCGATCCACTGTGAATCATTATGTTTATCTGGCCTTTGCGCAATCCAAATATCCGCGCGGCAGTTTCATCAAATATTTCCTGAACAACTTCAATTTCTAAAAAATGATTGCCCGAACCTAAAGTGCCTAACTGCTGTTTTCCTCTTTCCAAAGCCCTGGCGGAGACTTGTTCAGGATCAGCTCCTTCCATGGCGCCTCCATCTTCTGTTGTTTCCAGGTCTGCCGGCGTTCCAAATCCGGCTTTAACCGCCCATTTAGCGCCATCTTCCAAAACTTTTTTTTGATCTTTGCCCGATAGTTTCACCGCGCCTGTTGAACCGACCCCTGATGGTATTTGCTGATACAAAGCGGTAGTTAAATTGGCAAGTCTGTCTCTTACGTCATCCAAAGTCAAATTTGTGGCTATCAGCCTACAACCACAATTGATATCATAGCCGACGCCTCCCGGAGAAACGATACCGCCTTCCAAGTCAAAGGCCGCCACACCGCCAATGGGAAAACCATAACCCCAATGAACATCAGGCATCGCCAGCGAATAATTTACAATACCGGGTAAATGAGCAACATTGGCCACCTGTCTGGTGCTTTCATCGCCTTTCAATAGCTGACGTATTTTTTCATTGGCATAGATTATCCCCGGCACCCTCATGCCCCCGGTTTGAGGAAGTAGCCAGCGATTATCATCTATGCGTTCCAGCTTTATTTCATACATCAAATACCACCTTTGCCTGCCAAGATTTATTTGATTTATTAATAATCAGGGCATGATACGTCACCGCCTTTATTTCTGTTTTCAGCGGGGTTTTTTGCCGGTTATATGGTTCACCCTTCAATCGTGCAACAATACTTCTCCTGGTTAACTTTAAAGACTCGCAACTTTTTATCAGCCAACCCTTACCATTAAAAAGGTAAAGTGTCTCCCGCAGGAAATTGATCAGTGTGTCTTCCAGATCATTCCCTGTGATTTTTACTATCTTTTCCTCCAATAATTTGATTTCGTCCTCACTAGGCCAGTCAACCATTACATCAAACATCGCCACCACGGCATTGCCAAAAAGCTCTTTTCTGGTTTTGCCCCAAACTTCAACGCGGATGTCGGCAGTATGATCCAGGAGTTTATATTTTTTCATAAATGAACTATAGCTAATTTAATACGTAAGAACAAGCGTTACCGAATATCTGAATTTTTGCCGGAGGTTACTATCCCCAAAGGCGGCAACTGAATATTGTGTAGTTGTATGTGTTATGGACGAATATTATATTAAAAAAAGGGTGCCTTTTGAGATTATGCTTATTTTCTTAAAAATATTTAGTAAGTGTTTCATCTACTACTGTGCACTAACAGACATTTTCCAAAATTAAGGATTACTGGTAGAAAGATGATGGTACACAAACATTTCTACTTGTTAGGTTCGTATTAATACTCGCAGCCAGCTCCCTTTATTGCTCGCGATAAGTTCCGCGACATCTTTATGGCCATTAATAGTGGCGTCATGAAGCGGGGTATGCTTTTCACTATCTATTGCGTTCACATCCGCCCCTTTCGCAATGAGAAGTTCTGCCACATCTTTATGCCCTTTGATAGTAGAAAAATATAGAGGTGTCGCTCCACGATTATCTTTGGCATTCACATCCGCCCCTTTTGCAATAAGAAGTTCAGCTGCGTCTTTATGGCCTTCAAAAGCAGCTAAATGTAGCGGTATCACGCAACTATTATCTTTGGTATTCACATCTGCCTCTTTTGCAATGAGAAGTTCAGCTACGTCTTTAAGGCCTTTTAAAGCAGTCCAATGCAGAGAAGTATATCCTCCATTATCTATGGCATTCACATCCGCCCCTTTCGCAATGAGATACTCCGCTACGTCCTTCCTGCCGTTAGCGACAGCGATACGAAGCGCAGTCCAATCATCATAATTTACAGCATTAACATCGACGGATGGTGTCATAAAAAATTTCTCGACCTCACTAAGTAGTGGACTGCACCCCCCAAGT
>PLNU01000043.1:0-14870 GCA_003142835.1 Syntrophaceae bacterium
CTATCTTACCAGTTTGTACCCATGTACTTCTTCCCTCCCTTGAGGGGAGGGACTGAGAGAGCGTGAGACTCTCTTTCGTCATTCCGGTCCCGCATACGCGAGATAAACTCCGGCCGGAATCCAGCGTATAAACCTTGAACCTTCCCCCCTTTTCTTTTTAATTGAAATAAAACAATATTTTCAGTATATCGCCTCAGCCGTCTTGTGTTTTTGAAACTCCGAAAAATTGCTTAAAATGCTTTGGGTAGAATGGGATAGAAATAAAATCTGTGGTTGACTTATTAGAAATTAAGAGAAAAATAAAACAAAGGTGTCGTATGCAAATTCTTTTAAATATTTTCAGATTTTAACAACATTTGGTTACGGTTAAATATGCTGACTAAAGAAGAAACATGGGCAAGACTTCGTGCGTTTCATGTGGTTTATGGGGAAATGCCCAAGGGTAAATGGGACATTGGCGGTCTGGGGGCAGCTCAAGATGACATGAGCGGTTATGACCTTAAAGGTGCCGATTTCAGCGGCGCCTATTTAGGCTGCGGTAATTTCAGTGGTGCACTTTTAAATAATGCTATCTTTAGCGGGGCCGAACTCTACGAAGCCAAATTTATTGAAACCAATCTTAGTGAAGCTAATCTCAGCAGAGCGGCACTGCATGAAGCCAACTTGTCCTTAGCTAATCTATCAGATGCCAACCTCACATATGCGTTTTTCAATAATGCTAACCTTGGTACTGCAAATCTCAACGGTGCAAATCTTCAGGGATCGATTCTTGAAGAAGTTAATCTAAATCGTGCTAATCTTTCAGGGGCTGATATAACTGGTTCTACGTTTTGGGGAGTTTCCACATCTGGGTGGAAAATTGATGGAATAAAAGCGGAGTATGTTTATTTTTGCCGATCTGAAGAACTTGAAAAGGAGAGATATAAGCGAATTTTTCACGAAGGGCAGTTTGAGGCTCTATTTAAGTCTCTCCCAACGGTCGAGTTAATATTCATAGAAGGACTTAGTCCAACAAGTCTGTTTACTCTTAGCATGATAATCGAAAAAATAGGTTTGCAGAATCCAAGCCTTGGCGTCAAGATGGCTGATGTTCGGAAGAATGAATTTGAAACAAGAATAGGTGTGAAGATAGATAAAGATGAACACCTTATAGAAGTGGGCCAACTAATACATGAGGCCATGGACCAAGCTATCCGCGCGATTCCAGCTAATATTTTCCCTTCAAATTTTCCGGAAGCGCTGGAAAAATTACCTCACAAGCATCATTCTGCAATTGTAGTAAACATGGTGCAGCCCACATTTCAATTCATAAAAGCAGATGGCTCCACACTCTCTGGCACAATTTCTCAAGTTGGGACAACTCAGAGTTCAACGGTTGTCATCATAAAAAATTACGCAGTCCATAAAGAGGAAGTGGACAGTTTATTCAGAAACCTTAAAGACTCCTTCAGTGATTACGAAGTATCAATGAGAAGCGCGCTTACAGAGGCGACAGACCGTTTAATTGAGGCAATACGAAAAGGTAAAGAGATAAACACGATTCAAGAGCGTTGGGAAGAAATCAAGGAGGGTCTCAAGACTGGCGGGGCTGCGGTGACGATAGCAGCAACGATAGGACGTTTGCTCGGTTTAATGTAATAAAATAATAAATTAATCTAATTATCGGACAACAGCAATTCCGGAGAGAGTCAGATCAATAAGATTGCACATCCGCCTGTGTCGGACCAGCAATGACAACGATGTGTGCCCCCGCCAGGTTGGAGAATGACAAGGCATAACTATCTTGTAAACAAAATTTAAAAAATTTTACCAGTTGATGGAAGGAGTCAACGTTATGCAGTTTACATTCGCCCATAACAATTTCAATGTACTGAATCTGGAAAAAAGCCTAGCCTTCTATAAGGAAGTGCTACAACTGACGGAGGCGCGCAGATATTCACCTCCGGACGGGAGTTTCGTCATCGTCTTCTTAAGTGACGGACAGATGCCGCATCAACTGGAGTTAACCTGGCTCAAAGATCGCAAAGAGCCTTACAATCTGGGTGACAATGAATTTCATCTGGCCTTCAAGGTGGANNGCGATGGGTATTTACTTTATCAATGATCCTGATGATTATTGGATAGAGATTATTCCCCTGAAGCGATGAATTCGTCTGTTATTATCTCATTGGCGTACTATTCCAGCTTACGCGAAAAAGAAGTTTTTATCAAACAAAAATTTGAAATTATTAGATTAAATATCAAGCTCTATGTTGAAGTATTGGCTGCTGCTATGCCATCAGAACAAAAATTATGTCATAAATAAATCACTCACCGCCGCAAGGAAAATAAAATTGGAGGACAAATAGCCATAGCTTTGGTAATAGTCTAAAGAGGAGAAACAGGCAGCGACGATAACGTCCGCATTGCCCGCTGCTTCTTTACTGACTGAATATTCAAGGGATCCGTAATCCGCACACCGACTCCGGCGAATCATCCTTCCGTTTATACTCTGATCACGAATGCTTAAGGATTACTTCCTAGTTCCCGGCAGCGTTAAAGAGTGATCATAGATGAGCTTCATCTCCTGATCGGAGATTTTATCCTTGGGAAAAGCAGGCATCACGCCCTTTGATCCATCGGCTTTTAAAGGATTTCTATTATACGCGATGAAGACGGCAAGACTTTTCATTTTGGCCGAACCTTTAACCGGCAGGGCGGGATTGATGATGTTTCCACCCTGGGCATGGCAGGCGCCGCAATGGATGGCATAAAGATTCACTCCATCCGGGGCCTGAGCGGATAAGGCCGGGCGGCCAGGAAAAATAATTGTGTCTCCGAAGACCACCCATCCGGCGATGGTGAAAATAAGCAAAAACCAGATTGTTGATTTTTTCATAATACCTCCAGATTTTTAGTCAGATGATAGCGGCTTTTTCGTTTAGCAGCCTGGTTTATTAGATCGTTTAGACACTACACTTTCGGCAATGACCCGTAAAGCTGATTTTTGAGAGTCAATAAATCGGGAAGATATTCCCATGAACATTGTCTGTTTTTGCATTTTTTCAATCCGTTCCTTTCGTCTCCAGCACGGGAAAAATCTTATTAAGAATCCAGAAGAGGATGAAGGGCAGCACCGCGATGAGCAGAGCGCCGCCGAGACCCTCTTTAAAGGTTTCCAGGCTGCGGGGAATGATGGGTAGTTGGTAATCCATATACCCGGAAAAAGTCAGGGAAAAAGACTGGCCGCCGATGACCACGTTCCACCTCATCATGAAGACCCCGAAAAGCACCAGCAAAAGCGCCGGGACTGCTCTGCGGATCGTCAGGCCCGGGAGCAGGAGGAGAATGAAGGGCACCAGGTTCCCCAGAGCATATTGGAGCAGAAAAATATTAATAAAATCTTTCCCATAGATGACGTTCCTCAGGATGTCCCATGATTTTACTGCTGTGTAGCTGCGAAAGACCAGGTCCAATAACTCCAGGCTGATCGAGAATATCATAAAGAAAATAAGATATTTCACAGTCGTCTGCATCGCGTTCATCTCCACGCCTTTAATCTCTTTGAGTGTATTGCTGGCGGCAGTAGCGCTTTTCCGGGGAGCGATGAATTTTTTCATTTCCATGATGATGATGTAGATCAGCAGGCAGAGGGCGACGCCGGAAACAATGGCCGACATGATAAAAATTACCGGCATGAGGGGGGTCATCCACAGAGCGTTGGCTTTTACCGAGCCGAAGATGAAACCGGCGTACCCGTGAAGAAAACAGGCAATCGGCACACCGGCTCCGGCCAGGATCCTGATGGCTTTTGCGTCCAGCTTCAGGCTGGCCTCGCTTACATCCAGGGCGCCGAGGGTAAGGATCGTATGTACCCCGTATTTTATTTTTTCGGCCATGCTCTTATTCGTCTTGCCTTTGAGTTTTAATGATACTTCCACCAGGTGTTTCCGGAAAAGAAACCACAGCTCGGAGGCGACGACCGATGCGTAAACAAACAGCACGACGCCAAAGGCGGCGATAGCCGAAGTGAAGTGCGGCGTAAAAACCACATAGAGACTTCTTTCGGGGTGCGCAAGGTGCAATAGGAGAGGCAGGGGCGCAACCATCAGCAGGGCAAAGGAAAAAACCAGAGCGAATCCGGCAATTTCCTTCAGCGGTTTTATACCGAAGAGATGATACAATGACGAAAGCACAAAAGCACCAGCCACGAGCCCCGTCATGAACGGATACATGACAATCTGAATGGCCCAATAAATGTACTCATTGGGGTAAACGAAGAGTTCCTTAACTGTCCATAATTCTTCCAGTACCATCTTTTACCTCACTTCTTCGCTTAACCCGATGAAATAGACCTGAGGATCGGTTCCGTATTCCGGTTTGTGGACTGCTACCCGCTGTGTCCGAACGATGTTTCCCACCGGATCTCTGGGGTCTTTGATGTTGCCGATCTGCCTCGCGCCTGTCGGGCAGGCCTGAACACAAGCAGGTTTCATTCCTTGGCTTATCCGGTGATAACAGAAATTACATTTATCCGCCACGTGGTGGACTGGATGGAAAAACCTCATGCCGTACGGGCAGGCCATGATACAGTAACCGCAACCGATGCACCACTTCCGGTCCACCAGCACCACACCGTCGGCGTTCTGGTAAGTAGCACCCACCGGACATACCTGGACACAGGAAGGCTTTGCGCACTGGTTGCAGAGTTTGGGAACAAAAAAAGCCTTTTTAATTTTTTCCTGGGGAATATCTTTAAACTTACCACGTCCCAGATCGATTTGGCCGGTAATAAATCCATTTCGTGCCTCTTTAGGAGTATCGGCGAATACTTCTCCTTCTGAGGTTACGACATACCGTTCAACCCAGGTCCGGGAGACATCGGCGGTAAAGGGGATTTCGTTTTCCAGTTTACAGGCCTTTACACAGAAACCGCAGCCGATGCATTTATAGGTATCAACGAGAAATACAAAGCGAAGGGGCGAGGTCCAGGCCTGAACATCGGGGGGCCGGAAAATTCCGTCCAGTCCTTTGACCAGCACCACAGCGGCAGTTCCTTTTATGGCCAATTTTATAAAATCTCTCCTGNNGCCTTTGATCTGTGATCTTTGACTGGTGGGATAGAAAAGGCGGGTATGGCACCTAAGGCAGAGTTCACGGCTCCGGTCCAGGACAAGTTTCAGCGGATCAGCCGGATGGGAAAGAGCCGGTCCGTGACAATTTTCACATTCTATATCTTTATGCTGTGCGGAAGCAAGCTTTTGCGCCTGCCCTGCATGGCAGATCCCGCAGAATTCCCTGCCTCGATATTTTACCGTAAAATTCTTCCATTCCTCAATATTGGATTGCCGATACCAGCCATACGTATACCCTTGTTCATGAGTTCCGAAATCATTGGGTATCCAGAAGCTTTTGGCGATTAAGATGATTGCCGCAAGAGCCAAAACCACATACAGAGGCCGCAGTACATGCATAAGCTAAGATTCTCCAAAATTGCTAGCGATAATCATTTTCTTCTGCTCAAGGAATTTGTGGTTCACTCCCGCATTTAGAAGCGGTAAGAGAGAGTCACAAATCCCACGTGGGACTCATAAGAAGCATTATTGTAAGCGCCCGTCAGGTATGCCCCGTTCGTTCCGGTGACGGCCGGAACATATTGATACCCATCATACTGCGCATCATTATAATCATATTTTTCATAGACATAACCTGCAGCAACGGACAGCGATTTCGTCACATTATAGGAAAGTCTGATGAGAAAATAGGAAAGCTTGTAGCCATCCCAGTTGGAAAGATCGATATTGTCCTGCGTTTTGCCCGCCGGAAGAGGATTTGCACCCAGCAGATAGGCGTAATCGACGGAACCATCAGCCTGCAGATAGCTGTATTGGAGCAACAGAGTAAGTTTTTCCGGGATAATAAATATTTCAGCGCCCGCCGAGTAACTGTAGTTTTCGTCCTTCTGCGCTGCCGTCCAATTAAAGTTTGTCGATGTCGGCGGCAGTGACGGGTCAACTGCGCCTGTTGTCTGCCGCTGGAACTGGTCCTGCCGGATGCGTTCATAATCGAAAGAGCCGAATAACCTGATTCGCTTGTTGATCAGATAATCAACATCGATCAGGAATTCATCCCCCTTGTCACCGGTCAGTCCTAAAATAGTATCGGGATAATTCGTTTCCCTGTGCTTGTAACTAAGGCTGATACTGAAGTTGTCGGTGGGGAAAAAGTCCAGGCTGGCCTTATAGGTATCCCGACTTTTTCCGGCGGCATCAAAACGTCTGATGAAGGTTTCAATGCTGGTCGCGGCGGGCGGCTGGAATTCCGCTCTTCTGTCCAGTCTTTCGTATCCGATGCGGGCGGCCAGGAAATCGGCCCCCTTCCATCTCAGCTCGGCGCTGAAGAGATCGTCTCTGTTATCAGGGATGTCTTCTCTCTCTCTGCTGATAATTGAATGATTGTAAGCGGTGAGGAAATAAAACTTTGCCGGCAGCTGGAAACCAAGTTCCGTGCCGTATTTTACTCTCCGGTAATTGAAGGGGGTGTTGGTGAAAGTTGCGGGCGTCTGGGTTGCATCTGTTATTGTAATAACATCTGATTTATTTTGACGGTCGTCATACTTAAGGAAAAGTTTGGCATCGAGGAAAGACAGCGGCCTTGATGTGACCGAAGTGGCGATGTTGTTTGTGTCGACCTGGCCGTTAAAGAATGGAGTGCTCAAAGTGATGCTGCGCAGTCCTCCGGCGACATCGCCCACATATGAATTACTCAATAGAGCATCCGATTTGGCGCTGGCCATAGCCAAATCAACATTGAACTTACTGTTTAAAGGCAATTTAAGCGCGCCCTTGAGGTTGACCTTGTAGTAGTGGTTATCCGGCGGCATCGAATATGTATCCGTCACCGACGCCGTATTGTTCGTAGCGGGATTGCGGAAATAAAGGTCCGTGTTGGAGTTGGTGAAATTGCTGTAAAAATAGCCCAAGGAAATGTATAAGGGATTGCGGACATATCCGGCAAGCAAATTGATGCTGTCCGTTCTGTAATCAATCGGTGCCGGAAGCTCTATGGCAATCCCGCCGGGTGATGTTCCCGCGGCACCGATGGGATAAATGCCCGCCCGTTCATCTATAGCGGCGGAGAAATCCAGGAAAAAAGGCTTCAAGACATCAAACTTGAATCCCGCACCGGAATTTTTCCGTTTTGTCGAGTAATCAAATGTATTCCAGGCGCCGGTATTGGTGCTGGGCGGATGGGTGGGATAGGTCAGATTGGCAGTCCCTGCCCCCGAATACAATGTTTGCGCATCGTAGGTAAAGTTGTGGGGAATTTCATTGTAGTTAATGTTGAACTTGAAGGCCCCCCATTTCCCGCCTTCCAGGTTATAGCGCTGCGTATCGTAGAACATGTCACGGCTGTAGAAATCCACATAATATTTATTGTCATCATATTTGATTTTAACGTCACCATAGAGACCATCCCGGATGTCTCCGTATTCGTTAAATTTAGCTTTGTCGCCGTTGATATGGGTGAGAGTGCCCTGCGCGCTGATTTCACCGGAAAATTTATCCTCCTGCTCCTGGGCAAAGGCCGGACTCAAGGAGACCAAACCGAATAAAAAAACTGATAAAAGCATTTGTCTTCTCATAGCTATACCTTTTACCGGACAAAGCGTTGTCCCCTCACCGAGGGCCCATTGCTTCCGTGAATGTTGGTATGGCAGTTCAGGCAGCCGCGGGCAATCATCCTGTTTTTTCCGGATACGGCTGCGCCCGGGGATGTTTCAAACCTGGTGTAAATTGTTCCGGGATGTTGAGTGGCGTCGTGGCAACTCTGGCACAGGAATGGCGGCTTCGAGGATAGAAGTTTCCCGTGATTGCTGCCGTGGGGCACATGGCAGGTCAGACAATTTTCGGCAACCGGCGGATGTTCCCACAGGAATGGCCCGCGCTTTTCGGCATGGCACTTCAGACAGAGTTCATTTACCGTGTCGGCCTTCACTATCTTCGGCCCTGATTCGCCATGCTGGTCATGACACTGGGAGCATTTCATGAGGCCTTCCTTCAGCGGATGGTGCGATTGTTTGTTGGCTTGGGCTCTGATAGCGGCATGGCAGGTGAAGCAAAGCGTCGGCTCGGCGATCTTTAAATTGTTTTTCGTTCCGGAGTGCCCGCTGTGGCAATCACTGCATGAAACTCCGTTGACTTTATGCTTGCTCAGATTCCAGAAAGGCACGGCTTTTGAATCCTGATGACAGGAAAGACATCTCGCCTGCTTCACTTCCGGATCGGCCCCTTTGGTGAAGACAATCATGCCCGTTCCCCTACCGCCCCCTTTTTGCACATGCGCAAGACCTGGGCCGTGGCAGGATTCGCAGGAATTTTTATTGGCCGGGCTTCCGGGAATTGCCATTTTGGCGTGCGTTGATTTCAGATAACTATCGTAGTTTTTTTTGTGACAGGCCCGGCAGGTGTCCATGCCGGCGTAACCGTCATCCGCAGCCGTGGATTGTTGAAAAATTCCTGTTACGGATACCAGTAGGGAAAAGGTGAAAAGAGAAAACAGCCAACCTTTGATTTTTTTTATCTTCATAAAACAATCTCAAATTATTTGTTTTCCATTAACCGGCAAGGATTTGAATATTCTATATTATGATTTTTATGAAGTCAATAGGGTAAAAATATTTTGTAAAAATATTTATGCAAAAAAATAATAAAATATTTTAGGGATGGGATTATTAGATAAAGACTGCTCTTGTAATTGTATGCCGATAAAGAATGATCACAATATGTTGGTGTTGCGCCATAATCAGCAAAGTCCAAAAAAGATTGTAATCAACAAAACCTATGTTCCGGGCTTGGTCACACTAATCCACAGGAATGTCTCATTACCGGTATTCCTATAATCCGCCGACTCGATATGGAAACCAGCATTTTCCAAATCAGCGTATGGTTTATCAGGGGTTTTATGACCGTAATATAATGGCAATGGCCAGCGCGGAATATGCTTATTACGATTTTGGAAAAAAGCAAGTCGAATTCTCAGATGGTGAGCTTGTGGATAATAAGATTATCTTCCAGGGATTTACGCTCGGCTTGAGCTGGAAATTTTAAGCACATAATTATGAGTGGGAGTGTTTCACCTTCCCTCATTATTTATCCAAGTGGATTAAACTTTTTTCCGATTCTTAAACCACAGATTAATGAAAAGGGAACAACTTTATACAATTGAAGCTTCTCCGCGGAAAATTGCGGAGAAGCTTCAATGATTAAAGAATAGTTTCTGTTTTTCATTATCAATAATCCGGATGATTATTGGATAGAAGTCATTCCCCAAAAGTGGTGAATTCTTCTGTTATTATCTGATTGACATGCAATCCCTTTGTTCTTATACTTCCCGCTAGGAAAAGGTGTTATTGTTCAACATTAAAAGATTAGAAGGAGGAGAAACATGCCCAGACACAGAATTGCCAGAGTTACTTTGCCAACCATTTAACTGTAAAGGAACAAGATCATGATCAACTTCAAAATATTTTCCGACTATATCTGACCCTTCTGTTATATCGGCAAGGGCATTGTCGACCAGTTGAAGAAAGAATACGCTATTGATGATACTTGGGTGAGTTACGAGCTTCATCCGGAGACGCCTCCCGCGGGGATGTTACTTTCCGAAAGATTCAAGGGCCATGACCTCTCCGGATTTTATGATCAATTGCGCGCGCGAGGCAAAGAAGCCGGTATCGTTTTTGGCAACCGCACACTCCTTTCCAATTCCAAATTGGCGCTGCAGGCCAGTGAGTACGCCCGTGATCTGGGTAAGTATAGTGATTTCCATGAAAACATCTTTCACGCGTATTTTACTGAATGTCTGGATATCGACAATCTGGAGGTCATTGCCGCTGTAGCCGGAAAAAGCGGCCTTGATGAAGCCCAGATACTTAGTGCCGTTAAAAATGGTCGCTATGCGCCGCGATTGATTAGTGCCAGAAAAGAAGGGCAGTTGATTAATCTATCCGGTGTGCCCACCTTTATCATCGAGGGGAAATATAAAGTCGTCGGGGCTCAACCGTTGGAAGTATTTCGTGATCTTCTCGATAAAGTTAAAGGGGGAAAATCATAAAATAATAAAGTTGTTTTCCAATAAACGGGGCATAAATCCGTGCAATTTCTCATCTATTGTGGATGACTATCCCTGATTAAAAGCCCTGTCGTAGATACTCTTATCTCAAAGCCGGCAGGTTTGTCTGAGTTGATGAACGTAGCAGATCCATACTCAGCATCCAGCAGGCGCCGGAGAAAAAAGTAGCGTTGCCGCAGATTAAACATGTTTAGTGGTTTATCTTGCGAAATGAGAAATACAGTGCGGGGACTCACCAGTTCATCTTTAACATCTATATAACGGCCGGTAACACGGTCAAGCTCATAAGCCGTATGCAAGCCCAGGATGTTGACAAAAGGCTTCCACTTGAGAATGTGAGCATCAACATAAAGCTCATCCCCGGCCAATTTGTAGGAAGCTTGCCGGCCATCGGGAAATCTAAAATGGGCAATGAACAATTTTGCGCTGAGAGGTTCGATCTGGACTGTCGCTGCCGTCTCTTCATATGTAAGCGCTCTGTAACCAACTGTAGCTATCGTGATTGTTCCAAATAATGCGACCAGCGATAAAAATAACGCTGCCAGTAAAATGCGAAGTGCTGAACTAAGAAGTTTCTTTCGGCGCAGGGCGCCAATCGTGGCAATAAAAAAAATAAGGCTTAAAACACCGCAAACAATAATTAAGACGATAAGGGAATTCAGCATAGTAATCCTTTCCATATATTATTATTTTCGAGAAAGAATCGATATCAGACTTTATTGGCTCATCTACTTGTTATAGTATATCATAAAATCATGGAGGATGAAATGTGAAATATTGTATTCATATGGATATAACAGCGTTCCATTTTTTTTAAAAATATTTCTTGACAAGAAATTTACGTTTGTTTATAGTGTTTCTAATTAAGAGAATGGAATTTTTCATGATGGACAGAAAACTAACTGCAAACAACAATATTTATGGTTATTGGTTTTATACCTATTTTGCATTGGTCTGCCCGTNNAAAGCCATGGCCTTTTTTAGTTTTCAGGAGGGAAGACATGATTATTATAATGAAGAGCCAAGCTACAGACACACAAATTGAGAAGGTAATCAACTGGATCGAATCCGTTGGTTACAAAGCGCATCCTTCGCGCGGCGTTGAGAGGACAATTATTGGCGCCGTTGGTGACAATCGCGATAAAGCTGTGCTGAAATACGCAGAGTCCTTACCGGGGGTCGAGAAAACCATGCCGATTTTGAAACCGTATAAGTTGGCGAGCCGCGAATCGCATGAAGGCAATACTATTGTTTCCGTGGGTTCAATTCCAATCGGCGGACCGGAATTTGTGGTGATGGCCGGCCCTTGCGCAATTGAAAGCGAAGAGCAATTGTTGGAGAGCGCCTATATTGTAAAAAAAGGCGGTGCCCAGATTTTAAGAGGCGGTGCTTTCAAACCGCGGACTTCACCATACAGCTTTCAGGGAATGGAAGAAGAAGGATTGAAAATAATGGATCAGGTTAGTCAGAGGACAAGTCTACCTACTGTAACTGAAGTTGTCAATCCGCTTGACGTTGATCTTGTCGAAACCTATGCTGACATGCTGCAGATTGGAGCGCGAAATATTCAGAATTTTGCATTGCTTAAAAAAGTCGGTCATGCGCGCAAACCTGTGCTTTTGAAAAGAGGAATGATGACCACAATCGAAGAGTTGCTCATGTCCGCGGAATACATTCTTTCCTCAGGTAACCCTAATGTTGTTCTCTGCGAGCGCGGAATTCGAACATTTGAAACAGCGACAAGAAACACGCTGGATTTGAGCGCGGTTCCGGTACTCAAAGGTCTGACGCATCTGCCCGTTGTTGTTGATCCCAGTCACGCTGCCGGTAACTGGAGGTTTGTGATTCCACTTTCCCGTGCCGCTGTTGCTGTTGGCGCCGATGGCATTATTGTGGAAGTGCATCCGGAACCGGAAAAAGCCGTCTCCGATGGAGCGCAGTCTCTGAAACCGGAGAAGTTTTATCAATTAATGGATGATGTAAGAGCCATTGCCGCGGCGATGAGACACTAAATTAACGGAGTGGTTATATGCGATCAATGAAAGTTAATCTCGATAAAAAATCATTATCATCTTACGAAATTCGTATTGGTTATAAGATTATCGACCGGGTGGCGTTAATTATTGCCAAAAATCATAAAGCCGGACATTATGTCATGATTACGGATAATTCGGTGGGGAGTATTTACGCCAAACAGATGATGGACAGTTTAAAAGATGTTGGATTAAACATAAATCTGATTGAGTTTCCCGCGGGAGAGTCTTCTAAAAATATCAATACAGTCCTGGACATTGTGGGAAAACTGCTGGAATTGGGTGCTGACCGGAGTACGATGTTAATTGCTTTAGGTGGCGGAGTTGTGGGTGATATGGTTGGTTTTATCGCCTCCATTTATATGCGCGGTATTCCTTACATTCAGATACCGACTACATTGATCGGGCAGGTGGACAGCAGCATCGGCGGAAAAACAGCCATCGATCTCCCATATGGGAAAAACCTGTTGGGCACATTTTATCAGCCGCGTGCCGTCTTCGCGGATTTGATTTTTCTGGAAACACTGCCGGAAAAAGAGTTTAACAACGGAATGGCCGAGATTATTAAATACGGCATTATTGATGATGAAAAAATGTTTAGTTTGTTGGAAGACAATATGGATGCGGTAAAAAGCAGAGATTCAGCTTTGCTGCTAAAACTTGTGGAAAACTGTTGCCGTATCAAAAAATCAATTGTCGAAATTGATGAAAAGGAGCAGGGCTTGCGGCGGCTTCTCAATTTTGGCCATACTCTCGGACACGCCATCGAAGCGGCATCCAAATACACAATCTCACATGGCGAAGGCGTTGCTTTGGGTATGATTGCGGCAGCGCGTATTTCCGAAAAAAAGAAATATCTCGATACTGCGCAATTTAAACGTATCGAAGAAATAATCCTGAAGGCGGGATTACCGGGGAAAATACCGTGCGATTTTTCTGCTGATGATATAATTTCCAGATTGGCGATGGATAAGAAAAAGAAAGACGATATTATTCATTTTGTGCTGTTGAAGAAAATCGGCATGCCTTTTGTCAATGGAGGCATTGATGATAAGCTGATCAGCGATGTAATTGAGGAGATGAAATAATGAAGCAGCCGAATTTGGAAAGCTTGAGACAAAATATAAAAGACAAAGACCGGGAAATTATCCGTCTTTTAAATGAACGGGCACGGATTTCTGCCAATATTGGTGAGGTTAAAGGACAGGAAGGAATCCAAGTATATAGCCCTGCTCAGGAAGCTAAAGTTTATAACTATTTGCAGGAGTTAAATTCCGGGCCGCTGCCGCCCGCGGCAGTCAAGGCGATTTTCCGGGAAATCATTTCCGCGTCGCGCGATTTGCAGAAGCCGACAACAGTTGCTTTTTTGGGGCCGGAAGCATCATTTTCCCATTTGGTATCCCGGTTGCATTTTGGCGAATCCAGCTGTTTTTTCCCCCAGAGCGGAATTGCCCGTGTTTTCGATGAAGTGGAAAAAGGTTCTGTGGATTGGGGCGTGGTCCCCGTGGAAAATTCTCTCGAAGGTTCCGTTAATGTAACACTGGACAGATTAATTTTGACTCCCCTGAAAATCAGAGCGGAAATTTATCTGCGCATCAGTCAATGTTTAATTTCTTCTGCAAAAAGCATGGAGAGTATTAAAAATATTTATTCCCACCCCCAGGCATTAGCCCAATGTCAGTTGTGGCTCAGAACGAATATGCCCAATTGCACGCTGGGCGAAATGGAGAGTACGGCCGCCGCAGTGCAAATGGTGCGGGGAAAAAAGACTGAGGCGGCAATAGGCAGTTCACTGGCCGCCCAATGTTACGGCCTGAACATACTGGCAGAGGGTATTGAGGATAATCCTTCCAATATGACACGGTTTTTAGTAATCGGCAGAGGGGAAGGGCAGGCCACCGGCAATGATAAAACTTCTTTGATATTCGCCACACCCGATTTACCCGGATCGCTGCATCGCGCCCTGTCGTCATTTGCCGGGCGCAAGATTAATTTATCCAAAATAGAATCGCATCCCGTGAAAGAAAGATTGTGGGAATATCTCTTTTTTGTGGATGTGATCGGCCATATAAATGATAAAGAAATAAAAAGTTGTCTTACGGAGCTGAAAGAGAAAACAACTTATTTGAAAATCTTAGGATCATACCCCAAAGCGGAAGGTGGACTATGATTTGTATACCGATTACGGCAAAAACAAACAAAGAGGCGCTACAGGAAATTCAACGGAGTTGCCCCATTGCCGATTTCATTGAACTGAGAATGGATTTGATTGCCGACGGAAATCTGGATGATTTGATTCCGGCCATTCGCAACACTACGGGCTCGATCAAAATAATTGTTACCTGCAGGAAAAAGGAGGAGGCACTTTCAGCAAATGAATTGCCGGGCGCCAAATCCATAATAAAAGATAAAGAGATCGGGAAAATGGATTTGCTGAAAAAGGCAATCGAAATGAAAGCTGACTTTATCGATATTGAGCTTACGGAGGGTCAGGCCGCAATTGGTGAGCTTCGCAATTATTGCGCAAAGCTAGGAGGAGTAACCGGAATAATCGTTTCCTATCATGATATTAAAAAAACTCCTTCGCTTGCCAAACTCAAAGAAATATTTCAGCAGTCTATGGAAAACGGCGCCGCTGTTGTGAAAATTGTCACTTTCGCTAAAAGCGCTGAAGATAATCTGAAGGTTCTGGGCATGATTCCTTACGCGCAAAAGCATTCTCAG
>PLNU01000043.1:14885-43751 GCA_003142835.1 Syntrophaceae bacterium
GTGCTTTCTTCGGGACATGGTTTGCAAAATTATGTTTTGCTGGGAAATCCTGTAGCGCAGAGCCTCTCTCCGCTTATGCACAATGCCGCGCTAAAAGAGATGGGTATCAACGGACGCTACAGTGCTTTTTGTGTTTCTGATTTAGAATCTGCTCTTCAAGGAATAAAAGGGATGGATATTCACGGTGCCAGTGTGACTATTCCCTATAAAGTTTCCGTTATGGGATACCTCGACGAAATTCATGATGATGCACTAAAAATTGGAGCGGTAAATACAATCGTCAATAACCATGGCCGTCTGATGGGCTACAATACAGATTGGCTTGGTCTGATGCTGACGCTCAAAGAGCTGATGCCGGTTAAGGATCAAACGTTTGTGATCATTGGCGCGGGTGGAACGACGCGGGCCGCAGTTTATGGAATAATGAAGGAGGGCGGTTTGCCGATAATTGTCAATCGGACGATGATCAAAGGTAAGAATCTGCCGGATAAACTCAACTGCCCGTTTTATTCTCTTTCCGATCTGGCAAAGATAAAGGCCGATTGCCTGATCAACACTACGCCGGTAGGTATGTACCCGCATACTGATCAATCTCCGGTGGAAGCGTCATTGCTGGCCGGATATAAATATGTTATAGATGTCATCTATAATCCGCTGAAAACCAGGCTTCTGCATGATGCCGAAAAGCAGGGCTGCCGCATTGTCTCCGGCCTGGATATGTTTGTGCATCAGGGGGCTTCGCAAATCAAACTGTGGACGGGAAAAGAGCCATCCCGCGCACTCATGAAAAAAGTTGTTACAGAGAGGTTAGAGAAAATTGAAGGCTGAAGCAAAAATTGAGGAAGTATCCACTACGGTATCCGTTCCCGGTTCCAAAAGCCTTACTCAGCGGGCTCTGATCGCAGCGGCGCTGGCGAAGGGCAATTCATTTATCAGCCATGCCCTTGTTGCGGAAGATACACTGCTTCTGGTGTCCGGCTTGCAGGCGCTGGGCGCCAGAGTTGAATCCGCCGACGGAGGCTATTTGGTCTCCGGCACGGCTGGTAAAGTAAAAAATAACGGCAAAGAAATATTCCTGGGATATAACGGCACGGCGTTGCGCTTTCTTACGGCAATGGTATGCCTGGGCCGCGGCAAATATGTTCTGACCGGCGAGAAACGTCTGTGCGAAAGACCTGTGGGAGCTTTGGTAGGAGCGCTCCAGGGTATGGGTGTCGATATTTCCTGCCATAACAATTGTCCGCCGGTAGAAATAATGGCGAATGGTCTTACCGGTGGGAAGATAACTCTCCAAGACATTGAAAGCTCTCAGTATGTTTCGGCGCTGCTTCTTTGCGCTCCTTACACATCAAAAGGAATTGAGCTGACTGTACAGGGTGATATTGTTTCCGCTCCTTATATCGATCTGACAATCTCTGTGATGAAGGACTTCGGTGCTAATATTTACGAGACCGGAAGAAATCAGTATAGTGTCAATACAGGTAATCTTTATTCCGGACGTGAATATCATGTGGAAGGTGATGCTTCCAGCGCATCCTACTTTTTTCTGGCCGCAGCGCTTTTGAAAAAGGTAATTCGAGTCAGCGGCATAAGCAGGCAAAGTAAACAGGGCGATATCCGCCTGCTGGATATTCTGGAAGAGCTCGGCTGCAAGGTATTAGCGGGAGAGAATTGGGTAGAGGTGGCAGGTACTGATCTGGCCGAAGGTAATTTTGCTTTCGATTTGAACGACATGCCGGACATGGTGCCCACACTGGCGATACTGGCTGCTTTCCGCAAAGGCCGGACGTTAATTACTAATGTGGCTCATTTGCGGATAAAAGAAAGCAATCGGCTGGCAGCAATGGTGAAGGAGCTAAACCGGATCGGTATTGAAGCCGAAGAGCTGCCGGATGGACTGATGGTTGAAGGTGGAAGACCAGCGGCAGCAAGTATTCATACCTATAATGACCATCGTATTGCCATGAGTTTCGCTATTGCCGGTCTGCTGATACGTGGAATAGAAATCAGTGATAAAAAATGCGTGAATAAATCATTTCCGGAGTTTTGGAAGGAATTAAAGAAAATATGAAAGTCATTCTGATCGGCTATAGGGCTTCAGGTAAATCCACCGCGGGTATGCTGCTTTCTTCCAGGCTGAAGATTCCTTTTACGGATACTGATTTACTGCTGGAAGAAAATTCGGGAATGCCGGTCAAGGAAATCGTGGCGCTCAAAGGCTGGGACTATTTCCGCGCCATGGAAAGAGAAACGATTCAAATCTTGAAACAAAAAGGCGCGGGTATTATTGCTACCGGCGGCGGAGTGGTTCTTTCCGACGAAAATGTGACCTTGTTAAAGCAAATGGGAGTGATTGTCTGGCTCAATGCTCCCTTGCCGGATATTATTAACCGGCTCAAAAAAGATGCGCAGACTCAGGCAAAACGGCCGCAATTTACGGACGGTGATCTTGCCCAGGAAACGGCTGATGTCTTGAAGCGGCGAATACCTTTATATGAAAGCGCGGCGGATTTTGTGGTAGAGACGAAAGGCAAGAGTGCTCTGCAGGTGACGGATGAGATTTATCAATATCTGCTGGAATCGGAGATAGTAGCTAAAATTAATAAAAGCAAAAATTGACGACCTCGTAAAAAGTCGTCACCCCGGCGAAGGCCGGGGTCCAGGTTTTTATAACTATTAATAATCACTGGATACCGGCCTTCGCCGGGGTGACGCGTCCGGGACATTTTCGATTTTTACGGGTTCATCAAAATTAAGTTGATAGGAGTAATTTATGGCCGGAAATCAAATTGGTAGTGTCTTTCGCGTAACAACCTGGGGAGAGTCACATGGTGCCGCTCTGGGAGCAGTTGTGGATGGTTGTCCGGCAGGGATTGAACTTGCCGAAGCTGATATTCAACAGGCTCTGGATCGCAGAAAGCCTTCAGCCGCTGTCTCTTCAACAACAAGGCGCGAGAAAGACAAAGTAGAAATCCTCTCCGGAGTTTTTGAAGGTAGGACCACAGGCACTCCTGTTTCCCTGCTGATCAGAAATTCTGATGCCGCCTCTTTGGCCTATGACGAATTAAAAGATGTTTTTCGCCCCGGTCAAGGGGATTATACGTATTTAAAGAAATATGGCATCCGCGATTGGCGCGGAGGCGGACGGGCTTCGGGCAGGGAAACCGCCGCTCGTGTCGCCGCCGGGGTCATTGCCGAAAAAGTAATTGCCGCCGCGGGCATGGAGGTTGTTGCCTATACACAGGCAATAGGCGCAATTGAAATTGACCGCGCCAAAATGCCATCGGGTAAAGATTTGTGTTCTAAAGTGCGCGAAAATATCCTTTTTTGTCCCGATTCAAAGGCTGCCGCAGTTATGGAGAAGAAACTGGCAGCGGTGAGAAAAGAGGGAGATTCGCTCGGTGGGGTTGTTGAAGTTGTCGTGCGCGGTTGCCCTGCCGGCTTAGGCGAACCCGTTTTTGATAAAATGGATGCGGATCTGGCCAAAGCTTTAATGAGCATTGGTTCGGTAAAAGCGGTTGAAATTGGAGAAGGCTTTGCAGTCTCCACAATGGAAGGATCTCAGACTAATGATCAAATGTCGCCAGGCGGCTTTATGACAAATCATGCCGGAGGCATACTGGCGGGAATTACAACAGGCCAGGAGATTGTTATGAGGGTTTATTGCAAACCGATTCCCTCAATCGCGAAAGCGCAACAGACGGTAGATTCCAGGGGAGTGCAGCGATCAATTCAAATTCAAGGCCGGCACGACAATTGTGTGCTGCCGCGAATAGTACCTGTCTGTGAAGCGATGGTCAATATTGTTTTGGCAGACCATTGGTTACGTCAGAGGGCGGCAAAACTATGAAAGATATAACCGTAGGTATAATTGGCGGCACCGGAGGCATGGGCCGCTGGTTTGCTGATTTGCTGCAAAAGGAAGGTTATCCTGTTCATGTCTGGGGAAGGAAATCAGCAATGGATATCAATGACCTGGCAACGTTATGCAACGTCATTGTCATAGCCGTGCCGATTTCCGCCACAGCGGCGATGATTGAAAGAGTCGGGCCATTGGTGCCGGAAGGTTCGCTTTTAATGGATTTAACCTCGCTCAAAAAAGAGCCTGTAGAATTAATGATGGCAAATTCAAGGGCTGATGTTATCGGGTGTCATCCCCTTTTTGGGCCGGGTGTTGATGACGCCGCAGGAGAAAACGTTATTTTGTGCCCGGCCAGAGGGCAGAAGTGGCTTATCTGGCTAAGAAATGTTCTGGAAAAGAACGGATTGGCGGTTATGGAAAAAACTCCGGAAGAACATGATAAAATGATGGCGATTGTTCAGGTGCTTAATCATCTCAATACAATTTCTCTGGGAATGGCGCTTACGGAGACGGGGGTATCTTCGGAGAAAATCAGTAAATATGCAACGCCGATATTTCAAACTAAACTAGGGATCGTAAAAAAAGTCTTCACGGAAAGCCCCGGGCTTTACGCGGATATTATCGCCAAAAATCCCGATACCGATAAAATATTAAAATTATACGAAAAAACTCTTGCCGATATCCGGCAGCTTATCAAATCCGGTGACGCAGCTCGATTAAAAGATGCTCTGGTGCAAGCTGCCGGAAAACTATTCTAAAAAATGTGTTTTGTTCCTCTACGGTTTTTCCTTTTGATTTTAAAACAACATAGTGTATCTTAGCAATCGAAGAAATTAATTTATAATCAGAAGGGAGATCCCCTTGGAAGAAAAAATTAATAAAGTAGCTCGAATGATTGATATGGCCGGAAGAATTGTAGTTTTTACCGGCGCCGGTGTCAGCACGGAATCAGGCATACCTGATTTCCGCAGTCCGGGCGGGCTCTGGACTAAATATGATCCGGACGATTTTACGATTGATAAGTTTTTAGGTTCGGCGGCAACGCGCAAGAAGATGTGGCAGCGTTTGCGCGAAGGTGGATTAATGGAAGACGCTAAGCCCAATCCCGCCCATTTGGCAATAGTGGAATTGGAAAAAATGGGGAAACTAAGCTCACTCGTCACGCAGAATGTGGATAATCTGCATCAGAAAGCGGGCAGTAATCCGGAAAATATTTATGAGTTGCATGGCAACATGCAAATGTTGATTTGTCTTGATTGCCATCAGCGCTATCCCATCGAACTGGTAAAAAAGAGTAGTTCCTCACCTGATTATGTTCCTGTTTGCGATTATTGCCACGGTATTTTAAAGCCCGATGTGATTTTTTTCGGTGAAGCTCTACCTCAGGAAACTCTGGCACGAGCGACACAGGAAGCCAGTGAATGCGATTTAATGATCGTCATTGGCTCTTCGCTGGTTGTTTATCCTGCCGCTTACATACCTGTTTATGCTAAACAATCAGGCGCCAAACTTGTCATTATTAATATCGGCCCTACGGAGCAGGATCATAATGCCGATGTGCTCATCAACGCCCCGGCAGGAGAAACGATGACTAAAATCATGACAAGGTTAAAAGATATTTTGAAAGGTTGAAGAGGCAGACGGGGAAAGTGAATATTGATTAGTACTCCGGCAATTAACCATTTAAATAGTGTAACGGGAAACGGTCGATTTGTGTAACACAGAATTTCCCCGCCCCTGCAGGGACGCTTGCCCTCGCGTAACCGTTTTGTTATAAGAGTATCAGGTTAAGCGTCTTTTTTAGCTTTGAAGCCGTAAGTTTGTGCGATACGTAGAGACGTTGCATGCAACGTCTCTACACAGACCTGATCGTTAGCGCATCACGATAGACTTGAGTTTTGAGCCGCGCAATACATAATGTGGTTTATATATTTTGTTGCCGGAGTAATGGTAACAAGGATAAAGTAAGATAAATGTGCTTGATACTTTTTGCCTATAATGTTCATCCGTCGTACCAGTTAGTGCTGGCAGCCAACCGCGATGAGTTTTTTGAGCGGCCTTCAGCGTCAGCAGATTTTTGGGGTGATCACCGGCAGGTGATCGCCGGTCTCGACTTAACAGGCGGCGGCACCTGGATTGGTGTTAATAAAAAAGGAAGATTTGCCGCTATTACTAATTATCGTGATCCGGTTTCCTGGAAAAATAATGCTCCGTCGCGCGGAGGGCTCGTCAGCGCTTATCTTTGCGGCAATCAAAGTACCGACGAATATTTAGATAAAATTTCCCGGCAGGCTCAACTTTATAATGGCTATAATTTGATTCTTGGAGATCGCTGTGAAATATTTGCCTATTCCAACCGCGGGGAAAAGCAAAAACTTAATTCTGGAATTTACGGTCTGAGCAATCATCTCCTGAATACACCCTGGCCAAAAGTATCAAGGGGTAAAAAGCTGTTGAAGGCCGCGCTGGATAAAAAAGGCGCTGAATTGGAAGAAGCATTATTTGCCCTGCTGGCGGATCGTAAAATTCCCGCCGACAATAAATTGCCGAAAACAGGAGTTGGTCTGGAATGGGAACGGGTATTGTCTGCGATATTTATTGCCAGCCCCGATTACGGCACACGTTCTTCGACAATTCTGCTCATAGGTAAAAACGGACGCGTAAAATTTGTGGAAAAAGTTTATGATGGTAAGCCCCAAGAGTGGGTGACGAGCAGTTTTTCGTTTATAATGGATAAGGAAAATTAGCGTGGAGCGGGAATTGGGCAATGCTTACCCTTGGACACCGCGCGTAAAAAGGAGGGTAGAATGAAAGTAGTTTATTCCCAAGAGTATAAGCAGGTTTATTCACCTGATCCTGCTTCTAATCCGGGAAGGATCGAAGCTATTGAGTTCGCGCTTACAGGCATTGTTGATTATATCGAACCGCAAACAGCGGACGAAAAAGATATTGCAGTTGTTCATACCGACCGGCATATAGCTGAGGTCAGGCGCGAAGGTGTTTATGATATTGCCGCGCTCGCGGCAGGTGGTGCCATCAAAGCGGCGCAGATTGCTCTTGCCGAACCCTGCTTTGCCGTGATTCGTCCACCCGGCCATCATGCTTCAGCGGACAGTGCCTGGGGATTTTGCTATTTTAACAATATGGCGATAGCTTTGGAAAAACTTAAGCGAGAAGGAAAAATCAAGAAGGCTTTTATTCTGGATTTCGATCTGCACGTTGGCGACGGCAATGTTAATATTCTGGGTGGCAAGGGTTATGTGACGATTCTGAATCCCACAGGCCAAAACCGCAATGAATATTTAAAATTTGTTCAGAACAATCTGGAGCAGACGGATGCCGATATGATTGCTGTATCTGCCGGTTTTGATAATCATGAAGCCGACTGGGGCGGTCTTTTGAAAACCGCAGACTATAAATATATGGGCAAGCTGGTGCGGGAAACCGCCCGACGCAACAAAGGCGGCTGTTTCGGCATTTTGGAGGGCGGTTACAACCACGCCGTTCTGGGCAAAAATGTCCTGGCGTTTATAGAAGGGTTGGAAGAAGAGTAGGATTGTTCAGCTTGTAGAGTGTAAATGTAGGGGCGATTCACTAATCGCCCAACGCATCCACCATTCGAGTCATACCCTTTCGCTTTCAAAGGCTAACGAGGCGGCAAGGAGGAGGCTCCCCAGCACGCGCTGGGCAGGCATCCGGCGTATTGCTAATACGTTGAGGAAGCCGACGACGCTGCCAACAAAGTTAGCCAAAGAAAGCGAAAGGGTATCAGAAATTCAAACCAACAACCGACCGGGATAGCTGTCCCCGATTAATACCCGAGCCGCCGGGCATTTTTAAGGGTTGCGTCTTTATTGGGACCAATATAGCCGGCTCTGACAAAGGTATCATAAGCGTTCTTTTTCATCTACATCACCTTTTGCGCCTGGATTTTATTCTTACGCAATGGAAAGGATAATTCAAGCATTTTTGTCATCATTCGGCTTGACCGGATGATCCAGTAAAAGAAGGTCTGGATTCCCGCACTTGTGCCATCGTCTGCCCTTTTACGTAGAGACGTTGCATGCAACGTCTCTACACAGACCTGATCGTTAGCGCATCACGATAGACTTGAGTTTTGAGCGGCGCAATACATAATGTGGTTGATATATATTGTTGCCGGAGTAATAACGACAATCCTTAGTTGCTTCCCAATTGCTCTTTGAGTTTGCCGCGGTTTTTGATGGCTGTCTCTACCCGGTTGCGAGCCAGAGTGATATCGTCTTCAAGGTTTGCCCAATATTTTGTCGGCCTGTCTGTAGAGAGACAGCGCGGCGTCAAGATCACCCCTGCTTTCGGTGCAGACTCCGAGGTTGTAAAGCAAAACATAAGAGTTGGAAGCGATATTGCACGCTTCACCCCAGAGTTCGCAGGCGCTATCCATTCTTCAGAGTGTGCATCTTTTTCCTCCATTTACTTATTCATCGAGTTGGATTGACGATTTTGTTTTTTCTTTTCTTCTGGTTTCTTTTGCCGAATATTTTTGATGGCATTCATCATCTTTGGCGCTGGCCAGAGAACATTCCAGATAATCGGTTATTTCAATAATGCAGCCGCGAATGGCTTTGCCTACCGGAGTCTTTTCCTGCTTGCTTAAGCCGCCGGAAAGCATGGGAACAAGGCCGGAGTGGCCGCTGACTTTCATGCTGCCGGAAGTTGTATTTGCTTCAATTGTGCGGGAATCAACAATTTCTCCTGTTTTCGCATCGATTACTTTTAAATCGATGGCTAAATATGCTTTCTTCTGCTCCCCCCCGAAGGAAAAACCACGATAATTGAGTCCGCTGCCACTATTGGCTGTGCTTTCTTCAAAAGCGGAAACAGTTGATGCTACTAAATATTTTGCGCCTTTAATCTTGCCTAGCTTTGATTTTGTAGACGAGTCTACCAAACCCGATTCGCCTAGTTGTTGTTCGCTCAGTACTGAACCAAGTTCTTTACGCTCGAGTATTTGAAAAGCTTTGGTGGAAGCCAGCTCATTGATCAGCATACCTTGCAATTCAGCAGCGGTGGTACTCGACCACCAGTAGGCACGGGTAATGTTGGTGAAGCGCAAAACACCGATGCGCGGTTTTTCCGCAGCGAAAAGTTCAGCGGCATTCACTAAAAAAATAAAACCAAGAACGAGAACAATGATTTTTTTCATTAAGTAATACCTTCCTAAAAATAAAGACACTAGTATCAATTTGATTATAAAATCGAATCGCCTTATTTTTGGTAATCCAGAACAAGAGAATAAGGCGAGAAATTAACGACCTTAAAATTTCCTTTTTGTTTTATACTGTTTGCCAGGTAGAGCGTGTTTTCTGGATAGCTGACAATAAAATCGCCCATTTGCTTTTCTTCGACTTCAGAAACCCAGACAATACTTTGCAGCATTCCTTTAATTTCCACGACCGTATCTATATCATTTACACCATTAACCTTAATGGCGACTTTCTTCGTATTGCCTTTGATGTACTGGGCTATTTTATCCAAAATAGCGGGCGCCAGATTTTGCGCCAGTTCCTTCATTGCTTCCGCGGCCGCATCTTCCACATTATTGGCCAGTCCTTTGGCCTGTTCGACACCGGTTGATAGTATTTCCATGTTACCTGTTTTGTTATTTTTTGCGATAATCCGGTAATTCAGGCGGACAGTCACATTATTAAACGGCATGGAAAGCCCGTAACCGATGTTTTCGCCTTTTTTCGTGGAAATGGTGTAGTCAACTTTACCAATGATAATTAAGTTGGATAAAAATTTATACATCATGCTGCGGACAGTCATGCTATTGCCGCTGCGCACGGCATTTTCGATTACTGAGGCGGTAAGGACGTTAGTGGGGGCGACATCGACAACCGTATAGCTTTGCTCAGTGAGCTTACCGATAAGTGTTTCTGAAAGGATATTTGTTTCTTCAAATTCATCGCCGCTTCGGCCGGGCTTGCGTGCGGGAATAAAAATAGCAATAGAATTATTTAATCCTAACTGGGAAACGGCCTCCCTGGCGCTGGCCGGTTCCACGCAAGCGTTAATCTTGACATTGACACTATCTGCGGTGTTCTTCTGATCTATTATTTTATAACTTTTTACTACACCGCCCGCTTTTGTTTTAATAACATCTTCCACCAGAGTAAAGTTTTGCACAAAGCTTTGCGCTTTGATTTCGGTGCCGACGACTTGTTCAATTGCCGACCATTTGGCGCGGGCAATGGCTTCAAGCTTAGCTGAAGAAATATCATTGTTAATAATAGCTGCTTCTGCCTCGGTATTAACGCATTTTTCCTGGCTCAGGGCGTCGTTTATTCCCCAGCAAAGAATCACCGCCAGACAAAGTAAAAAAGAAAATTTATTCATATTGCTACCTCGTTTAGTGTCTCTAGTTATAAAATACTGCCGAGAAACGGATATATGCTAGCATAAAGTTACGCGAGATTCAATTTATACCATTGCATTCAAAGGATAACGAGGCGGCAAGGAGGAGGCTCCGTAGGCGTATTACCTATACGTTGAAGAAGCCGACGACGATGCCAACAAAGTTAGCCGATGAAGGCGGATTGGTATTACTTGCCAATGCAAAAACTGGAAAAAATCTTATCCAATATTTCATCATTAATTTTTCTGCCGGTGATTTCATCCAAGTTGTCTAATGCCTCGCGCAGGTCAAAAGCGGTAAATTCCGGCGACATGCCGTTTAAAATATTATTTTTTGCCGTCAGAATATTCGTAAGTGCTTTTTCCAGTGCCATTTTATGTCGCATATTGGTAATCATTGCGTCGCCGGCATCGATAGAAATTACGCTTAGGCAGGAATCCACTATAATATTTTTCAATTCTTCCAGTCCGGTGCCGAATTTAGCCGAGATGTTGAGAATCTTTCCTTCTTGAGGAAGCAACCCGGCAATTGTCCTTGTTTCCCAGGCTGGTGGCAGATCAGTTTTGTTAATGGCAATCAGAATATTGCCATTTTTATTCTTTTGAAGAATCTCTTTGTCCTCAACGGTTAACGGTTTGCTGCCATCCAATAGTATAATTACAACATCGGCATTAGCCAGATTTTCCCAGACCAGCTTAATTCCTTCTTTTTCGATTGCGTCTTTAGGCTCTCTGATTCCGGCGGTATCTACAAGATTTACGGGAACGCCTCTGATATTGATCATATCTGTAATCAAATCCCTGGTTGTTCCCGGAATATCGGTGACAATTGCCTTTTTCTTGCCCGTGAGTGTATTAAGTAAACTGGATTTGCCGACATTGGGTTTGCCGGTAATAACAACGTTGATGCCTTCAGTATATATTTTTGCTGCGCGATATGATGCTAAAAGAGATTGCAGGCGCTGGGCGGCCAGAGCAATTTGCGGCGGCAATTGAGGAATAACTCCTTCGGCTACATCATCTGTAAAATCTATCGTTGCTTCGATCATCGCCAGCGCGTCAATCAAAAGAGTCCTCAGATTGTCTATCTCTTTGGTCAGGGAACCTTTTAACTGGGCGAGTCCAATGGCACAGGCCTTAGCGGATTTGGCCGCGATCATTGAGGCGAGAGCTTCCGCTTGCGATAAATCAATCCGGTTATTGAAAAAAGCGCGCTCCGAAAATTCGCCAGGCCCTGCGAGGCGGCAACCAAGCACTACTAATTCTGTAAGAATAGCTTTCATAATCAGCGGGTTGCCGTGGCAGTTGATTTCCAGAACATCTTCGCCGGTGAAGGAATGTGGCTGCTTCATAAAAGATACTAAAGCTTCATCGAGGATGGTTTTGCCATCGGCCGAGATAATGTCGCCATGATATAAATGGTGGGTTTCCCAGGGGCAATTTGCATGGGCAGGTTGAAAAATGCAGCGGGCAATTTCGAAAGCTTTAGTGCCGCTGACTCGAATTATTCCCACTCCTGCCGTGCCGAAAGGGGTGGCAATTGCTGTTATGGTGTCTTGAAGAAGCACAGTTGGGTACTTCCCTTTTTATGATAGGATTGGCAAATAGTTCCGGAAACTACTGCCGGCTTTTTGCTCTCGTGTTATTGTTGCCTTTTCTAGCGGGAAGAACGACGATCTTCCTGTACTCGCCCTCACCGCGGCTTTTGGTTGTCAGAGATTCATCTTCCTGCAGCGCCAGATGGATAATGCGCCGGTCATGGGCGTTCATGTGGCCGAGAGATACTGGCTTCTGAGTATTCTTTACCTTTTCTCTGATTCTTTGCGCCATTTCCAGCAGAGATTCTTCTCTTTTTTTTCGGTAAGTTTCTGAATCTACGGAGATCATTTTACGGTCATTATCGGATTTATTGATGGCCTTGTTTAATATATATTGAAGAGCATCGAGGTTTTGTCCACGTCTGCCGATGAGTAGGCTGCTTTCATCCCCTTCAATGTTGAGAATTATTTTTTCCGGTGTTTCGTTTACACTCACCTGACATTCAAAAGACATTCTAGTTAAAATGCCAACCAATAATTCTTTGGCTTGAGACGCGAGCGCGGAACTGGTGTCAGGACTGAAACTGGAGACGGAAACTGCCGGAGTTGGTGGAGCTTCTGGCTTAATCCGCGGTTCTATTTTTATTCTTGCCTCACTTTTTGGTTCCGGATCATCAGTTAAAGTAAAATCCATATCCAGAGATAGTAAGGAAGCTTTGATTTTTGCTTTTTTGGAAAGCACACCCCAAAAACCACCAGTACTTTCGGAAATTATTTCAATATTTAATTTTTCGCGTGGCACACCGAAGTCCCGGCAGGCTTTTTCAATGGCATCGTCAATAGATTTATCTTCTATTTCTAATGTTTTCGCACTCATTTTCCAACCCCATATGAATTATATCAATTAGTCAATTTTCTGTTTATATAATATTGCTGACCGATACTTAAGATATTATTTAATAACCAGTAAATGACCAGCCCTGCCGGAAAATTTAAAAAGATAAAAGTAAACACTACGGGCATCAGCAACATTATCTTTGCCTGCATTGGATCACCTACAGTGGGGGTCATTTTCTGTTGAATAAATTGCGTTGCACCCATGATAATCGGCGTAATGTAATAAGGGTCCTTTGCCGACAAATCTTGAATCCACCAGAAAAACGGTGAGTGGCGCAGCTCAATGGCGTAAAGGAGTGTATTGTACAGGCCAATAAACACAGGAATCTGAATTAATATCGGCAAGCAGCCGCTCATCGGATTAACTTTATGACTGCGATACATGGCCATGGTTTCCTGGCCGATTTTACTTTTGTCATTTTTATATTTCTCTTTCAACTCATTTATCTTGGGCTGAAGTTTTTGCATTTCCTTCATAGATCTGTAGCTTATATTACCCAGTGGCCAGAAGATAATTTTGATCAGGATTGTCAGTATAATAATGGCAACTCCATAGTTACTAAAATACTGATGCAAAAATCTGACGAAAAACAGCAAGGCAATGGAAAGCCATTTCAGCCCTGGTATAAATGAGTCAAACTCAATGGCTTCTTCCAGCGATATACCCTGTTTCTTGAGGAGAGTATAATCCTTTGGGCCGATAAACAGCGCATAGCTGAACAAACCAGACTGGTCCGGCGGGATTATACTTTTGGTTCGCTTAATATCGAGGGAGACCATGTTACTACTGTCTTTTGACATGTTGATGCTGGTCAGGGATGGATCTTGTGGTATAATTAAGGCCATAAAATATTTATTCTCAAATCCACCCCAGGAAACATCAGGACCAAGATTCGTATCAGTCGATATATCCGAGACTTTCTTACGCTTGATGGACTTGGACACATAGGCGACGGGCCCTTCATGGCCGTAACTATCTTCTGCTCGTTTTGGATCCACATACTGATACCAGTTAAGATGCGGTATCTGGGTCATAGGTGTGTCTGTAAGGTTAGATACTTTTACGTCCAGCGCGATTGAATAATTATCGGGATTGAAAGTAAAAATCTTTTCTACTTTAATTTTACCATTAAAAATCCGGGAAAATACTAAACGCTGTTTTTCTTTAGCGTTTTTCATATCCAGCTTGATTACATCAGCATCGTAAATGGAATCGGCAGCAATCTCCGCGGCTGTTTCCGGAAAGGTAATCGCCAATGGATAAGGCATGGCCTCATTAACCGCGACAAGCTCGATGAGATCCTTGCTTTTTGCCTTAGCTGGTTGGTTTTGGCCGGTTACGAAATTCTTGATTTTAGGATAAATATCATCGGTACATTCAGTACATTCTTTTTGATATCCTTTGAGCTGAAACGATTTCAAGGCACCGCCTCTGGTGGAAAATATCGCCGTGTAATTTTCAGTTTCTACCTTGATATCTTTCGGCGCAGCTTCTTTTTCAGCGGCGGACTTTGGCGCTGCCGCTGTTGCCGGAGTCGCGGGCGGTTTTGCAGCCGTATCTTTGCTTACCTGCTTTGATTCCTGAGCGGGCGCAGCCTGTTTTGGTGGCGGTGGTGTGGCAAAAAACATCTGGTATGCCAGAAAAACAGTGATTGACAGGACTACGGCAAGAATGGTCTTTTTGTCCATAGAAAAACCTCCAATTTCATTTTTTACTTGACAGGATCGTAACCACCGGGATGCAGCGGGTGGCAGCGCATAATTCTTCTTATACCCATGAATGAACCTTTCAACGGTCCATAGAGTTTAATCGCCGAAATTGCATATTCAGAGCATGAGGGATAGAAACGGCAACATGGGGCAAAAAAGAAAGGTGATACGCATATTTGGTATGAACGAATTATGGAAACAAAAAGTTTTACCAAAAATTTCCTGAACATAAATTATATGTTGGCTTTCCGCGTGAAAAGTTCCGTCAATTCCCTGTATGCTTCCTGATATTTAAGGGGCGGCATATTCCTTCTGGCCATGACGACAACATCATATCCGGCGGGAAACAAGGACTTGTTAAGGCGGAAAAATTCTCTGATCAGGCGTTTAATTCTGTTGCGTCTTACGGCGTTACCCGCTTTCTTGGTTACTGTTATACCCAGTCTTTTAGTTCCCCTGTCGTTGCTGCATGTGATAGTTGTAAAGTGTCGCGAACTTCTCCACACCCCCTGTTGGTAAATGGTTCTATATCTGCTGTGATTAGTTATCCTTTCCAATTTCCGGTAAGATTGCTCCTTCATGCATACCGACCATCCTCTGAGGCTCTAAAAGCCCGTAATTATACTGCTAAACGTTTTCTTCCCTTGGCTCTTCTGCGGCTCAAAACTTGTCTGCCGGATTTAGAAGCCATCCGGACAAGAAAGCCATGGGTCCTCTTTCTTTTGGTATTTGTCTTATTGGTCAAAGTCTTTTTCATAGTTAACCCTCTAAAAGTAATAAGGTCATGCGTAAATCATAGTAGTATTTATTTGTCAAGGCTAAATTGGGTAATAAACAAAAAGAGATAAGTAGTTATTCTGCTTTTCGCCCTTTCCCTGTTTATTTTTAGTGCTCCCGTTGTCTTATTTGCTGCCTGATTTCATCTTTAAATATTGATTCATCTGCGGCGGATCGAGTTCCATCCAGTCCACTTTTTTCAGCAGTTTCCATTCGGCGGCGGTATAAGGCCTCTCCTTATTATAAGCAAAAACTCCGACGAATTTTACTTTACGTACATTCTTCCAGTAATCAACCAGATCGGGGTGCTTAAAGAAAATGTCATCCTGAATCAAAATGAAATCATGTGGGAATTCTTTCTTGCCCAAAAAACCGAGGAAGAATGTAAACTTGCCTAAGGTTGTCACATCCAGAAGCGAATATTTGTAGTCGAGAAACTTCAGCGCGTAGTGATCATCGAATACCAAACCTCCCACCATGCATTCCGGGCAGGCGGCTTTCAGCGGTTTGGCATTATCTGGAAAGAAGGAAGATGCAAAAACGTGATTTTGAAATCCGTATTTTTGGATTAATTTGCCTACCCATTGGCTGAATTCTTCCGCCTTCTTGCCCTCATCTTTCATATCCAGCGAAACCATCGGAGTTACGCCTTGTGCCTTTCTTTTTTTAATCAGTTCAAACAAATCAATAACCGTTAGAAAGGGTTCCGGCGGCAATTTGGGGTTAGCCAGATTTTTCGGCAGTTTTGATAAATCATTATATTGCTCGCTGAAAGCGCCTTTTAAACCGGTAGCTCTTTTCATCTCGTAATCGTGCGAAGCCAGTCCCACTCTATTCCCATTTTGATCGATGAAATCGATGATATTCAGCTCGATGTTCGGAGATGCCGAATAGAGGGCTTTGACCAGGGCGACACGTGAATTCTCCTGAGCGAAGGAAGCATCGCCCCGATGCCAGCCGGCGGCGGGAAAATTAAAAGCGAAACAATCAATACTCAGGCTTAAGAAAAGTAATAAACTTAAAGTGATCCATCCCCACGGTTTGTTGATAAAACTTGGCGAATTTTTCATTTTTATAACCTCGATTTAATTAATTGATCGGGGACCTTTATAATACAATATTAAGATAGTATAAAAAAAGAGTCAATGAAGATGTTAATGACAGCAAAAAATAATGACATATTGTCAGAGGTGTGTTAAGCATCATGCCCATGTGCAACAGGTAAAAGAATTTAAGATATTTAAAATATATTTAGTGGTTATATAGCGCAATGCTGTAAAAAAATAAATTTAGGAGTGTGTTATGGCATCAAATCCATTAGTTGATTCACGTGATTTAAGGTTTGTTCTCTTTGAGGCTCTGGAGGCGGACAAACTCAGTAAGTACGAAAAGTTTGCCGGTTTTGACAAGGATACCTATGAGGCTACCCTAGAACTGGCCGAGCAGCTTGCCGTTGAGCAGGTTTATCCGGCTAACGCGGAAGCGGACAAAACGGGCGCAAAATATAATCCTGAAACTAAATCTGTTACTGTACCTGAGAGATTTAAAACAGCAATGGCACTGTACCGGGAATCCGGTTTTTCCGGTTTGAGCAATGGTCCGGAATGGGGCGGCATGGGCATGCCGGAGACCATTTACCGTGCAGTTATGGAGTATTTCTGCTCCGCCGGCGTTGCTTTCAGTTCTTATGATACACTGAAAGTCGGCGCTTGTAATCTGATTATTAATCACGGTTCCGATGAACTCAAAAAGATCTATGTGGAGAAGATGGTCTCCGGTCAATGGGGCGGCACCATGTGTCTGACCGAACCGGCAGCGGGTTCCGACGTCGGCGCGCTGAAAACCAGGGCCGTCAAACAGGCGGACGGCACCTACCGCATCACGGGCCAGAAGATCTTCATCACCGCCGGTGATAATGATCTGTATGAAAACATCATTCATCCTGTTCTGGCCAGAATTGACGGCGATCCTCCTGGAACGCCGGGCATATCCATTTTTGTTGTCCCCAAATATCACGTCAACCCCGACGGCTCCATCGGCAAGCCCAATGATGTTACGACAACCGGGATTGAGCACAAAATGGGAATAAAGGGATCGGCTACATGCTCGCTTTCTTTCGGTGACAACGATAAATGCGTCGGTTATCTGCTGGGACAAGAACGTCAGGGCATGAAGATTATGTTCCAGATGATGAATGAAGCGCGTCTGGACGTATCCCAGCAGGCTCTGGGCACCGCCAGTTCCGCATATATGCACGCGATCACCTACGCGAAAAACAGAATTCAGGGAGCAGATTCGGCCAAGAAGGGCGATTTTACGTCGGTTCCCATCGTGAAACATCCCGATGTGAAAAGGATGCTGTTGTGGATGAAATCGCAGGTGGAAGCCATGAGAATGCTGACGCTGCTTGCCGCTTATTCCGCCGATATGAGCCATGTCGAGAAAGGTGATGCCGCCAAAGAAGCGTCGGCACTGCTGGATTTCCTTATCCCTTTGTGCAAAGCGGGAAACTCTGATCTGGCCTGGCTGGTCACATCTGAGGCTATGCAGGTTTACGGCGGCTACGGCTACTGTTCGGAATATCCGGTTGAGCAACTTGCCCGCGATTGTAAAATCCTGGCCATCTATGAAGGAACCAATGGAATTCAATCGATGGATTTGACCATGAGAAAACTGCTGATGAATCCGGAAATGTATAATTACAAAGTGTTCAAAAAGAGAATCGCGGAAACAATGGCCAAGGCCAAAGGTGTTGTTGATGAAAAATATATCGCAACTGTAAAGACTGCGGTGGAAAAAATGGATCAGACCGTGCAAAAGCTGGCCGAATTAAGGGATCAGAAAAAGATACTCGACATTCTGGCGATTGCGACGCCGCTGCAGCAGGCCATGAGAATGGTAGCGCACGCCTGGATGCATTTGTGGTCTTTGTCCATAGCTACTCCGAAACTCAAAGCAATTGCCGGAGATGTAGCGGGAGAAAAAGTTGTTGCCAAGGTTAAAGATAATGCCGAAGCAGCTTTCTATTATGGGAAAGTATTATCGGATAGATTTTATCTGGGTAGTGAATTAAAGCATCTTTATGGCTTCCTGGATTACATCACAGCAGGCGAGTCAGCAGTCGGAGAATCATTTGAAGATGTATTTACCGGAGCATTGGTTCAGTAAACAATTTGTGAGAGTAGAAGTCAAAAAAAAAGGGCTTCTTTTCAGAAACCCGGATTGCTGGTGGGCCGTGAGGGATTTGAACCCTCGGCCAACGGATTAAAAGTCCGCTGCTCTACCGCTGAGCTAACAGCCCACTTTGGTAATTATTTTTGAACGTGCCGTCTTAGCAGCTAGAACAAAGTGTGTCAAGAAGAAACTAGGTACGACTGTATAAAAAGTCCATCCCCCGGCTTCGAGACTGTGTCGCAATCCTCATTTGTCATTGCGAGTTCACGACAGTGAACGTGGCAATCTAAATATATTCTGATACTTATGAGATTGCTTCGCTCATTATATTCCCCCGCACGCTTTGCTCGGGGCCTCGGCTCACCGCAAAGACATTATGACACAGTCTCCTTCGCGGGGACAGCGTCTACTGCGTTGCGTTTCTGTGGAAAGGATCTTCCAGAATTATTGTTTCCTCCCGGCCTGCGCCTACGGATACAAGAACGATTTTAGCTTCCGCTAATTCTTCCAGTCGCTTCAGATACTTCCTGGCATTGGCGGGCAGTTCGTTCATTTCCCGCGCCGGAAGAATATTTTCCTTCCAGCCGTCGAATTCTTCATAAACTGGCTGACACTCTGAAAGTACGCGCATGCTGGCAGGCGCAGCGTGAGTAAACTGACCGCTCGCGGATTTATAGCCGACGCAGATTTTCAGTTTGTCCAAACCGGCTAAAACATCCAGCTTAGTAATGGCCAGAGCGGTAATGCCGGAGACTCTGACTGCCTGTCGCACCAGTACCATGTCCAGCCAGCCGCAGCGGCGTTTCCGGCCGGTTGTCGCGCCGAATTCCTGGCCGACCTGCTGCATGTGACTGCCGATATCGTCTTTTAATTCTGTGGGGAACGGACCTTCACCGACTCTGGTGGTGTAAGCTTTGCAAATTCCGACTACTGTGTTGATTGTATTAGGTCCGATTCCGCTGCCGCACGAAGCATTGCCGGAAACTGTATTGGAAGAAGTCACATAAGGGTATGTTCCGTGATCAACATCAAGGTGAGAGCCTTGTGCTCCCTCAAAAAGAATTTTCTTCCCTTGCTTTATTTCACGATCCAGAATCAACGAAGTATCTGCCACATAGGGTTTGATCTTCTGGGCATAGGCTAAATATTGGGTGGCTATTTCCTCCTCGCCAAGCGGCTTATCCTTAAAATAATTTGTCAGCATAAAGTTCTTTTCTTCCAGGTTTTGCCGCAATTTTTCCCGGAATAAATCTTCTTCATAGAGGTCACCTACGCGGATTCCCGTGCGGGCGACTTTATCTTCGTATGCCGGACCAATGCCTCTGCCCGTCGTGCCTATTTTTTTGCCCGAAGATCGCGCTTCGCGGACCTGGTCGATGCTGCGGTGGTAGGGCATGATTAAATGAGCTTTTTCGCTGATAAAAAGCTTAGTATGAGGCGGCAAAAGGCTGCCTTGCCGCAATTCCTCTATTTCCTGAAGAAAAACAACAGGATCAAAAACAACACCATTGCCGATAATACAAATTTTATGGTCATGCAAAATTCCCGAAGGAATTAAATGCAGAATAGTTTTTCTGCCTTTGACAACCAGAGTATGGCCGGCATTATTTCCGCCCTGAAAACGAGCGACTACGTCAGCTTTTTCGGTGTAAAGGTCAACAATTTTTCCTTTGCCCTCATCGCCCCACTGAGTGCCTACAACTGCAACATTGGCCATAAATAATCCTTTACATTTTAATCGGTTTGATGGAGATCACATGGGGCAATTTCCGTAATTTCTCCAAAACATCAGTGTCAACAGCAGAATCAGTATTCAGAATGACCAGCGCTTGTTTTGCCTGAGGATCACGGCTTAAATGCAAGCGGGCAATATTGACTTTATTCTCGCCAAGAGTAGTTCCCAGATTTCCAATGACACCCGGCCGATCGTTGTTGGATACTGCCAGCATGAAGCCTTCAGGAATAATTTCCACAGAGAATTCGTTGATGCGCACAATTCTCGGATCATGTTTGCCGAATAATGTGCCGGCGGTGATGCTGGTCTCTTTTGATGTTTTTACCGTCAGTGTAATCATATTGGTGTAATCTTTGATTTCGCTGTTTTTAGACTCAATAACCTTGATTCCTCTTTCTTTAGCAATAACCGGAGCATTGATGTAGTTGACGGTTTCGGTCAGAATCGGGTCCAGAAGGCCCTTGATTAGAGAAATGGTTATCGGGGCGACATTGTGATTGAGAATTTCTCCGCTGTATTCAATATTCACTTCCTGGATTGCGCCAGTGATTAGCTGTGCCTGGAATGTCCCCAGCTTTTCGGCCAGATCAAGATAAGGACGGATAACAGTCATTATTTCCGCGCTCACAGAGGGGAAATTAACCGCGCCTTTAATTTCGCCAGTGGCGAAGTAGGCGGCGATCTGATGAGCGATAGCAATAGCCACGCTGGTCTGTGCCTCAGCGGTGGACGCGCCTAAATGCGGTGTGCAGATAACATTGTCCAATCCGATTAATTCCATGTTTTTAGTTGGCTCCTCTTCAAAAACATCGATGGCCGCGCCGGCAACTTTACCGGATTTAAGCGCCTCATAAAGAGCTTTTTCGTTGACGATGCCGCCGCGGGCGCAATGAATCAGGAACACGCCTTTTTTCATTTTGGCAAACGACTCCGCGTTGACCAGATTTCTTGTCTCTGGAGAAAGAGGCGAGTGCACAGTGATAAAATCAGAATTGGCGAAGATTTCATCCATACTGACCAGTTTCACACCCATTTTTTCCGCAACTTCCGGAGAAATAAAAGGATCGTGGGCGATTACATTCATCTTCAGACCAATGGCGCGGTCGGCCACGATGGCGCCGACACGTCCCAGTCCGATAATTCCCAATGTCTTATTGCAATACTCTTTGCCCATGAATTTACTTTTTTCCCACTTGCCGGCTTTCAGCGAAGCAGTGGCCTGGGGGATTTTGCGGGCCAGAGACAGCATCATGGCAATAGCGTGTTCGCCGGTGGTGACGGTATTGCCGCCGGGGGTGTTCATGACGACGACGCCGCGCTTGCTGGCGGCGGGAATGTCGATGTTGTCAACGCCCGCGCCGGCGCGACCGATGGCGGCAAGCTTGGTTGCCGCTTCAATGATTTCCGCCGTAACTTTGGTCGATGAACGGACGATCAGCGCGTCGTAATCTTTAATAACCGCTTTTAATTCATCCGGCTTCATGCCGGTTTTGACGTCAACTTTAATACCCGGCGCGTTGCCTAATATTTCCGCGACTTCGGGAGCCATGGAATCACTGACTAATACTCGTTTCATATCGTTCTCCTCAATAATAATTAAAGGGTTTTAATTTTTTCGTTGAAAACTTTTTCCAGTTCGGCAAGCGCCACCTTTAGATCAGTTTCCTCGATGGTCGGGCCGCACCAGAAACGGTATCCGGCGGGTGCGTCTTTGTAGGAGTTGATATCATGGGCGATATTTTTCTTGCTCAGGTCAGAAGCGATGCTTTTGAGGAACTTGCTCTTTTCATCGTTACCCAGCGCCTTGATCTTGGGATGTGTCACGCTCAGGCACACGGATGTGTTGGAGCGGACGTTGGGGTCATCGGCCAGAAATTCGATCCAATCGGTTTTGGCTACCCAGTCGGCCACCACTTTCAGGTTAGCCTGGCTTTTTTTGATCAGACCGGCAAGGCCGATCTTTCCTGCCCAATCCAGAGCATCCAGATAGTCTTCCACACAGATCATCGAAGGCGTATTGATGACGTCGCCGTCAAAAATGGCTTTGCTGATTTTTCCACTCTTCTTGAGACGGAAGATCTTAGGCATTGGCCAGGGCGGATCATAAGATTCCAGACGGGCAACTGCTTTGGGGCTTAAAATCATCATCCCGTGCGCGGCTTCACCACCCAGACATTTTTGCCAGGAAAAAGTTAAAACATCAATCTTGCTCCAATCAATGTCCATAGCAAACGCGGCGCTGGTCGCGTCGCAAAGCGACAAGCCTTCGCGGTTGGCGGGAATCCAGTTGTAGTCGGGGATTTTTACACCACTGGTTGTTCCGTTGGCGACAAACACCACATCGTTTGTCCAGTTCACAGACTTTAAATCGGGAATTTTTCCATAATCCGCTTTGATGACTTTAGGATTGAGTTTGAGCTGTTTGGCGACATCCGTTGCCCAACCGTCGGAAAAGCTTTCCCAGACCAATACGGTAACCGGCTTGGGACCTAAGAGTGACCACATGGCGCATTCAAATGCGCCGGTATCTGAAGCCGGAAGAATGCCCACAAGGTAATCTGCCGGAATGTTTAAGATTTTTCGAGTATCGTTAATGGCTTTGACGATTCTTTCTTTTCCCAACGCGGAACGGTGTGAGCGGCCGACCGGCGCGCTCTTCAGCGCATCGATATTCCATGCTGGCCTCTTACTGCAAGGGCCGGAACTAAAATTAGGGTTCTGCATAAATAACCATCCTTAAAATAATTTTTCAAAAGAACGTGTCTTTCATACCAGCATTGAAATCTTTACTCAAGAAATTTTAGCTGAATTTAGATTTTATTGACGGGCGGTCCGCACAGATACGGCCTATGTATTGGATAATGCTGCGCAATAAATAGATTATTCCAATTCTAAATCAAANNTGTTGGCAGAGCCTGCCCGGCGCATGCTGGGTCGTCGGCTTCCTCAACGTATTAGTAAGGAACGGTCGCGACCGTTCCTTACGTGCCTCCTTCTTGCCGCCTCGATATCATCTTTGATTTAGAAATGGTATTACTTGCCTTTATATAAGAAAATCAGCTGTTCTGAATTGAAAATTACATCAAACATTATCAAGCTATTCAATAATGATGGTCTCGTAAAAAGTCCAAATATCCAGAACATATTGAAATAACTGGATTCCGGATCACCAGGCATGCGCCCTGCTCTGAGTCCGGAATGACAAATCACATATTTAAACCACTAAAAAAGTTCCAATCCAGCCAACTTTTTTATGCTTCCATCAAGGATTCAATACCCAAAGAGGTTTTTCACCCTTCAATACCCGTCCCAAATTATCCAGAGCCATGTTCATGATGCGCATTCCCGATTCCCTGGTTGATCCGGCCAGATGGGGGGTTAAAATTACATTTTCCAAACCAAAGAGCGGGTGATTCACCGGCGGTGGCTCCTCAGTGAATACATCCACAGCGGCAAAGGCAATTTTCTTGCCGCGTAAAGCCTCCGCCAAAGCGGTTTCATCTACCAGCGCCCCGCGTCCAACGTTGATGAGCACCGCGGTGGATTTCATCAGCGCCAGTTTCGCCGCGTCAATAATTTTCGTGGTCTCGGCAGTGAGAGGCAGGTGGAGGCTCACCACATCGGCGGTTTTCAGAATCTCCTCCATAGAGGCATAAGCGGCATGGTATTTTTTTTCGTCTTCAGCGCTCAACCGGATGATGTCGTAGTAAAGGAGCTTAACCCCGAAGGGTACGAGTCTCTCGGCCACTGCCCGTGCCGTTCTTCCCATTCCCATAAGGCCGTATGTCTTACCGTTGAGCTCAAAAATTCCCGTTCTTTGGGCTTGTGTAAAGAGCCATTCTCCTTGATGAGTTTTGGTGTTGTATAAGGGAAGGTTCTTCAGACAGGCCAAAGCCAGCATTACTGTGTGCTCGGCCACGCCGATATCATTGGCTCCGGGGGTATTGGCGACAGATATGCCGAATTCCTTACAGGCGTTAATATCAATATGGTTATAGCCCACGCTCGGTTGTTGGATGAGCTTGAGCTTTTTGGCGGCCTTAACAACCGGGCGAGTGATGGGCGTATTGCCGGTGAAGTCTCCCAGGAGTATATCCGCATCGGCAATTTCAGCCGCTAGCTTGTCCTCCGGAAATTTGTGGACGTCCACGACGGTGAACGATATTCCTGAAACCTTGGTTTCGATAACGCTCTTCAAACCGGCGCCGGACATGGGGGCTGTATTGAGTATTTTCATATATCCTCTTCAAATCTTTTACATAATTTAGGATGTGGCGTGTCCCCGGAAAAATCGGGATACACCTTGGCTATGAAACATCCTTTACTTTTTCTAAACCATTGACGATTGAATGTCAATATGCGGTAATTTTTTTACCGCTGTTTTCAGCGAGTGTCATTGATAATTTTCTTGACGTCCAAGTGTCTTCTCCATATACTCGTCACGTTCAAAGATAAGGTCTAAGCAAGCATAAAAATAAATGATAATACTTAAAACAATTTTTTAATCATATGGGGGAAATATTGTGAATGGTGCGGAAATAATTTTAAAAACGGCTAGAGACGCCGGAGTCGAAATATGTTTTGCTAACGCGGGAACAACCGAGTTGTCGCTTGTGGCGGCATTTGATACCGTAAGTGGCATTCGTCCGATCCTTGGCCTTTTTGAGGGTGTTTGCACGGGAGCAGCCGATGGCTATGGTCGGATGACACAAAAACCAGCCATGACTTTGCTCCACCTCGGTCCGGGATTTGCCAACGGCATTGCCAATCTGCACAACGCGCGCCGGGCGCGGACACCGGTTTTCAACATCATCGGCGAACATGCCTCGTGGCATCTGGCGGCTGATCCCCCTCTAAACATGGATATAATCTCGCTCGCCAAAACGGTATCGGGATGGCAAAAAAGTAGCAGTTCTGTAAATTCATTAGCAAAGGACACGGCAGATGCTCTGGCCGCATCCCTTTACGGGCAAATATCCACTCTCATCGTTCCTGCCGACCATCAGTGGTCTGAGTACGAAGGGAAAAGTGTTAAAATGCCGAAGTTTGAATTTGACGCGCTCGATCAAAAGAAAATTGAGGCGGCGGCAAAACTGATAAAGAAATCATCCAAACCGGCGCTCATTCTCGGCGGGCGGGCATTGCGCAAACTAGGCCTCGCAGCGGCGGCGAAAATCAAAGCGGCTACGGGATGCGATCTTTTGATGGTCACCTTTCCGGCTTATTTTGACAGCGGCGAAGGTTTCCCGCTATTAAAACGCATTCCCTATTTTCCCGAACAGGCATCAGCTCTGTTAGGTGAATATGATGCTTTTGTTATGGCGGGCGCAGAGGAGCCAGTTGCCTTCTTCGGCTACAAAGGTGGAAAGAGCCATTATCTTGCCGATAGCCAGAAATGGGTTAGGATTGATACGGAAAAACAGGATGCGGCCGCCGCGCTTCAGGCCTTGGCTGAAGATTTAGGCGCTTCCTCAAGTAAGAATAATATTAGTTCTGTGCTGGCAAAATATGAATTGCCGGAAATCCCTTCCGGAGCATTAAACTCCCGGAAATTGTGCGCTGTGATTGCCGCCTTACAGCCGGAGAATTGTATTATTGTAGAGGAAGGCGTTACTTCCGCGGCGCCTTATTATGCATTAGCTCCGACTTTGAAGCCTTATAGCCATCTTACTCTGACCGGTGGCGCCATAGGCCTTGGTATGCCCTGCGCCCTGGGAGCGGCACTGGCCTGTCCCGATAGAAAGGTGATCAATATCGAGGCCGACGGCAGCGCTATGTACACTATGCAGGCCTTGTGGTCGCAGGCTCATGAAAAGGCGAATGTGATTACCCTGATTTGCTCGAATCGCAAATATTTTACGATTGAATTCGAATGCCGGCGAGCCGGATACTCCAAACCCGGACCAAATTCCATGGCGTTAATCAACATGGACCAACCGTCTATCGATTGGGTTAAACTCAGTCACGGAATGAATGTTCCTGCCGTTTCTGTGAGTACGGCGGAAGAATTAGTAAAAAAATTGAAAGCGGCTTTGAATGAATCCGGTCCCCACTTGATTGAAGTCGTTCTCGGATGATAACAAACGGAGGAGGAATAGACCGATGTCACTTCCCACCAACATGAAATATATTGACCACGGCCAAGGTGGCCCAGCCTCGTGCATGCAGGTAAAGCAAGGAGACTTGCCGCAACTCAAATCCGGCGAGGTATTGATCGAAGTCGCCTACGCCGGCGTGAACCGGCCTGATATACTGCAGCGTGCCGGAGCCTACCCGCCCCCTGCCGGAGCTTCGCCTGTTTTGGGATTGGAGATTGCGGGGAAGATAGTGGCCCAAGCCGACGACGTTCAAGAATGGAAAATAAATGACTCTGTTTGCGCCTTAACACCGGGCGGCGGCTATGCCGAATATTGCGCGGCGCCTGCTTCTAATTGCCTGCCGGTTCCCAAAGGTCTTTCGCTTGCCGAAGCGGCGGCTCTGCCGGAAAACTATTTCACCGTTTGGACGAACGTGTTTGATCGCGGCCGTCTACGCGCGGGGGAGAGCTTTCTTGTCCACGGAGGTGCCGGTGGCATCGGCATTACGGCGATTCAACTGGCCAAAGCCTTCGGCGCCACGGTTTATACAACTGTCAACGGTTCTGACAAAATTGACGCGGTTAAAAAGCTTGGCGCCGATGCAGCGATTGACTACAAGAAACAGGATTGGGCTGAAGAAATAAGGAAGTTGACCGGTAAAAAAGGAGTAAACTGTATTCTGGATATGGTCGGCGGATCATACATTGAAAAAAATCTCCAGCTGTTGAAACCCAATGGAAGGCTGGTACAGATCGCCTTCCTGCAAGGTTCCAAAGTCGATCTCGACTGCATGCCTATTTTGACCAGGAGCTTAACTTTCACCGGCTCGACACTTCGGCCGCGGTCAGTCGAGGAAAAAGCCGCTATCGCGCAAGCCCTGTTGAAAAATGTCTGGCCGCTCCTGGAAGCCAAAAAAGTGGGCACATTGATTCACGCGGTTTATCCTCTTCACGAAGCGCAAAAGGCACATGAGCTAATGGAATCTTCCGCCCACATCGGCAAAATCGTGCTCAAGGTAAAGAGGGATTAATAACAAAGATTATGGGTTCTGAAGAATTTAAAATAGTAATAGCAAATGGCCTGCCGTTCCGGACGGTAATGTGACCGTCAGCATGAAAATCGTCCGTAATCCGTGAACGAGGCGATTGAACCGTACACTACTTAGCGAGATGGTAGTACCGGTTCAAATCGAACAGTCCCGCGGTTACGGGTTCATCCTCATAGAATCGCTTTTGAAACCAGTCATATGTATCCCAGAGCCGGTCCTCCGCTCTGTTGACGCCGTACTTGGCCAGTCGCTCATAATCTGCCGGACTTTTCTCAAAATGGGCAAGGAGATCAAAAAAGTCGGGCAGGTCCTCTTCACGGACATCAAAAAAGTAGTTTGGATATGATCCGATGAGGCCGGAAATAAAATCCGCACTGTCCTTTGATGCATCGAGCGCGTTCTTTTCACCGAACAAATAGGTAACATTGTTATGCCAACGATTGATCACGATGGAGATCGCCAGATCTTTTCCGTTTTTCAGGCGGATCCTCATATAGGCGACATTGGCATTGGAATCATTGATCAATGAGAAAAATGGCGTGCCCGGCTTGGAAACGGCACGAAAAGCCTTGAGGTAGTCATCCTTCGTTTCGTATTTTCCCGGCAAGCTTGAATAGGCAGCTCCTGCCCGCTCATAATTCACGGCATCAAAAGCGATATTTGTTGCAGGCAAAATATGTTTGTTTACAATATGTTCGATGAACTCACGCTTCGGCTCGTCCGTCACAAAGGAAATTTTCGTCGGCAGGGCGGAAGGATAATAATGAACCTTTTCGAGATCAACCCCCTTATACCACGACTGCATGATCTCCTGTCGCTTGGACGCGGGCAGAAAATCCAGGAAGTAGCTTTCGCCTTCAACGCGGAGCGCATCCATGTATAGCCGTAGCGCCAACTGGTGGCCGGCCGTGCCGTACACATCAAATCCGGCAACAAGCGCATAATAGATTCGTTCAAGCAGGGGATAGTCCACAACCCACATNNGTTTCCCTTCCAGACGGATTCATAGCCGAGACCGGCGTAGTGATGTGACGTGTAATAATCTTGCCGGACTTTATAAAACTCAACGGCGGCCTTTGTATGTTCATCGGTCAGCGCCTTAAAGACGCGCATGTCACTGCCGATTTCGATCGGCATGCGCAGTTTGTCGCTGTGCAGCTTCAGAAAGGCCGGATACGCCACGCTCAGATCGTAATTGGGATCCANNGCGACAAAAGGATTGGCGCTCAGTTTCGCGTCATACCTTACCGTATGTGGGGGCTGCAACCATTCCGGCCGGATAAAAAGCTCCTTGACGCGATCCAGTTTGGCGGCATCAAGGTCAAATACCATATGAGTTTTATGGACGATCGTGGAGTGGATCTTTCGAAAACGATAGTAGACCCGCGGGGCACCGGGGTCATCATAGGGGCGCACGGTGGCGATCAGATCAATGGGCTTGCCGGGCGAGGTTCTCGAGCGGACCAGTTCATAGTATTCAAAAGTCTGCGTGCCGAATTTAATATGGGCCAGGAACAGATGCTCATAGAGATAGCGCGCGGTCATGGCGTGCTTGGCGTCGTCCTGGTTTAAAAACGCTTCCCATTGTTTTATTTCAAGAGCATCGCTTGCTTTCGGTGTGATCAGCATCTCCTGCTGGGCGGCATCAGGCC
>PLNU01000030.1 GCA_003142835.1 Syntrophaceae bacterium
GCCTCGTGGCGCACTTACGGATTGAAATCTAGCATTTTCGTAGAGGTTGACGTTTTACTGACTTCAGGAAGAAGTTTTTTAAGAATACGAATCATAAACAAATTAGGAGGAAGCAAAATGAGTGATGATTCATTTCCCTTTGTAAAGATACCAAAGAATTTTAAAGAAATTATTGGAGTCCCAGACACAGGAACGAGGCTTTATCGCGCATATGGAAGCGAAGAAGATTGCCGTCAATGGACAGATACTGTTTTTGAAATTTGTGGAAATACTGGTTGTGTTTCACCTGGCGGTGCTGCGGGATATGCAAAAGTATCTCGTCCAGGTGTACATAAAAAGCTAAAATCAGGAGGCTTAACAGGCTTTGTTTATCACATAACTCAAGATTCTTTTTTATTCAAAGGCAAGAAAAAACTCTCTGCCAATGCTTTTTTTTATTGTTACATTCCCCGAAGTGAATTGAAGGCGTGGGCGGATGAATTAGATAAAAAGCGTGATAAAACTGAATTAGAAAAAGAAGTAATGGGTGACGGTAATTATAATGATAAATATCCTAATAAGCCGCCTAAGCATTTAAAGTAAAAACTTCATGACGAGCAAAAGAAGAAATTATGAATAGTAATGTTTTAAATGGGAATAGAAAAGCGTAGGAATTGTAGTTATGGATTTTTTGGATAAATACCCTGACCTTTTGACAGTAAACCAGATAGCGGAAATTCTAAAAGTTAAAATTAATATGGTTTACGGATTGCGTGGTATTGCCAAAATCAGGATAGGACAGGGCAGGGGGCTAATCCGTTACAGAAAAATTGACCTGATAAATTATATCAAGTCGAGAGAGGAGGAGGTTAATTTCGATGCAAATAAGAAAACGGAAAGACACCGGAAAGTGGAGCTATCAGATATGTTTTCGTGGAAAGAGATACAGGCAATCCGGGTGGAATACCAGGGATGAAGCCCAAAAGGCAGCGGAGGAATTTCCAAGGTAAACTAAGAAGGGAAGCCTCTATGGCTGCTTCCGGTTCTAGTATGGCCTGTGTTGAAGCGGTGAACGGATTTTTGGCATACTCGGCCAGAATTGGAAAATCGAAAAACAGATTACGCGGTCTATATTCTAATTTTCATAGTTTTTTGTTGCCGTTCTTTACAGCAGGAAAGAGGCTTAAAGATATTACTCATAATGACATTGAATCGTTTATTGATGAACAATGTAAAAGGGCTATATCAAAGAATACGATCAATCATTACGTAACCGATCTTAATGCAATGCTGAACTGGGCTGTTAAAGAAGAAATAATAGACATAAATCCTATGAAGAAAGTTTCCAGAAAAAGAATCAGGCCGGAAAAGATCATGAAAAATGGTTTTACTCCTGAGGAAATAAAAAAGGCTGAATCTGCATTAGAAAAAGAAGAACTTTTATTCTTCAGGTTTTTACTTTTTACTGGAGAAAGATTAACTGAGGCGCTTTCAAGTAAATGGAGTGACGTAAATTATGAAAACAGGGAGATCATAATTAGGGGCACAAAAACGGAGGGTTCTTTAAGGCGGCTAGATATGTGTGATGGTCTTTATATGACTTTAAAAGGGTTAGAGGCTTATAAGATCGATTCACCTTATATATTCCATCACAGTGACGGTAGAAGGATATTGCGGCGGGATAAAATGTTTAAAAAGATAAAAATAAAAACAGGGATTAAAATCACTGCAAAAGATTTAAGGGATGTTTTCGCCACTACAATAGCTATGGGTAGTGAAAATAATAGGCCGGATGTGCAGACTGTCAGTGATCTTTTAGGTCATACGAATTTGATAACCACTAAAAAATATCTTTATTCATTAAAAGAAAAAAGAATGAAGGCGGTAAGCGTTTTGGATGACATTTATGGCACGGAAAATGGCACGGACACAAAAAACAAGGACTTAGAAAAGCTCCTAAGTCCTTGTTTTAATTATGGTGGCGGTGCGGGGAATCGAACCCTGGACACTACGGATATGAGCCGTATGCTCTAACCAGCTGAGCTACACCGCCTCTATTGCAATAAGATACTTCCAATGAGTATTTTTATTCGTGCGACGCTATAGCTAAGCGCACAAATTTTGTCAATGACTTATTGAGCGGTATCCAGCCTATAAACAACAATTACACTTTTATCACGCAGAGAAGCACCGACAGATAGGACCAATGCCAGCACAATTTCCGGCTTGCCATCATTGTCTATGTCTTTAATACAATAATCGGCTACGTAGCCGTTAATTTTTTTTGTTCGCCAATTTTCCGCCATACCCATGCCGTCCCATTCCAGATTATATATTTCGCTGGAAGTAAAAAGTTTTAGATGTTTAAACACGCGGCCGACGGAAGATAGATTTTTAACAATAATAATCTCTTTTTTCCCATCCTTGTTAGTATCATAAGTATGGATGCGTAAATTGACAAAAGCACTTTTTTCATTTTCCTCAGGTCTTGTTTTATCAATATTTTCGAAGTAGTTATTGCTGCCGCCAAATACGTCATCGCTTCTCCAGATTAAATCATTGTTAGAAAAACCAAAAGTAAACATCCTGGTTAAAGGTTTAGTTGTTTTTTCAAAGATGCATAAATAATCAAGCTCATCCAGGGCGATTATTTTTTCACCACTGCCCCCAGTGCCTAAATTATCAATAGTTAAACCGTAAATAGATAAGCCTAAAGGTATCTTCATCTTTTGATCATCAACATACTTACCGTCTCTCCAGACAATTTCATGAATTGGCGTATCAAATGGTTTATCAAAACCATATCCTTGCCCTATTAATATAGGAATACCCGATGGAGTCTCAAGTACGCGTAAAAACCAACGTATGTCAGATGCAATTTTAACATATTTGCCATTTTTAAATTCCAGGACAAAGGAATCAAGCAATGTATTATTGAGAGAAGTCACAAATATTTGCTTTACACCGTCTTTGTTAATATCAGCAACATCTACAGCCAGATAATTATCGTAAGATTTTCCAGGTATTTTTTCTAATAATTTTAGTTCATTACCTGCTTTCTGATATATGTAAACATTGTTTTTGTCGATAACCACCACTTCGTTTAAGCCATCACCATTTATGTCCCCTATATCCATGCCCTTAAATTCCGTGAGTATTTTCTGGCTCATCCAAAATCCCTGGCGATTAAAAGGATCCGGAGCGTTAATAAAGTCAGGATTGATTGCAGAAGTTAAAGTTCCTCTTTTACCGCCGGCTTTCATACCGGCAATTATCTGAGATTCGCGGGAAACTCCCGGAGCTGTTGGTTTAGCAGCTCCAGCAGCGGCTACTGTGGGTGCGGCCTGTTGCGATGATGTGCCGAGAATATGCTGCACGATTCTTTGAGAAAAATCGTTAATTTTGGGAATTACTTCATCGAGATTTTGTGATTGAGTGAAGATACCTATGTCAGATTTAGAGGCGACAATATCAATCAATTTCCCGTCAATACTCAGAGAGTTGCCTATTTTAGTGATGCTTCCCCAGACCACATAATCAGACTTTAATTTGTTGCCCAGTTTATATACATCAATTAATGTAATTTCCTTTATATTAGATTTTTTAAGTTCCTCAAGAACAACATCTTTATTTGTTACTTCGATTTTGTTAGGAACGGATATACGTGTGGAGAGCATTTCCGTGATTCCTTTTTTCACATAATCGATATTTTCTGCGCTATTGAGTGTAAAAGGTAAAACGGTTACCGTGTATTTATCCTTCGCCCAGAGTGAACCGGTGGCAAGCAGAAGAATCAGCAAACAAAATATATATTGAAAAATTTTTCGCATATTTATCTCCTTTTTTTAATGCTGTAAATATTTACAGCAAAGCGTTTCTAGCATTTAAAAACTGATAATTCAAGAATGATTTGAGCAGATAAAATCATTTGGTCAAACTCCTGATAGTTATTACATTCTTAGTTTAAGTATTTAATGGGATGACGTAAAACATAACGGCGCAGAAATGACAAACGCTGCCTGTAAGAACAAATAAATGCCAAATTGCGTGATTGAAGGGAAGCCTCTTCCAAGCATAAAAAACAGTGCCTAATGTATAGGCCAGTCCACCACAGATAAGCCAGACAAGACCGCCTCCTGGTAATGCTTGAAAAAGAGGTTTAATAGCAAAGATGATAATCCAACCCATTAAAATATAAGCAATAGTAGAAATAATTTTAAAGCGGTGGACGAAAAAGACTTTGAATAAAATCCCAATTACAGTCAAAGACCAAACTAAAACAAGCATGCTCCAGCCCAGAACACCACGTAAAGTTACTAGCATAAATGGAGTATAAGTTCCGGCAATCAAAACATAAATGCAGGAATGGTCCAATATCTTGAATACATACTTTAGGTTTGGTCTTTGAAAGCTATGATAAAGAGTTGAAGCAGTGTAGAGCAAAACAAGCGTAAATCCAAAAATTGTACAACTTATAATGTGACTCAAATTCCCATATATGCTGGAGAAAACTATCAGAAGAACCAATCCGGCAATGCTGATTAAGGCTCCAATTCCATGAGTTATACTATTGAATATTTCTTCCAAAAAGCTGCATTGTGCTATCTCTTGTGATTCAGGCATAAGTTTTACTTCCTCAGTTCTAGTAAAATTAATATACCGTTGGTTCTAATTTGTCAATCTCTATACCACTTCGCTTTCTTCGGCTAACTTTGTTGGCTACGTCGTCGGCTTCCTCAATGTATTTGTAAGGAACGGTCGCGACCGTTCCTTACATGCCTCCTCCTTGCCGCCTCGTTATCCTTTGAAATCGAAATGGTATAAATTTTTTGACCTATATTAATTCTTGACTGATTGATAGAAATCGTAATAATACCAATTATCATTGAGCGGCAAAATGAAGACTGCCAGGTACAGGTAAAATAATTAGAGGAGAAAAATGTGATACCGAGATATTCCCGCGAGATAATGACAAAGATTTGGAGCCCGGAGAACAGATATAAAAAATGGCTGGATGTAGAAATATTAGCTTGTGAGGCAATGGCAAAGCTTAGCAAAATACCCGAAAGTGCACTAAAGAACATTAAAGAAAATGTTTCTATAAAAGTCGAGCGTATTGATGAGATCGAAAAGACTACAAAGCATGACGTAATTGCTTTTTTAACTTCCCTAACGGAAAAAGTCGGTGAGGACGGACGTTTTATTCATATGGGGTTGACTTCTTCCGACGTGCTGGATACCGCGCTCGCTGTTCAATTAAAAGAATCGGCTGAAATTTTACTGGAAGATATTGATCAGTTATTGGTAGTTTTAAAGAGGAGAGCCCTAGAAAATAAGAATACTTTAATGATTGGCAGGTCACATGGAATTCATGCGGAACCGATCACTTTTGGTCTGAAGATGGCCTTGTGGTATCAGGAAATGCAGCGAAATCGCCAGCGTCTCGTCCAGGCCAAAGAATCTATCAGCTATGGTAAAATATCAGGCGCAGTTGGCACATTTTCTTTTGTCGATCCTTTTGTGGAGGAATATGTTTGCAGTAAACTCGGATTGCATGCGGCGCCGGTATCTTCACAAATTATTCAGCGCGACAGGCATGCGGAATTTTTTACCAGTTTAGCGATTATTGCATCTTCACTGGATAAATTTGCTCAGGAGATAAGGCTTCTGCAAAGGACAGAGGTTAGAGAAGCTGAAGAATATTTTTCACCAGGACAAAAAGGTTCTTCAGCCATGCCGCATAAACGCAATCCAGTAATCTCGGAAAACCTGTCTGGCTTAGCCAGGTTGGTACGCTCTTACGCAGTTGCCGCTCTTGAAGACATTGCCCTCTGGCATGAAAGGGATATCAGCCATTCTTCTGTGGAAAGGGTTATCGGACCGGATGCTACAATTGTTCTTGATTTTATGTTATACAGGTTTACGAATATGATGGATAAACTTGTGACCTATCCGGAAAGAATGATTTATAATCTGAACATGACACACGGTGTTATTTTTTCACAAATGGTGCTGTTGGCACTCATTGAAAAAGGCACAACCAGAGAAGACGCGTATGCCGTCGTACAGAATAACGCGATGAAATCCTGGCAGGAAGGTTTGGAATTTCGGAATTTACTGGAAAAGGATTCCACAGTAGCTAAATATCTGCAGAAAAAAGAATTGGCAGCAATTTTTAATGTAAATAATTTCTTGAAGAATTTGGATTTTATCTTTAACCGTGTATTCGAAGATAAAAAATAGAAAATGATTCTATGAATTCACTCTAACAATAATTGTGTCTTTTTTAAATTCATCTCGTGTGTCGGGATAATCAATATTATAGTGTAAACCACGGCTTTCTTTCCTAAGAGAAGCGCTCCGGACGATCAGTTTAGCTACGGTTGTAATATTGCGCAGTTCGATAAGATCTTTTGTGAGTTTGAAGTTCCAATAATATTCATGAATCTCTTTTTGGATAAGATCGATTCTGCGGGCTGCTCTTTCCAATCTTTTGTCCGATCGGACAATACCTACATAATTCCACATGCATCTTCTTATTTCATCCCAGTTGTGCGTGACGACCACGCTATCGTCGCTTTCCGTAGTTCCGCTGGAATCCCATTGAGCAATGCAGGCATCACTTTGTTTCATTTTTTTATAGTGCCGGGAAATTTCGGTATAGACACGATGGGAGTAGACAACTGCTTCCAGTAAAGAGTTGCTGGCCAAACGGTTAGCTCCATGCAATCCAGTGCAAGATACTTCACCGCAGGCAAAAAGATTGGTGATGGATGTCTTGCCGTAATGGTCGACAGCAACGCCGCCGCAGATATAATGCGCGGCAGGAGCGATAGGTATCGGGTCAGAGGTTATATCAATGCCATACTCAAGACATTTGTTATAAATATTGGGAAAGCGATTAATAAGAAAGTCGCGCTTCCGGTGAGTTATATCAAGAAGTACGTATTCATCACCCGATTGCTTTATTTCCGTGTCAATTGCTTTGGCGACAATATCTCTCGGGGCGAGGCTTTTCATAGGATGATATTTTTCCATGAATGTCGATCCGTTCTTTAATCGCAGAATTCCCCCTTCACCGCGGACAGCTTCGCTGATCAGAAAAGCTTTGGCGTCAGGATGATAAAGACAGGTCGGATGAAACTGGATGAATTCCATATTNNATATCAGGATTTGTTGTAATGAGATATACTTTGCCCGCGCCTCCAGTGGATAAAATCGTGTATTTTGCGCGGTAAGTATGAATCTCTCTATTGTTTATATCCAGAGCGTAAGCACCCTGACAAATTACCGGTTTCCCGGAGATGTCTTTTTGGATGATCAAGTCAATACCAATATGGTTTTCATAGATATGAACATTGTTTAAGGCAGCGACTTTTTCATTCAGCGCCCGCTCGATTTCGCGGCCCGTGAGGTCTTTGGCATGTAATACCCGCCGGCGGTTATGACCTCCTTCCTGACCCAAATCATAAAGGTGAGGAGGTATTTCCGATTTAGTAAAGTTAACGCCCCAGTCAATAAGCTCCTGAATCCTTGGTGGTGCTTCTCTAACAACAAAATCGACCACGTCCTTTTTACAAAGACCGGCACCACAAATCAGGGTATCCTGAATATGCTCATCAAAACTATCGGTCTGGTCGGTAACAGCAGCGATTCCGCCTTGAGCATAATTGGTGTTTGATTCTGTTTTTTCTTTTTTGGTCACTATAGCGACGCTACCCAGAGCCGAAGCTTTAATTGCCAGACTCAAGCCGGCAATGCCACTGCCTAAAATTAAGAAATCTGTTTTAAATTCCATTGTGGTTCTCCAATCAAATAATTACTGACAAAAGTTTGTTTACAAATCGTCATTGCTTTTATATAGAGATTTATCTTTTTTAGCAAAGAAAAAAATGAAAGTAGGATATAATGTTAGTTCTCGGAATTGAATCATCATGTGATGAAACAGCCGCAGCAGTGGTTAAAGATGGAAAAATGCTTTCCAACGTAATTGCTTCTCAAATTAAAGTCCATAGCAAATACGGCGGGGTTGTTCCAGAAATTGCTTCGCGAAAGCATATTGAAGCAATCAACCCGGTTATTGAGCAAGCCTTGTCTGATGCAGGCTTTGGGCTTAAGGAAATAGAGGGGATTGCAGTAACACGTGGTCCGGGATTAATAGGATCGCTTCTTATCGGTTTAGCAACGGCCAAGGCGCTTGCCTATGCCCTTAATATTCCTTTAGTTGGCGTCAATCATCTGGAAGGGCACATTACAGCTGTGTTTCTTGCCGAAAAAGTGCCGGAATTTCCTTTTGCAGCTTTGGTTGTTTCGGGCGGACATACTAATATTTATCTGGTAAAGAATTATCATGATTTCCAATTGATCGGCCAGACACGTGACGATGCCGCAGGGGAAGCATTTGATAAGGCGGCAAAGCTTCTCAACCTTGGATACCCGGGCGGCGTAGTGATTGATAAGATCGCCAAAGGCGGTAACCCGCAAGCAGTAGCTTTCCCTCGCGCAATGAAGGGCTCTGCCGATTTCAGCTTTAGCGGTTTGAAAACTTCCTTGCTGACAATGCTGAAAAAACGTGGCCGGGATTTCAGTGCCGAGGAATTACCGGATATAACGGCAAGCTATCAGGAAGCAATTGTCGATGTTCTTGTTGAAAAGACTATGCGGGCAACGCAGGATAATGACATTAGACAAGTAGTTGTTTGTGGTGGGGTTGCGGCTAATGGAAGATTGCGCGAAAAGTTTGCCGATGCCGCATTCAAGAATAAAATTGATTTGTTCATTCCGCAGGTAATATTATGCACTGATAATGCGGCCATGATCGCAGCAATTGGCGAGATTATGTTGACCAATGGGTGTCGTGACTCTCTGGATTTGAATGCGATATCGCGCTGGCCACTGGTCGCGCATTCATAAAAAAATTATTATGACCACACCCAAAGAAATTCTTCATCAATATGGCATCAAACCGAATAAGAAATTAGGCCAGTCTTTCCTTATAGATATTAATGTCATTAATAGAATTGTCCATGCGGCAAACATTTCTCAGGAGGATATCGTAGTTGAAATAGGTGCGGGTATCGGCGTATTGACAGAGAATATTGCAAAGAAAGCAAAAAGAGTTATAGCTGTGGAAATAGACCGGAATTTGGTTGAGGTATTAAAAGATAAGCTTGGCGTATATGACAATGTTGAAGTTCATTGCGGAGATATACTAAAATTTGATTTTAACTCAATATCAGAAACACATAGTTCCAAGATTAAAATAATAGGCAATGTTCCCTATAATATATCCAGTCCTTTAATTTTCCGATTATTATCTTTCCGTCCGGTCATCAGCGATTTTATGCTGATGTTACAAAAGGAAATTGTACAACGTCTGGTATCCGTTCCCGACAATAAAATTTATGGTGTGCCTTCCGTAATTCTGCAAATGTTTGCGTCTGCTGAGAAAATATTGGATGTGCCTTCAACTTGTTTTTATCCACAACCAAAAGTTGAATCGGCGATTATCAAGGGCTCTTTTCGAGAAAAACCTCTTGTCTATTTGCAGGATGAAATATTTTTTACAGGCCTGGTGAAGGCTGCATTCGCGCAGCGCCGGAAAATGTTGATCAACAATCTGAAAAACGCCAAATTTCTGGAAGGATTGTCTGATGATGACTTAAAAGAGGCGCTGGACGCGGCCGGTATCGACGGCAAAAGAAGGGGAGAAACCCTGTCAATTTCCGAATTCGGGAATTTGAGCAATATTCTGAAAGAGAAGCAATAAAAACCAAAAAATTCTATTTGGAGTCAGCAAAGTCCTAACCGGACATTGCTGATTTGCAATAGTCTTTTTGTTGATGGATTTAAGGGATTATTTATTATCCGGCCCTTCTTTTTATGTTTCTCCAGGATGTTTACAATCTCATCAACTGGCATTGGAGGTTTTAAGTTTGTCAATAAACTCGGCGGGATCAAGAACATCAGGTTTACTGGCGAAATCACTTTTATTCCTGGTAATGAATAACGTGCAATTTGCCTTTTTACTGATTGATTTGTATCAACAAGTATTTTCAGTTGTGTTTCTCCTCAAGGTATTTTCTTCTTGCCGTCTTCCAATCGCCAAGATCAATACCTTCCAGCAAGCCGATCCATTTATCGTTTGTAGATTTATCTGTATATTATGAAAAATCTATTGACTAACTTATGTTGAAATATTAAGGCTATCCACAATTTTAATGAGTGAAACAAATGAAAAATAAATACTTGTATATTCAAACATTTGGTTGTCAGATGAACGTCCATGATTCCGAACAAATGGCGGCTCTGCTTGCACAGGTTGGCTGGAAAATTACTGATAATTTAAAACTAGCCGATTTGATCCTGCTGAACACATGCTCCATCAGGGAGAAAGCGGCGCACAAAGTCTACAGTGAACTGGGAAGGATCGGCAAATTAAAAGAACAAAATCCGGAATTGATTATTGGTGTGGGCGGTTGTCTGGCGCAGCATCTGGGAACAAAGTTTCATAAAAAAGTTAGGCATCTGGACTTTGTTTTCGGCACGCACAACATTCATCGTTTGCCTCAACTGGTTGCCGCTATCAGGAAGAAAAGGGAAAAGATTACTCAGGTTGATTTTCATAAGTCACTAAATTCGATTGGTGTTTTTGCTCCACCGCAAAGTGGTGCAGTCAGTGCTTTTGTCACGATCATGCAGGGATGCAATAATTTCTGTGCATACTGCGTGGTTCCTTATCTGCGCGGACCGGAGATGAGCAGGCCGCCTGATGATATAATCGAGGAGATCAGAAAACTTGCTGATTGTGGCATCAGAGAAGTTACTCTTCTGGGACAAAATGTTAATTCCTATGGCAAAACTTTGGGCAATGGATTGAATTTCACGGCTTTGATTAAAAAAATCGGCAAAATTTCCGGCATCGAACGAATCAGATTTACTACATCACATCCACGTGACCTCTCTCCCGAATTGATTAACTGCTTTGCCGAAGAAGAGAAATTATGCGAGCATATTCATCTTCCGGTGCAATCAGGATCAAACCGGATATTGGCGTTAATGAACAGGGGCTATACAGTGGAAGAATACATGAAAAAAGTTGATCATTTACGTAAATTGAGTCCGCAGATAAGTATTACCTCGGACATTATCGTCGGATTTCCGGGAGAAACACAAAATGATTATCAAGAAACCATTGACATGATGGAAAAAATCAGGTTTGATTCTATATTTTCATTCAAGTATTCTGAACGTAAAGGTACCGCGGCGCAAAAGTTAGAAGGAAGGATTGAAGAATGTGAGAAGTTGAGGAGACTCCAGCAATTGCAAGCTCTTCAAGATGGACATACACTGGAAGCCAACCTTGCTTTGGAAGGCAGTCAGCAGGAGTTATTGGTTGAAGGTAAAAGTAAAAACTCTGAAAATGATTTGATGGGAAGAACCAGGTCCTGGAAAATTGTTAATTTCAAGAGTGAATCGGAACTAACAGATAAGCGAGTAAAGGTGAAAATATCCAAAGCCTATTTGCATTCACTAAGAGGAAAAATTGTCGATGATTAAGGAGGTTGGTAATGCTAATTGAAATGAAAGTTTCGGGATTGACCATCGATCCTATTACCAATACACCCATAGTTATATTGAAAGACTTACAGGAAAATAAGGCTATACCGATTTGGATTGGGCTTTTTGAAGCCAGCGCAATCGCTACGGAACTGGAAAAGATCATTTTTTCCCGGCCGATGACCCATGATTTATTAAATGATTGCTTGAAAATTCTTAATGTAGCGGTGAGCAGGGTAGAAATCGTTGATATTCGCAATAATACTTTTTTTGCCAATATTTATTTAAGCAGGGAAGGGCAGAATTTTACTGTTGATGCCCGTCCCAGCGATGCCATCGCTCTGGCCCTGCGAGCTCATGTTCCCATTTTTGTTGAAGAAAGTGTTATTGAAAAATCGCGCAGTGTTGATTTCAGCATGAAGATCGGTGATTTGGACAAAATGAAAGAAGAAAAGATAAAGGAATTTTTGGAAAATCTTTCCGCCGAAGATTTTGGCAAATACAAAATGTAGATTATATGGAAAACCTCATTGCGGATTTTCAAATTTACCTGGAAGTACAGCGAAATGTTTCTGAACATACACTGAAAGCTTATATTGCGGATGTTGAGGAATTCAACAGTTTTCTCCGAGGAAATGATATAAAAAAAAAGAGCGATGCAATAATTAATGTTGAACCGGAAACTATTCGCACATATTTGAGTCATCTATACCGTAAAAAAGTAAAAAAAGTTACAGTGAATCGCAAGATATATTCATTGCGGTCTTTTTATAAGTATTTGTTACGTGCCGGAAAAATTAAAAATAATCCGGCGGAAATGGTCCAGACGGCGAAAATAGAAAAATATATGCCTATTTTTCTGTCGGTAGACGAGATGTTCCAGCTTTTAAGCGCTCAAGGTGCTAATTCTGTTTCAGGTTTGCGCGATCACGCTATGCTGGAATTATTTTATTCTTCCGGATTGCGCTTAAGCGAACTGGCCGGACTAAACGTGACAGACCTTGATTTTAGACAGGCACTGGTTAAATTACGCGGAAAGGGGAAAAAAGAAAGAATAGTTCCAGTTGGACAGAAGGCTCTGCAAGCTATTGACGAGTATATAAAGAAGACCACAGAGGTAAGAAAAAAATGTGATGATAATCTCTTTAAGAATCCCCTGTTCTTAAATGCACGGGGGAAAAGAATAACTGCAAGAAGCATTGCCCGTATAGTTGACGCAACAGCAGTGAAAAGCGGTATAGGCCGCAAGATAAGTCCGCACGCATTGCGCCATACTTTTGCCACGCATCTTCTGAATGCCGGCGCGGATTTGCGGTCGATTCAGGAAATGCTGGGGCATGAGAGCCTTTCCACAACACAGAAATATACGGCTGTGAATATTAATCGGATGATGGAAGTTTACGACAAAGCTCATCCGCGTGCTAAGAGAGAAAGTTTAAGGGAGAAAAAATGAAGATAAGAAGCACCACAATATTGGCAGTAAAGCATAATGGTAAAATAACGGTAGCCGGTGATGGTCAGGTTACATTGGATACGACAATCTTGAAACATGGAGCCCGTAAGGTAAGAAGGCTTTATAATGACGAAGTTATTGTAGGGTTTGCCGGCGCTACAGCCGATGCCTTTACTTTATTTGATCGCTTCGATCAGAAGCTGGAACAATATAACGGCAATTTGCTGCGAGCGGCAGTAGAATTGACAAAGGATTGGCGTACCGACCGCGTATTACGGCATCTAGAGGCGTTGATGATTGCCGTAAACAAAGACAATTCGCTGATCATTTCCGGAAATGGCGATGTCATCGAAGCTGATGACGATGTTATGGCCATCGGATCTGGCGGACCTTATGCGCAGGCGGCGGCTCGCGCGCTGGTGCGTCATAGCAATCTGTCATCAACGGAAATTGCTAAAGAAGCCATGAAAATCGCGGCGGATATTTGTATTTACACTAATAATCACGTAACACTGGAAGAAATTGAAATTGAAGTCGCCACTAATAAAACAAAAGAAACGAAAAAGAGCAAAGGCAAGGAGTAGGATTAATATATGCTAAGCAATGGGTTAAAACCTCGCGAGATAGTGGAAAAATTAGATCGGCACATAATCGGTCAGGCTGATGCGAAAAGGGCTGTAGCCATTGCGCTGCGCAACAGGTGGCGCAGACAGAATGTGCCGCGGGAACTGGCTGATGAAATATC
>PLNU01000057.1 GCA_003142835.1 Syntrophaceae bacterium
TAATTCCTACGGACAAGCCGTGGCTCCACTCAGAGAGTTGGCTGCTATCTCCCCTCGACCGTTACCTCTGTTGTCAATACACCAATAGTGATACGTGACACCGCTAACCACTTCATCTACCTTTAGAGCCACATCGGCCGCCCAGGAGCCGGCTGATGGATTGCACTCGCCACCTCCACCACTAGCTGTCACTGCCGCATTATACATTGAAATGGCGGGACTCGTGCCCAAACAAACCGTGGCGTAACTGCCATTGGCCGAATTTGAATAAATAAGTTCAGCTGCCGAGCGCATATTATTCAAGTCCTCTTTGATGGCAGAGTTGGAAGCTTTGCCTCTGGCACTATTTAGAGACGCCAAAATAATGGAGGATAGTAAAGCTATGATAGCAATGACTACCAAAAGCTCAATCAATGTAAATCCATTCTTTTTACTTTTCATTTATTTTTTAAAATTTTATTTTAAGAAGCGCCGGCGATGTTGTAGATCGGCATTAATACTGACGCCATCAAAATTCCGACGCCGAGACCCAAGGCCACAATCATTATCGGCTCTATCATACTGACCAGAGTGTCCACAGCCTGAACAACTTCCCTCTCATAAAAGTTGGCCAGTGTTTTCAAAATACTGCCCAGCTCACCCGTTTCCTCGCCAACTTTTATCATTTGAACCATTATACTGGGAATGTCCGGAAATGAGCCGAAAGCGTTGGACAGAGAGTTGCCGCCTTTGACCTCCTTTATACTTTCATTCAAAATATTTTTGAAAACATAGTTGTCGACAACCGCCGAAGTTATTTCCAAAGCCCGCAATATCGGGATACCGCTGCCAATCATTGTGTTCAGGTTGTCGGCGATACGAGCCAAATATAGTTTGCGATACAAAGTGCCTACATATGGAATGTTCAATGGCAGTTTATCCAAATTGGATCTACCTTCTTCGGTCTGAATATATTTCCAAACAAAAAAACCGAGAATAACAGCGCCCACGGCCATAAGTATCCCGTAATTTACAAAAAGATTACTGATACCGAGAACAATTTTGGTATAAATTGGCAATTCCTGTCCGGAATCCGCCAGCATCACGCTGATTTTCGGAATGATGAAAGTCATCATAATAATCATCACACCGATAAAAGTGGCGATAACAAAAGCCGGATAAATCAAAGCGCTTTTGGCTTTGGATATGACGGAATAGGAACGGTCCAGATAGTCGGCCAAATAACCAAATGTCTCGTCCAATTTGCCGGCTTCTTCGCCGGACTTGACCATGTTGACATAAAAATCGGAAAAAGCGTCCGGATGACGAGCCAGAGCGTTGGAAATAGAAGAGCCGCCTTGCAAATCATCCACAATGTCAAAAAGATATTTTTGCAAAAGTTTGTTTTCCACTTGACCGGCCAGCAATCTAAAAATACGCAAAGCCGAGACTTGGGCCTGAAAAAGGGTGGCCATTTGGCGCGACAAAATGACAATCTCCTTGTTGGAAACATGACTGAAAAAAGTAATGTCACCAAAAATGCTGAACTTTTTTTCATCAGCGCCGGATATTTGTGAAATAATCAATCCCCTTTTCTGTAAAACCGAAATAGCCACGTCAGCCGAAATAGCCTCAATGGTCGCTTCTGTTTTTTCCCCCGATTGACTTATAGCTGTGTATTTGTAAAGCATAAAATTTACAACATCTGCTCCAGATTTTTCGTATTATGACTATTTAGATAGGCATTCTCGGTAGAAATTTCACCGGTTTTGACCAGTTCGGCCAGATATCTGTTGAGATCAATCATGCCTTGGGCGGAACCGGTTTCAATAACCGTATCAATTTCGTGAACTCGATTTTCCCGTATCAGATTACCGACGGCATCGTTGTTGATCAGAAGTTCACAGGCCGGAATAAGTCCGCCGGAAATGCGTGGAACAAGCCTCTGAGAAAAAATGCCGAGAAGCGACGTGGAAAGTTGAACTCTGATTTGATTTTGCTGTTCGGCGGTGAAGGAGTCAATGATGCGACCGATGGTCTGCGCGGCGCTGTTGGTATGCAGGGTGGAAAAAACGAGATGCCCCGTGTTGGCCGCTTCGACAGCAAGAGATATGGTTTCCAGGTCCCGCATCTCGCCCACGAGAATTATATCGGGGTCCTCGCGGAGTGCCCCGCGAAGAGCCGCTGAAAAACTCTTGGTATGGAGTCCGACCTCTCTGTGATTTATGATGTAGCCCTCGCTGTGGTGGACAAACTCGATGGGATCTTCAATCGTGATGATATGATCCTTCCGCATGCGGTTTGCCTCGTCAATAATGGCGGCGAGGGTCGTTGATTTTCCGCATCCTGTCGGACCTGTTACCAGGACAAGTCCTCTCGGCAGCGTGGCCAGTTTCGAAAGCACCGCCGGCAGTCCCAGGTCCTGACATGTCAAAATTCTGCTCGGGATTTCCCTGAAAACCGCGGCCACTCCGAATTTCTGCGAGAAGAAATTGGCCCTGTACCTGGCCAGGTTGGGGATTTCGTATGCAAAATCCACATCTCCCGTTTCTTCAAATTGCTTGACCTTGTGCTCCGGCGCAATTTCATAGAGTATGGCTTTGAGTTCATCATTATTCAGCACGTTGAACTTTACCCGTTCCATCTCACCTCTTATCCTGAGGACAGGTTGCTGGCCTGATACTAAATGCAGGTCTGATGCTCCCTGGTCATGCATCAACTGGAAGAAGGCATCAATCTTTGCCATAGAGGGTCTCCTTGGGCGTCGTGAAATATAGATATGTGCAGGGCAGGTACATCATCGATCTACTCGTGGTCAAGGTTAAGAACCTTATAGAAGTATCGCGAGAATGGAATTTTACTTTAGTAAAGTTTGCGGATTTCAATCCGGCACGGTGGGAGTATAGGAAAAGGCCGTATGTTTGTCAAGGTGAAAAGCCCTTTCTTAACTATTGCTTGACAGGTGTCGCCGGCATCGTATATTATCACCTCCACAGGCCGGCTTTCGCGCGCGACCGGCTGCGAAAAAAAGTGGGGATGTAGCTCAACTGGGAGAGCGCGGCGTTCGCAATGCCGAGGTCAGGGGTTCGATCCCCCTCATCTCCACCAAGACATAATCCAAGGAAGTGCGAGGAAGTAGAAAACCCGTTAGAAATAGCGGGTTTTTTATTGATATTTGTCCAAGGACGTGTTATAAGGTTCATTAAAATCTAACGAATTTGCGGGTATTTTTTCAGAAAATACCCGCACGACTTAAAGCGATACCCGCATAGAGGGGAAAATTCATGCAAAGGAAGAGTGATTCTCTATCTGATGCCGAAATAAAGGCGGCAAAATACGAGAATAAAATTTATAAACTTTATGATGGTGGTGGCCTTTATCTCAACGTTACACCATCAGGCGGCAAATGGTGGCGCTTTAAATACCGCTTCAAACGAAAAGAGAAATGTTTGTCTTTGGGAACCTATCCGATAACAGGCCTTGAGGATGCAAGGAGAAGCAGAGATGCGGCAAAGGAACTCCTACTTCAAGATATTGATCCCTCTGAAATTCGGAAGCAAGAAAAGGCACGGAGTAAGGCCGAACATCTTGAGGGACAAAGACTACCATCTGTACGAGTGTCTTTTGACGGGAGAATTGAGATATGGAAGGGCAGTAATACGATGCGGCTTACATGGGATGAGGCCCGATTTATAGCCAATCTTCTTACAAACATAACGAGGTGATTTATGCCGCTAAATGACCTGAAAATCAAAACCGCAAAACCCAAAGAAAAGTTTTATAAACTTACTGATAGAGATGGTCTTTATCTGCATGTAACGGAGAAGGGAAGTAAATTATGGCGGTTTCGCTAT
>PLNU01000011.1 GCA_003142835.1 Syntrophaceae bacterium
TTCTTGATTGACACGACACTAGGAATCCCAATCTTTTTTTAAAAGGGTGGAAGCTATTTACTTATTATGCCACTTCTAAATCAAAGATGATATTGAGGCGGCAAGGAGGAGGCGACGATGCGTATTGTTGTACATACGTTGAGGAAGCCGACGACGCTGCCAACAAAGATAGCGCTTTGATTTAGAATTGGTATTAGGTCTGCTGCGGGAAAGCCGGAGAAACTCATTAGTATTAATTAATGAAAGTTTAATTTGATCGCGGGCGAAAATGAGTGGAGAGGGTTATTATGAATTTTGGGGGAATATATCCGGAGTGTTCACTTCGCGACGCTAAGTTTATTGTAATTCCAGTTCCTTACGATTTGACGTCAACTTATCAGCCAGGCAGCCGCAGAGGTCCGGCGGCAATTATTGAAGCTTCCACAAACATGGAGCTTTATGATGAAGAGTCAAGAAAAGAAACCTATATGGCAGGGATTCATACAACCTTGCCTGTCGCTATTGATGCTCGCGGTCCGAAGAATATGGTTAATATTGTGCGCAAGAAAATTTCCCGTATTGCTAAGCTAAATAAAATTCCGGTAATGCTTGGAGGGGAGCACAGCATTACCCTGGGAGCGGTGCAGGCCATGATCGAAAAGTATCCCAAATTAACCGTTCTCCAATTTGATGCTCATGCCGATCTGCGCGATACTTATCAGGAAAGCCCTTATAGCCATGCCTGTGTAGCCAGAAGAATTTCAGAAATATGCCCACTGGTGCAGGTGGGTATCAGGAGTATGAGCAAAGAAGAGGGTGAATTTTTACCTCAGAGTAAAGTAAAATCATATTCCGCTGATTTTGTTTTAGAAAAGAAAAACTGGGCTGAAACTGTTTGTAAGGATCTAATTGGAGATGTTTTGATTACAATAGATCTCGATGTATTTGATCCGTCGATAATGCCGGCAACAGGAACTCCGGAACCGGGAGGCCTTTACTGGAAGGATATTCTTCATTTGCTGAAATTGGTTTCCGCCTCCTGCAATATCCGCGGATTCGATGTGGTGGAGTTAGCGCCGCTGCCCGGAGTCGTGGCTCCTGATTTTATGGCGGCAAAGCTGATATACCGCTTGATGGGTTATATAACCGGATAATTATTCTGTATTGAATTGTTTTATAATTAAAAATCTTTAATGGAGAAATAAATTGAATCAAAGTCTTCCTCGAAAAATGTTTCTTACCAAAGGTGTTGGTTCTCATAAGGAAGAGCTGCATTCTTTTGAATTAGCTCTCAGGGATGCAGGTATAGAAAAGTGTAACCTCGTGCAGGTATCCAGCATCTTTCCGCCAGGTTGCAAAGTCATATCCAAGACACAAGGCTTGAAAGAGTTGCAGACCGGCGCCATAACATTCTGTGTGATGAGCCGCTGTTGCAGTAATGAGCCGCGCCGTCTTCTAGCCTCAGCGGTGGGTTTAGCCATCCCTGCCGATAAAAAAGCTTACGGATATATCAGTGAACATCATGCTTTCGGCAAAACGGAAAAAGAGGCGGGCGATCATGCGGAAGATTTAGCCGCTGCCATGCTGGCATCAACACTGGGTATAGATTTCAATATTGATGAAAGCTGGGATGAGAAAAAGGAAATATTCAAGATCAGCGGGAAAATTGTCAGTACCCGTAATATAACGCAATCAACGATTGTAAAAAATAATTGGTATACGACTGTTCTGGCGGCGGCTGTTTTTATCTTTTAAGATATTCTCCGAAATACGCTTTGCACAAAGACTTCATCAAAATAACTCCTTGACAAATATTGGAGATANNGGCTCATAACCCAAAGGTCAGAGGTTCAAATCCTCTCCCCGCTACCAAATAAATTACAAGGGGTTAGCTACTACGGCTAATCCCTTTTCTGCATTTTGGAGGGGTTTTTCTAACGGATTTCTAACGGAAGTGTAAAAAGTCTTTTCTAACATATCAACTTGCCGTCTATTGAAGTCCTGATCGTTGAATAAATGACCATATGTGTCTAGAGTGATCTTCACGCTTGCATGTCCTAATTGACTTGACATGTATTTGATGTTTTGTCCTGCCTGAATTCTGATACTAGCGTTAGTATGTCTTAGCGAATGAAAAGAAACATGTCTGAGTTTTGCTCTACGTAGTGCCTGATTGAAGTGTCTTTTCATAGCATTGTCATGACAAGTTATCTGTCCATCTTGACTAGGAAACATTAAATCATGTTCACTTAAAGGACAAGCTAACTTCCATTTCCGTAGTTCAGGGATTAATGTATCAGGTAAATCAATCTTGCGTATCGCACTTTTAGATTTTGGTGTCTGAAATTGATTTCGCCAGACAGAGCGCCGGATGTATATCTTCATAGAGTTCCAATCTAAGTCACCCCATTGAAGCGCCCATAATTCACCGGCACGCACACCTGTTAGAATAGCTGTTAGAAAAGCAATTCTATATAAGTTACTGCTATTGTCTAACAGAATGCTTGTTTCTGTCGGTTCAAGGATGTCAATTTCCGGTTTGACAGTCTTTGGTCTTTCCAGGTGTTCGCATGGATTGATTTTGATATAATCCCACTTGTAAGCATGCTTGAACATAGTTTTGAGTAAGACTACTTCATTGAGTATGCTTTTACCGCAAATATTTCTCCGCCTGTCTGCAACATAAAGCTGCATAGCACGTGTTGATATATTTGACATTTGCAAATGACCAAAAGCAGGAATAAGTCTTTTTTCAATGGTGTGATTATATCCTGAAAGTGTAGATGGCTTTACATTGTCCTTTGCATAACTTTCTAGCCAGAGCTTTGAAAAATCCTGAAAAGTAATCTTAGGCATTTCTCTGTAAGTTCCTTGCGAAACATCTACAACTTTTTCAGCCAGAATTTTCTCAGCATCTTTCTTTGTGCCGCCACGAAACCATTTTCGCTTACCTGCAATCGGAATTACGGCATAATAAATTTTGCCTTTTTTCTGAATGCTGCCTTTCATTGTTATATTCTCCTTTCCGTTTTCTTTCTCGTTGCTTTATTCTTTGATTCACCTCCTTCCAATTCCAAACATCTTAAAGCTAGGTGTAGGAATGATGGAATAGTTCTTATTCCTGTTTCCCAACGGCTGACAGTCATAACGGCGACGCTTAATGCCTTAGCTAATTGCGACTGACTATAGCCGTTATTCTGACGCCATTCTTTTAATTCTTTATTAATCATGATAGCTATATACCAATGGTATAGTGAATTGTCAAGAGGAAAAATGATATTAAGATTTAATTATTGGACTGGTTTTAGCGTATTGATAACTTCCTGAAAGAAACAAAATGTCAACCTCAGTAAAGATGCAACATTTAAATTAGTAATAAACACAATTTGCACACAACGACAAACATCGGTAATATACAATGAATTTTGCGGTCAATTATGCATATAAATTATTATATCATTCTGTTATTGCAACGTGAAA
>PLNU01000071.1 GCA_003142835.1 Syntrophaceae bacterium
GGGATTACCACCAGAGTGCTTGATTCCGATGGAATTTCCAGGGAAAAGTCCATACGCGGCAGCGGATGCGGATGGGCCAAAAGCGTAGCCAGCCAGCTTGTCAACGCCACTGCCAGACTACTTGCGCCCAGAATAAAAATAATAGCGATCGGCACAAGTATCCAACCGTGAAAACTATCGGTTTGAACTTTTAGCAGTAAGCCGCAGGCGATGATCAATGTGATTACCATTATTGTACCAAGATAGATAAGCAACGGAAATCTGGAGATAATTCGACGAATGAACTCAGAGAGGGGCTGGCGCATCTGAGCCCATTGTTCAAGTTCCTGCAATCCTTTGCCGATCAGATAAAAACCAACATGTGTCACTCGATCATCATTGCTACTCTTTGAAGAACCTTCCCGGGATAAATTGATTGCTTTGCGCGCCACTTCACTTTCGGATATAGGGCTGTTCTTTGCTATCTTTTCAACGACATGACGATAACTGTCTCGCGTCGTAAAATCCATTTTGATATAGATATCACTGGGATCTTCACGCAGTACCTTTTCGACAACGCTCATTGTCTCAACAAACTCACGCCAGTTCATAGCCGTCAGAAACCGGAGGCTGACGATGCTGTTACTTACAGATACCTGGTCGGCAGCCTGTTGTTGATTCTCGGATCGGACCAACTGTTCAATCGTCAAATGAGACTCGGAAAGCCGCTGCTCAATCCAGGTGAGGGGCAACGCCAAGGCCGGACTCTGTCCTTGCAAACGACGCGAAAATTCCGCGACAAATGAACTTACCATCGGTTGATCGGACCGNNGCCATCTGGTCAGCCCAATAATCGGCTCGCTCCCTGTCGGTAATACCGGCAATAATTCGCGTTCCAATGCGTCGCAGATTTTCGATCAGCGCCAGACGCAGCATAATCGGAATTGCCCATAACTCACCCAATTTCAGATCTGTTACCGTTTGGTAGGCTGTAACAAAACTAATGAGACTTTCCAGATCCACTCGTCCATCACCGTGGGAGATTGTCTCCAATGCAATATCATATACCCGCGGGAGCCCGGCCGATGGCCCATTTTGCAGACGCGGCAATCCCCGGCTATAGCCTTTGGGCAAGTGTCTTTTAGCCATGCGAATATGTTCTTCAATTAAATAGAAGTTATCGAGAAGCCATTCTTCGGCAGGCGCTATCGGGCTGTTATCTTTGGCCACAGCTGTCAGCTGGTTGCATGTTTCAATCAGCACATCTTCATTCTCATTGAGCCGCGCCAGAAGCTGTTCAGAAACTCTTTCACTCGTCAATTTATGCACGTTCGCCAGTGTTTTGCCGTGCTGCTTCATCTGGTCCGAGCTGAGCAATTCCGATCGCAGAGGTAATTCATCGTAGGAGTACTTCCTTCCGAAAGCACCTCCGCGAAGGTGTTTATTCAAGCTCAGCAATGGCTCTAAAACTGTCTTGGCGATTTTCACTCTTGTGTCACCTCACTTAATGGCAAGCTGGATCTATAGCCAGTAATTGTTCATTTGCCGGATGTGTTTTCTTTGTCTGATCCGCATGACCTGATATGTGCGGAAAATTCGAAGCAAAATGAAATTGATCAGCACTTACAGAAAATGCTCTTTTTTAGTCTCACCGAAGAACTCTCTTTCTGATCCTTACTATAGCTTTTATTGCCTCGCCGATAATTTGTATTATAAAGACAATTAAAAATCTAATGCTGAACCGAAATTATCAGTAACTGTTTCCTTCTGAAAACTGAACCTTAAGAGCCGGAACATATTGAGAAAAGAAATATATGGTGGAACCAAAAATGTGGTACAAATATACGTTATTTATTATATTAAATAATTACAAAATTCAATGTTAATTTTACGGGATAATTCCAGCGGATTTATTTGACAAACCACAAAAGACGATAAGCAGGATAGCTTTTCCTCAATATTCTAAGCATGTATTTTTTAATTAGTAATTGATTGTATGAAAGCTGAATTTTAACGCGTATCAAGTCCAATTCGGGAAAATACATTTTCAAAGAGTATTTTTTTGTGAAATTTTACGCTTTATTATATTCTGAAAAAATCATGGAAAATGTTGCCCGGCCTTGAGTCGCAGATCGCAGATCAGTGGAATAACCGAACATGGCGCGAAGTGGCACTTTGGCTTTAACTTCGCTTATTGGACCTTTGGGATTAACGGCTTGAATCTCGCCTTTGCGGGAGTTGATATCACCGATGACGTCTCCAACAAATTCACCCGGCGTAATAATATCAACCAGCATAATCGGCTCCAACATAACCGGATCAGCTTTACTACAACCATCACGAAAAGCCGTAGCTGCCGCTATTTTGTATCCCTGCGCCGAAGATTCGCCTTCCCTAAAAGATCCTCCGGATATCTTCACGCCGACATCTGTTACAGGATAGCTATTTAGGACACCGCTCATCATCGCCTCGCGGACGCCTTCTTCAATTGCTTCATGATATTCTGCGGGGATAATGCCATCACCTAGTTTATTGATTATTTCATTTCCGGAAGCCCGTTTTCGCGGCTCCAAAGAAAGTCGGACATGGCCGAAGTGTTTCTTTTCGCCCAGTTCTTTTTCAAATATCCCTTCAACTTCAATCTGTTTCTGAATTGTCTCGCGATAAACAACACGCGGTCTGCCGACATTAACGTGAGCATTGAATTCACGGCGCAGCCGATCAACGATGATTTCCAGATGAAGTTCACCCATCCCGGAAATTACGGTTTGCGCGGTTTCCTCCTCATATTTCACCCGCAGTGTCGGATCTTCATCGACCAATTTTATCAGCGATGCCGTTAGCTTTTCCTGATCGGCAGGCGTTTTGGCTTCAATGGCCTGACTGATTACCGGTTCGTAAAAGTCCATCAACTCAAGCATAATGGGATGGGCTTCATCGCAAAGAGTGTCACCGGTGGTTGTGTCTTTCAACCCCAAAACGGCAATTATTTCTCCTGCCGAGGCTTTTTCGATTCTTTCTCTTTTATTGGCGTGCATGCGCAAAAGACGGGCAACTTTTTCCTTCTTCTTTTTTACTGAATTGTATACTTCATCGTTGGCATGTATTTGTCCCGAATAAATTCGTAAATAAGTAAGTTTGCGGCCGTCATCAAGCATAATTTTAAACGCCAGCGCTGCCAGCGGTTCCTTATCGGAACTGTGTCTTATCTCTTCTTTTTTGGTAATCGGATTAATCCCTTTTACCGGGGGTATATCTTCCGGAGATGGCAAATAATTGATAACCGCATCTAGTATGGGTTGAATGCCTTTATTACGCAGTGCAGCTCCACAAAGTACCGGTACTATTTTTAAAGAAATGGTTGCTTTGCGCAATGCTGCCAGTATTTCCGATACCAAGATTTCTTCGCCGCCCAGATACTTTTCGGCCAGGCCATCATCGGCTTCGGCCAGAGTT
>PLNU01000055.1 GCA_003142835.1 Syntrophaceae bacterium
CCGGCGGAATTAAAACCCGGCCATGACCATCAAGATTGCAATCAACCGCTCCTGACATAAAAAACCGCTGGAACGCTCGTACTTCTCTGCGCAAAATGGATTGGTGCGACACCTTTTCTTCAATGATTCGCCATTCATCATAGGGGAAAACCATCAAGTATCCGTCCCAGTTGGTGATTACCATCTGGTTGTCATACTTCTCCGCAAACACTTCCCGAAACTTGGACGGGAAAATGATCCTTCCCTTTTCGTCGATACTGTGATGATATTGGCCTCTAAATACAGACACTAAACTTCCCTCCACAATAAACCACTTTGCTCCACGTGACCGACTATAGAGAGAGAATTTTGCTTTGTCAAGAAAAATTTAGCCTTTTTCTCGATTAAATAACTTAAAATTACTGGGGAAATAGGGAAGGCAAGACGCTAATATTGCCGATCATAGAAAATTCCGGCAATATGGGGTGTGTTTTCAGGCAAAAAATACCACTGATTTATACTATAATACCATTCGCTTTCAAAGGATAACGAGGCGGCAAGAAGGAGGCGACGAGGCGTATTATACATACGTTGAGGAAGCCGNNACAAAGTTAGCCGAAGAAAGCGCATTGGTATAAATCAATTGATAATTCAATTTCTTGGATAAGCGGAAGCGGCTTGATCGAGGTAAGCAGGCATTATTATTTTTTGCGTTTGTTATTGCGGTAACGGTTAGTTGCCTGATTATGCATATCCAGGGAAGAAGAAAAATAGTGCGAACCGTCTTTTTTGGAAACAAAGTAAAGATAATTAACTTTAGCAGGATTGAGCGTGGCGTTTAAAGAATCAATTCCTGGATTGGCGATAGGCCCGGGTGGTAAGCCGCGGATGATATATGTGTTGTATGGAGATTTTCTTTTCAAATGACTCCGCCTAACTTTTCCACTAAAATCTTCCAGGTCATAAACAGCTGTCGGATCGCTCTGCAGTGGCATTCTCTTTTTGAGCCTGTTGTGAAATACTGCTGAAATCATCGGTTTCTCTGCCTGATTTCCCGATTCTTTGCCCACGATAGAAGCAAAAGAAACAAATTGATTGATGTCAAATCCAAGTTCTTCCGCCCTTTTCACCATTTCCGGTGTAACTCTTTTCCAGAACTCACTAACCATTATTCTCATAATCTGACGCGTGCTCATCGAACGGTCTAAACGGTGAGTCTCGGGAAATAGATACCCTTCAATAGATTTTGCCTTAATTCCCAATGTGTTTAGGAAATCGCTGTCAACCGCCAGTTCCATAAAAGTTTCTTCATCGATGAGTTTATATTCCGCCAGAAGTTCGGCAATTTCTTGTGTAGTAAAATCTTCGGGAATAGTGATGCGATAACATTTAATCTCGCCGCGTAACAGTTTATCTATAACCGCTCCGGGCGTCATGGAATCGCTGAATTCGTATTCACCGGCGCGGATGGAACGAAAGGCTCTCTTCGTAAAAGCCAGACAATAGAATAAAAAACGGCTTTTTATCAATCCTGCCTTATTAAGAATTTCTGTAGCCTTGTAAAAACTGGAACCTGTCGGTATGTCAACCAGCACCACTGTATCTTTGTTACCATTGGGATTAACGGGAGTAGATGAATAATGAATGAGTACCGCAAAAGATCCGATAATGGCGAAAGCAACGCACGCAACGAGTAGATATAGCTCTATTTTTTTCGATTTCTTCATTTTTTTCATATTTTATCACGGGGTTTTTTATTCCAAGTTGCTCTTGAAAGCAATACTTAATGGAGAAAATTATAAAATCAACGAGTTGTAATTTTACTTATCGGCCGAGTCGAGATAATTCTGAAGAATAAGGCAGGCGGCCAGTTTATCCACCATTTTTTTCCTTTTTTGCCAACGTACACCGGAATTTATTAGTATTTCCTCCGCCTCTTTAGTGGAAAGTGTTTCCGGCCACTTAATTACAGTCAAAGAAAAAGTCTTGTCCAGCAGCACCGAGAAACGATTTACTTTTTCACACTGTATGCCCTCTGAACCGTCGAGCCGGACAGGATAACCTATTACAATTTTTTCCACATTGTAGCTTTTGATCAGGTTACCTAAGATATCCAGGTCATGTTTCTTACTTTTTCTGATGATAGTCGGCAAACCTTGCGCGGTCATTCCCAACTCATCGCAGATGGCAACCCCAATTCTTTTTTCACCGTAATCTAAACCAAGTATGCGCAAATATAACCCCTTGACACGCGGCTTCTAACAATTCCCACCAATATTTTCAAGTTAAATCATCGGCTGTTGAGACTGTGTCGTAATGTCTTTGAGGGAGTATAACGACCGAAGCAATCTCATAAGTCTTTGATAACATAAAGATTGCCACAACGCCTGAGAGGCGTTTCGCAATGACAAATGCGGATTGCGACACAGTCTCTGTTGTCGCGATTGAACACATGTTTTTGTCAGTACGACATATATAACAAATTATAATGTTGTGAAAAAGTAAGGAGTTTGTTATTTTCCGCGGTATATTATCAAATTCAACAGGCAAACATATGAAACATTTTGTTCTCGGCACAGCAGGACACGTTGACCACGGAAAAACCGCATTAATTAAAGCGCTTACCGGTGTGGACACCGACCGTTTGAAAGAGGAAAAAGAAAGAGGCATCACCATTGAACTCGGATTTGCCTCATTAAATCTTCCTTCCGGACAGACAGTCGGTATTGTTGATGTCCCCGGTCATGAAAAATTCATCAAAAACATGGTGGCCGGCGCTGCCGGTATTGATGTGGTCATGCTGGTTATTGCCGCTGACGAAGGCATTATGCCGCAAACGAAGGAACATTTGCATATCTGCTCGCTTTTGGGAATCACCACTGGCATTGTCGCCCTGACAAAAATTGATCTTGTGGAAAAGGACTGGCTGGAACTTGTCAAATCGGAAATCACCGAATTCCTTCAGGGCTCTTTTTTAGAGAACGCGCCCATTGTATCGGTATCCGCTATTAAGCAAGAGGGACTTGCTGAGCTGATAAAGGCTATTGACGCGGCTGTAAGCAAGATCAACGAAAAAGCAGATGATGGAATTTTTCGTCTGCCTGTGGATCGTGTTTTCACAATGAAAGGTTTCGGCACCGTAATCACCGGCACAATGGTTTCCGACCATATTAAAATCGGCGAAGAGATTGAAATACTTCCCGAAGCGATTACCACGCGCATTCGAGGCATTCAGGTACATAATCAACCTGTGGAAGAGGCATGGTCCGGTCAGCGCACGGCCATTAATCTTCAAGGTATTGAAAAATCGACCATTGAACGCGGCAATGTTCTTGTGCGCCCTAAAACTGTTTGGCCGTCTCAACGGTTGGATGTTTTTGTCGAATTCCTCGCCTCTAATTCTAAAAATCTGAAGAACCGGGCACTCGTCCGTCTGCACACAGGCACAAGTGAAATTATCGCCCGCATAATATTACTGGATAAAGATGAGCTTGCGCCGGGACAAAAAGTCTTTGCTCAATTGGTTCTGGAAAGTGAAGATGTGATTGTCGCCGGTGACCGCTTTGTCCTGCGCAGTTATTCGCCGGTAACAACGATTGGCGGCGGCCAGATTATTGATCCTCTGCCCTTGAAGCATAAAAGGCAAAACGAAAAAATTATTGCCGATCTGAATATATTGCAAAGCGGATCGCTGCCGGAAAGAATTTCTGTAATCATGGAGAGAACCGGATTTTCCGGCATCAATTTGCGCGGACTTACCTTTCGCCTTGGTGTAAACGCGAAGAAAATCCGGGAAGCGCTGGAGAATTTGTTTTCCAGCAAAAAAGCGATTCTTCTGGATAGTGAAGATACAACTGTCATCTCTGCTTATTTTTACAATCAACTGGAAGAACTTATCGGTAAAAATCTTGCCGCATATCATAAAAATAACCCTTTGCAGGAGGGCATCTCTAAAGAACAGCTCAAAGAAACACTCGGCCGCGCCATATCGGCAAAACTATTCAATCTGGCACTGCGCAGTCTTGGCAAAAAAGAAACAATTGTCAGCGACAAAGACAATGTCCGTCTGGCAGGACACCAGGTTCAACTAGCCGGTGATCTTGATTCTCTGCGTCATAACATCGCCCGGATTTATAGTGAGGCAGGACTTACGCCACCTTCCCTCACCGATGTTGTCAACAACTTTAAGGATCAAAAGGCCAAAGCACAAAGCATTATCAAGCTGATGCTCAAGGACGGAGATTTAATCAAGATCAATGAAGAGCTGTGCTTTCCCCGTGAGGTTTTGGGCAAATTGCGTGACGATTACAAGGCAATGCTGGTAAAAGACGGCAAGGCGACACCGGCGACATTCAAAGATCTAACCGGCCTTTCACGCAAATACATCATTCCGCTGATGGAATATTTTGATGTAAACAAGCTGACCGTAAGAGTAGGCGATCACCGCATTTTAAGAGAAAAAACATGAGTAATTCTGACCAGGCAATAAAAAAAATAAAAATGTTTTCCGCTGATGCCGATTCCATTGCCGAATCGTCCGCCAAAGTCATTCGGGAAATGTCTCTTAATGTAAACCTTAATGGCAAAGCATACGCGACTATTGCCTGCGCCGGAAACTACCTGGATGAACTGGCCATCGGATTTTTAAGGTCGGAAAGAATACTTGCTCATTCTGATGAAATTTTAAAGATAGAAACCGCCGAGCGCGAAAATAGCGTCAACGTTATTTTGAAAAGAAAAAAAGAATTTCCCGAAACATTTAAAAAAAACATTGCTTCCAGTGGCGCACGTGGTAAAAGCGTTAACGCGAACTTGCTTTCACCGTTGAAAGTGCCGGAGGAATTTAATATAAGCGCTAAAATCGCGCTGGAGCTTATGAAAGAACTTTTAGAAAAATCTTTATTGCACGATGAAACCCACGGCACCCATTGCTCAGCGCTGGCACAGAAAGAAAAAATTATCGCTTTGCGTGAAGATATCGGCCGTCATAATACCATCGATATGCTGGGCGGATATGCTCTTTTGCAAAATATTGATCTTAGCCACGCGATCATTCTGACGACAGGAAGAATTTCTTCCGAAATTGTCTATAAAGTATGGAATCTGGGCATACCTTTGATCATTTCCCATTCAGCGCCAACAACAAAAGCGATCGATATTTTACACAAGGCAAATATTACACTTATCGGTTACGTTCGCGGCGGCAAAATGAACATCTATTCTCATGAAAGGCGGGTAAAAATTGAAGACAAAAGAAATTTATCTTAAAGACATCAAGCAGGGGGATAAGATAGCTTCCACTTTCCTGGCTGCCGAAAAGAATATGGCCTTTTCCCTGAAAGGATCTCCTTATTTAAATGTGCGTCTGAAAGATAAAACCGGCGAACTCGATGGTAAGGTCTGGGATAACGCGATTGAATTTGATCGCCAATTTAAGAAAGGCGATATAATTTATATCGAGGGAAAAGCGGCCAGTTACAAAAATTCAATTCAAATATCGATCGTCAACATTAAAAAATATGCAGGGGAAGATGTCGAACCAACCGACTATTTACCCGCGGCAAAAGGCGATGTTGCCGCCATGTTCAATGAAATGCTTGCCTATGTTGAAAAAATTAAGACCAAACCGCTGCAAGCTTTGCTGCAAGCTTTCTTCCATGATCAAAAAATCGCTGAGCTTTTCCAGAGAGCTCCCGCAGCAAAAGGTTTTCACCACATTTATTTAGGTGGTCTTCTGGAGCATACTCTATCGGTCGTGCGTCTTTTGGACAAAGTTGCCGACCATTATTCGAATCTGGATCGGGATTTGCTCCTGGCCGGTGGCATACTGCACGATATCGGCAAGATTTATGAATTCAATTACGACAGCCTTATCGAATACAGTGACGAAGGCCGGTTGATCGGCCACATCGTCATGGGCGTGGAAATGATTAACAAAAAGATTGAAGCTATCCCTGATTTCCCCGCGCCCCTTGCGCTGAAAATGCGCCATATCATCTTGAGTCATCACGGAGAATTTGACTTCGGTTCTCCCAAACGCCCGAAAACTATGGAAGCGCTGGTTGTCCATTTCATCGATGATCTCGACGCCAAACTAAATGCGTTTCAAGCATTCATCACCGATTCCAACAATGCCGATTCCGACTGGACAACCTATAACCGTTTTTTTGAAAGGTTCCTTTATAAAGGGAGATAAATACCATTTCTAAATCAAAGATGATATCGAGGCGGCAAGGAGGAGGCGACGAGGCATATTGTACATACGTTGA
>PLNU01000039.1:0-800 GCA_003142835.1 Syntrophaceae bacterium
GATCAAACCGATATCTCCAATATTAAAGATACGGGACTTGGCGGAGAAAAAGAATTGCCGCCGGCGAATCCGGAAGAAGAAATAAAGAAGTTGCGAAATGTATATATCAAAAATGCAGATTCCATTTCCTTGCTGATCAAAGCGGCCGGCGGTGATCCTGAACGCATAGATCGAGAACAGTTTGTGAAAGGCCTCTCTGTCGAACAGGAGCATTTTAATACCACGCACGGCGACGAAGTGGCTATGGCCAAGATTGTTCTTGATCACCTTGCGGAAGATCCTGATTATTATATCAAGCTCGATCAGTATATCGAGAATTCAGCTTTTGAAAACTTTGTTGAAAAGCGTGGCGATCAGTGGGTCGTGCTTTCACATGACAAATCAAAGACGCTTGGAGAATACGACACGCAGGAAGCTGCTGATAAACGTCTCCGGCAGATAGAGTATTTTAAGCATCAGAATAGCCATGATGGAAAGAATATTGCTGGTTTTACTGTTCAAATAAAAGAAGATCCAAAAACAAAAACTTTTTATGTTGTAGATGGCGATCTGATTCTCGCTAATAATTTCTCAACGAGGGAAGGCGCCTCAGAATGGATATTGTCTCGGCAGCAGCAGAATTCAGGCGAAGATACGTGGGCAAAGTTCAAAAACTATGCCGCCGCGTTGGGATTCACCAAAAAAGCCAAAGGCGAGAACGCTTTCAAGAACAAAAAAGGCAAGATGCTCAAGCTGGTGGATTCAAGAGGCGAAGAGCTGACTGTCTATGAAGAAGGAAAGGGGCAGTACAAAATAGCAAA
>PLNU01000039.1:806-2550 GCA_003142835.1 Syntrophaceae bacterium
GTAATAATGCCGTGTCATTATGGCGATGTCAAGAAAACGGAAGGTAAAGACGGAGAAAATGTAGACGCTTATATCGGTCCGCATGAAGACTCTGAGCTTATCTTTGTTGTAGACCAAAATGACGCCGACACCGGCAAATTTGACGAGCATAAGTGCATATTCGGTGCGCTTAGTATGACGCAGGCTAAAGAACTCTATCTGGCGGGATTCTCTGACGGGCGCGGAGTTCAAAGACTCGGCGCAATAACACCTATGACGATTAATGAATTCAAACAATGGTTGAAGGAAGGCGATACGACAAAGCCGTTTGCGAATGCCGATTAATGAGGAAAATATGGGCTACTTTCTTGTTGATAAAGATGATGAGATAATTGGCTGCAATTTGACAGGCCCTTATTGGTGGAGAGAAACAAAATACGATTTGTTTTGCTTATTAGTCAGGATGTTTCCTTTTATAAAAAGAAAGTTAGGAAAGAGTCCTTCTGGAAGAATGAAGAATTAATAAAAATCAGATCCCTGTCTATTAAGGAAATTATATGCCATTAATTTTAGAAAAAAAGAGTATGGACCGTCTTAGGAGAGCGCAAAGGTTGAAACGCTTAAAGATGACGCCGCCCAAAACGCGGGGTGAGCGTGAGCTGCTCAATCAGATGAATAAATTGTGGGAAAAGGTTTTGTTCCCCGCAACGGAAAGAATAAAGCAAATGGTAGCGGCCGGGGCGCCAGCCTATGAAATTGCAGACCTGATTGAAAAGGTTCTCGATGAAGCGCAGACAGAATATAATATTGTATCGGATGATATTATATGGCGCTGGATGTCCACTGTGGATCAGATAACCAGAAATAATATGTTCCATGGATTACAAGAATCCCTGGGCGTAGATATTCAGGCGCTGGTAGACACTCCTGAAATGCAATTAGTGTTGCAGGGATCTAGTCTGGAAGCCGCTGGCTTAATAAAATCTATCCCGCGAGACTATTTGGGTGAAGTGGCAAAATCAGTCGCCGATAATTACATGGGAAAACCCTTGCCGGAAGGCAGAAGTCTTCTTGATCAGATTCAGGAGATAGGAAAAGTATCAAAGAATCGGGCTCGGGTAATTGCGCGGGATCAGACGAATAAATTGGTGGGTAATATTAACCAGGCGCGGCAGCAGTCCATCGGAATAGAAACATATAAGTGGCGCACCGTCAAGGATCAGCGGGTGGTTGGTAAGCCTGGCGGGAAATATCCTAAAGGTAATGAGGCGCATGGCAACCACTATATGATGGAAGGCCTATTATGCCGCTGGGATGATCCNNACTAAAGTATCTTACGATGATGGAGCTACATGGAAAAGCCGGAAAGATGAAATGCCGCAAACGCATCCTGGTCAAGACATACTTTGTCGTTGTAGGCCAGAACCAATTATTGATGTTCAAAAGATTCTTAAACACGCGCAACTTAGTTGAGGACATTAAATGCAAAATGAGAAAACAAAAAACCCCATGAAACATGAAATAATCTCTTTACTTAAACAGCATGGGGTGATAGAAGAGAACGAGACTGGAAAAGGTGATCCGGGTAAAAGGAAATTCACGGGACAGATAATTATTCATATGAACGATGGCGGAATAACATCCATCTTTGCTAACAAGAAGGTAGGCTGATGCCAGTTTCGGGGAATTTCTGGAAAATTTGGAACGTACTCAAAGTAATTTTGTCGTTCATGATTATTCCTCTATTTTTTCTTTTTTTGGGCGT
>PLNU01000012.1 GCA_003142835.1 Syntrophaceae bacterium
ATTAAGAATAATTAGCTGGGTGAATGAATGCGGCACAGCCACAAATTATTGGTGGTGCCGACTGGAGGCAGGGAAACCTTATATTTCAACGGCCTGTTGCCCAAATACATTAATGCAAGACGTGGGTGATAGCAAAGTATTTATAAAATAGTTTTAATTATTGCACAAAATCCTTGCAATATGTTGATATTATTGATACAATATCAATTATTACAGGCAAGGAGGCACCACTTTTTTATGATGGGACATCATCCACCGGGACAAGAAACTTTGTTTTACGCCAATATAATTCTCGAAGAGAGAGTAAGAAAGAATCATCCACTGCGTAGGATAAATGAACTCATTGACTTCGAGTTTATCTATAAAGAAGTGAAGGATAAATACGGAAGCAAAGGTAATGTGTCCATTCCTCCATCAGTGATTTTGAAGTTGATGCTACTTTTAGTTTTTTACAACGTCCGTTCGGAACGGGAACTCATGGAGACAGTGCCGGAGCGAATCGATTGGCTGTGGTTTCTCGGATATAATTTCGACACCGTAATACCTGATCATAGTGTTTTGTCTAAAGCCAGAAAGAGATGGGGGCAGGAGACCTTCAAGTCTTTCTTTGAACGAATCGTTTTTCAGTGTCTTCAGGCAGGATTGGTTGATGGGAAGAAGATATTCATGGACGCCAGCCTGATTGATGCCGATGCATCCACCAACTCTGTAATCGATTCCGAATCATTAAAAAGATACCTTCATCACGGCTATCAGGAACTGGAAAAACGGTTGGAAGAAAAACAGGGTGAAACATCGAAGAGTGGCGACCATAAGGTGAACAGTCGATATATTTCCAGCACGGATCCTGATGCATCTATTGTGCGGTATGGTGGGAAATCAAAACTCAGATATAAAACTCACCGGGCGGTTGATTCCTTGTGTGAAGTTATTACTGCTGTTGAAGTTACTGCCGGTGCAGTAGATGAAGGGCATAAGATGCTGCCGCTTATTGAAATAAATGAAGCAAATACCGGCATAAAGGTTGATACTGTTGTTGCTGACAGTAAATATGGAACCAAAGAAAATTTTCTTACCTGCAATGATAAGGGAATTAATGGCCATATGCCTATATTGAAAAACAGCAGTGCCAATACCGCTTCGCGTAAAGGGATATTTTCGGAAGAGAAGTTCATTTACGATAAACAGACCGATAGTTTTAACTGTCCCGCCGGTAATGTTTTGAAGAGGCGAACTCTTCATGAAAATAAGCAAAATATTGAATATGCAGCATCCAGAAAGGATTGTTCTTCCTGTCTTTTAAAATCTCAGTGTACCAACTGCAAAACTGGAAGAAGCTTGCAGCGCCATGTTCGCCAGGATGATCTCAACGGCATGTTTGCAGCAGCACAAACTTCACAGGCGAAAAGGGACATTAAAACACGTCAACATCTCATGGAGCGTTCGTTTGCCAGAAGCGTACGTTTTAATTTTGACCGTTCTCGCTGGCGCGGATTATGGAAAGTAAACATTCAGGAATATCTGGTATCAACGATTCAGAATATCCAGACGCTGATATGGAATGTAACCAAACCGAAAACAAAGACACTGGCGTTGCCTTGCGTTCATGAGGCAAGTAAAAGATTTACTGCCGTGCTGTCTTCTGTCAGGACATCTTTAACTTTGTTATACATTCAAATGGCCCAAGACAGCATTAGAAACTTATTTTCGACTTTCCTTTGCCATTTATGTTTTGAGGATTGTTATGGCGTATAAAAATATTGGACTGCATCACGCCTGAAAAATTGTTACAGTTATAAATTGAAATGCTTCGGGCAACAGGCCGTACAGAGGCATGTTCCTTCAATCCGTAGTGGGGTTTGTTATTCTTGACAACCCAGTTGGAGTCCAGATCACGAGAGAACTTAAGGTTATTCCCGTTCTTGTCTATCTTTCCCTCCGGGGTCTCTCTTTTTTCTCTTTGTTCCTGGATCTCCTTATTGCTGATAGGGTGACTGGCAGACTGAACCAGTCGGGCATCAATGGCTATGCCTTCATTGATGGTCAAACCCTTGGCTGCAAATTGTGAGAGAAGTTCATGATTGATCATGCGCATATTGTCTTTAGAGAATCTTCCTCTGAACCGGGAGAAGGTGGAATGATCAGGAGCGGAATCGTCAAAGGAAAGCCCCAGGAACTTTTTGAAGGAGATTCTGTCGTTGATTTGGGTTTCCAGCTCCGGATCGGAATCGATTTTAAACCATTGCTGCAGAAGAAGGCATTTCATAAGAATAAGAGGCGGATAGGCGTCGTTTCCTTCGAAGCTCTTGCCGACGGGGTAGTTTCTCAAAAGCAGGCTTTCAATTCTGGACCAGTCCACAGTGGCGTTGATCTGTTGCATTCTTTTGATAGCCCGGTTCTTTTCCATGGAGTTAAAAAGGGAGATATCGGCGAAGGTGAAGTTAGTTTTCATTTGTTTGAAGCCCATAATTCCTCCAGAAGGTTTAATTTAAAGGAATTATGCCTGAAAAGAAAGCATTTGTCAAGTAATATTATTAATAATATCAATATATTAGCTTTGCGTAACCACAAATTTGTAACAGAAAATCCGAGGTAAAGAACTGGTTAATGCAAACGGATAAACAAACGAGTTGTGCAAAGGTCTCGCAATGTCTTATCAAATCAAAAACTATCTGAAGCTTTACCTCAAACGAATATTTTCACCTCAGTCGAAAATAGCAGTTCACGGTAAAGCCGATAATGAATATTTTTTTATATTTACCCATTCATTTTATTATGAAGAAATCTATCATAACAAAAATCATCTGGGTGGCGGTGTTCAGTATTGCCATGGCATATCTTGAAAGCGCCGTAGTGGTGTATATGCGCGCCATGTTTTATCCTGATGGATTTAACTTTCCGCTGAAGATCATTGAGCAAAACATTGCCATCACAGAATTTTTCCGTGAAATAGCTACTGTGATTATGCTGGTCGGAGCAGGCATTATGGCCGGAAGACGGGCTGTGGAGAAGTTCGCCTTTTTTGTTTTCGCCTTCGCCATCTGGGATATTTTTTATTATGTGTTTCTGAAATTATTACTCAACTGGCCGGATACATTCTTTACATGGGACATACTGTTTATGGTTCCCATCACCTGGGTAGGACCGGTATTGGCGCCTTTGATAAATTGTGTTATTATGCTTGCATTGGCTGTGGCTATTTTTATCATTGAAGGGAAAAGGCAGAACACGCATCTGGGCTTCGCCGAATGGAGCCTGCTGATTGGCGGTACGCTGATTATTATTTTTTCTTATACTGCCGAATATAGCATGTTTATTCTGAGTAAATTTTCGCTGAGGGAACTCATCAACTTCACGGATAGTTATGAGATCATGCGCTATGCTACTAAATATATTCCTGAATATTTCAATTGGTTTGTGTTTGGTGCGGGCTGTCTGCTGCATCTTCTGGCAATAACTATTTATTGCATGAAGAACAGCAGCGTAAAATAGAGAAATATTTATCGGATTAATTTTACTTCAGGCTTTTCAAATTCTGAATTGCTTCGGGTAAAAATTCGTGCACATGCTTTACCTTTTCGCAATTCGCCATATCGGAACAAAGTCGAGGAAGTCTATCTCTGGGAATACCGAACCTTAGAAGACGTGCAAATTAGGCTTCCTTTTTTCATCCAAGAAGTGTACAATCGTAAACGTCTGCATTCTTCTCTCGGATACAGGCCACCGGTGGAGTTTGAAGAACTGTTTATTAAAAACCATAACCCCTGTCCGACTGCCCTAACCGGATCTGTCTAACACCAGGGGGTGCAGTCCACATTTTCTATATGTCGATTTCCAACAACTATCTTCTGTGGAAGCGACAATTCTTCGGTCTCAAATTAAATCTTTTCTATCTTGGATACCAGGCGATCGAACTTTTCTACATCGACAACCGGCGTTGTAGAAAAGGAAATGCCTGTCAGCATATTTAACCCCATCGAGGCGGACAGCGCTTTTTCCGCGTCGGGGAAATCCAGAGTAAAGACCAGATCGTGTTCCCCCATCACGGCATACATGGAAATCACCTTTCCGCCGTTTTTCTCGATGACCTTGACGGCCTTTTTCGTCCGCTGCTCAGAGACATCTTTTAACGAATCCTGAGTATATTTCCCGAACATCATAAATATTGGCATAGAACGACCTCCTTCCTGCTTCTGTCACAATAACCCTGCATGCCCCGTGATAGGATATGCGACAGTGACCTGCCCCTAATATTTGTACCACATGTTAAGTTAGAGTTCAGCCATTTTTTATTTAATTTTCTTTATTTTAATCCTGATTGGGAACGATGGGCTTCGAATAAATCATAATTCTTTTTTAGTATTTCAGGAATGGGTAAATCGTAAGGGCATTTCTCGATACATACCCCACAGTCGTCACATAATCGCGTTGATTCCATAGGAACTTTCAAAAACTCAACCGATACTTTGGGCGACATGCGGCTGGCGACTATGCGATAACCCATTGCCGGAGTAATGATTACACCATTTGGACAAGGCTGGCAATACTCACAACGGCGGCAGAATACCCTGCCCAACTCCTGCCTGTATTTCTCCATGAGCTCTAAATCATGGCTGGTGATATCATTCTGATGTTCGTATATGGAGATTATTTCATCCACCGACTTTACCGAATCAAAGCCAGGAATTGGTATAATCTCGGGGAACTGCCTGAGATATTTAAAAGCTATAACGGCATTATCAATCACCCCGCCGGCAAATGGTTTCATGACAATAATTCCGATCCCCTTTTCCCGGCAATATTTATGCAACTCGTCTTTAGCTTCCTGTTCGATAAAATTGAAAGGAAACTGAACCGAACTGAACAGTCCGGTTTTTGCCAGTTTAATGGCCATCTGCAAGTTGTGCGAAGTGACACCCAAAAATCTAATTTTCCCTTCCTGCCTCGCTTTATCAGCTTCACCCCAGGCTCCGCTGTCTTTTGTGATTTTTCCCCACTCTTTATCATTGGACACCTGATGAAATTGATATAGATCAATATAATCGGTTTTCAACATTTTGAGGCTGCCTTCAAGATGTTGCCGAAACCCTGCAGAATTACGCTGGATGGTTTTTGTTGCGATTATTATTTTATTACGGACATGGGATAAGGCCTGACCGATTTTAGCTTCGCTATCCCGGTACATATTGGCGGTATCGTAAAAAGTTATTCCCTGATCATAGGCATGGCGCAATACTTTCACGGCTTCATCAGTTTGCAGCCGGATTATCGGAATCCCGCCAAAACCAACTGCGGAAATCTTTAACCCGGTTTTGCCTAAGCCAATATAGTTCATACATACTGACCTCACGGTAATTCTACTACATATTAAGTTATTGTTCAGCCATTTTTTGATTATTTCCGATTGANNAAACAACATTACAGGAAGAAGCGCTTGTTGAAAACATCTACAACTATTCAGTGGCGTGTATTAAGGCAAGAAGGGGGCTTGCTTTGTATACGAAATTCATGGAGGCAAATGTTGATAAAGAAAATATGCCACCAACACTTAACTCAAACAAACTTTTATAGATAATTTAATTGATCCAAAACATACGGAGGTTTCCGGTGCTTTACACATTTCTCGCAATTTCGTAAGCATCCCAAATTGCTTTCATTACGTTTTCAGGTTTATCCGCATCACCTACAAGATGTACCTTTTCACCCTTTAATTCATCATACAGTTTTTTGTCACTTGTGTATCCCACTGACACCACTATGTGGTCTGCCTTTAACTCTGATTTTTTCGGTATTCCCCCCAAGCCTGCGGTAAACATTAATTTTGCTCTGTTGGCAATATTAGGAAAATTTTTAACCATAGTTAATAACTCAGCAACACCATTTTCATACTTTGTTACAGTAGTAGACTTCATGACATTGACATGATAATAATCCAACATTTCCATAAGCATATTGTAGTTTGCTGCGCATATTCCAAAGGAGTTTAGAATTGTATCACAGGCTTCCACCACTGTTACATTTTTACCTTTTTTGCCAAGTTCACAGGCTATCTCAATACCTGTAAGTCCGCCTCCCACAACTAATACATTCTGCCCTTTAATATCGGCATGAAGCAATGTATCTATGGCATAGGTTACTTTTTTATTGTCAAAGCCGGGAGTATTTAACTTGCGTTCCACTGCGCCGGTAGCTACAAATACCTCATCATACTTATTTTCATTCACAAATTCTTTACTAACTTCTTTATTGGTAAATATATTTACATTTAAATCCTTTATTTGCTTGATGTACCATTTTAATAAACGCCTATCGTCCGCTTTATACTCCTCGGCGGAAGCTGCGATAAAGGCTCCCCCCATCTTATCTGTCTTTTCAAAGAGATCTACAGTATGTCCACGAAGAGCACAAACTCTGGCAGCTTCCATGCCGGCAAGCCCACCGCCGATAATCAATACTTTCTTCTGCTTGTCTGCCTTTGCAACACCATAGTTGAGTTCTCTTCCGCAGGCAGGATTTACAGCACAGGAAATATCTTTCATTTGGAATATTCTTGAAAGGCAGCCTTGATGGCAGCCTATGCATGGACGGATATTATCCAAGTCCCCTTTGGCAAATTTGTTCACCAATTCAGGATCTGCTAATAATGGCCGTCCCATGCCCATCATGTCTATTTCACCTTTTGCAATAACATTATTAGCCAGCTCCGGGTTATCAAACTTTCCTGCACAGACTACAGGTACTGATACATATTTTTTCAGAGCCTTTACATCCTCCAGATTGCAGGCCTTAGGCATATAAGTAGGTGGATGAGGCCAGTACCAAGAATCATAGGAGCCGTTATCGCAATTCAGTGCATCGTAGCCTGCTTCTACCAGCTTCTGTGCAGCAACGATACTTTCTTCTAGGCTTCTTCCAAATTCCACAAACTCTTCTCCGGGGAGGGCGCCTCTATTGAAGCCCTTCATGTAGCTTCTTACACTGTAACGCAGTAATACAGGGAAATCACTGCCGCATTTTGCTTTTATGGCCTGTACAATTTCAGACGGAAAACGCAGCCGGTTTTCCAGGCTTCCGCCATACTCATCGGTTCTGGAATTTGTATTGGCTATAGTAAATTGATCCAATAAGTAACCTTCATGAACGGCATGAACTTCAACACCGTCAATGCCTGCCAGTTTGCAGGCTAAAGAAGCATTGGCGAACATTTCTATATAATCATGAATTTCTTTCTTGGTCATCTCAGGGTTTTTCTTTGTAGGATCCCATACATTTTGAATCTCACAAGCTGCGGGGTCAGATGCACTTGCACTGGAACGCCCAGACAAAGCTGTAATCTGAACAACAACCTTACCTCCATATTTATGTACACCCTCGGCTAAATATTTTTGCTGCTCCACGTATTTATTGAAACCTTCACCTTGGTCTCCAGGCCCATGGCCTTTAGGCAGCCAGCCTACCGGCAGCAATCCGGTTATAATTAAGCCTACGCCTCCTTTGGCTCTTTCGATATAATAGTCTGCTCCGTCTTTCGTATAAGCTCCGTTAGGTCCCATCAGCCTTGGAGAAAACACCCCCATGGGCATCATTGCAATACGATTTTTTACTTCCATGCTCCCTATTTTGATTGGAGAAAATAAAGCCGGATATTGATTTGCCATAATTCATTCTTCCTTCTGTTAAATTTAATAATATTCTCAGAACCAAATTCACTAACCTGCTCCTGATAATTTTACCACATATTAAGTTAAAGTTCCGCAGTTTTTTGATGACTTCCGGTTGAAATGTTGTGTGAATTGAGAAATTAGAAAAACAACATTACAGGAAGATATACAGCCTTCAGCGACAATAGCTACGAGGCTGTATCTTTTGATCAGAGCGATAATGAATTTCAGGAACAGATGAACAAATCCACGGGATAGGTCGGCCGTAGTATGGATTCTATATTCCCAGATTAGAGAGCATTGCGCAAAAGGTATTAATAATCCCCACTAGCCTTGGATGAGATATTTCAAAGCCCTGAACCGATGAGGTTAGACCTTCAATCGATAAATTTAGGAGCGCCGGACTCTTTTCTTTGCGTGTGGCTTCGTGAGCTGATAATTTGGCAAATCCCACAATGCTTTCCGCATGCTCATAGTGAGTTTGGGAAAGGTCGACAATTTCCTTTCTCAGGGTCGTCAGGAGGGTCAACAGCTCAGCTTTGTCACTCTCTTTAACCACTGCGCTCTGCTTCAGCCTCTCTTCAATCTTGTCAAGATCATCTTGAATCATTTTCTTCCTCCTTTATTCACATTCATTCCAAATGTCCCCCGAACCTCTCATTCACCTGTATAATTCATACGATGGGTAGTCTTGTATGTCAATGAAAAACTGGCCATAAAATGTGAGGCGTTGACGTTTGTAGCCGTGCGTAAACTTCGTTTGGTCGGGTCACGCAGGGGAATTTCACCCCCGCGCTCCCACGGATCCGGACGTGACAGTCTCCCGTCATCCGGCTCTTATCATCCAGCCGCCAGGCTAACCTAGCGGTTTTATCTTATCCCCTGGCTCCTCCCAT
>PLNU01000070.1 GCA_003142835.1 Syntrophaceae bacterium
TTCACCCATAGTTTCGCCGCTGCCCGCAAAGGCAAAACCCTCAAAAACACTTCCGTCTTCAAGGACGAGCGAGGCTCGGCGTTCTTTATTTAACAGGGGCATTTTTAAGCTTTATCTCCCAACAAAAACATCCTTCAGGGTTTTTATCAACCATCAAAGATTTTATCAGACCAAAAAGGAGCAGATCATTGGCTGTTGGTAACAGGAAGCTCCCTTTATTATGATTTACAGGAGGGATGTTTCTAACTTTTTCCCCCGGCCTCGTCAATGATTAAAGATGCAGGGAACGGTCAGCCTGCTCAGGCTCATGCTGGGCGACCGTTCCCTACTCCCGGTATCATTTAACTGATAAACAACATCTCCCAGAATTTAGGCATTGGCCATAATTCGTCATCGACAAGATTTTCCAACTCGTCCACATATTCACGAAGTTCATCCATTTTTGGTTTAACTTTGCCACATAGTGTATCTGCTTTTTTCGCTTCGTCGTGAACAGCATTGGTGGCGTCAACCTTGGCCAGAATTTCCTTGTTCAAATTATAGATATTGTTAACAAGATCGNNTTGGTGGCGATGATCGCTTTCGCGAGCGTTTTCTGGTAAGCAGCAGCTGCCGGAATTACCTGACTCATACAAATATTATTCAGACATTTAACTTCAATTTCCAGATCTTTAATATACTTTTCCAGATAAATAACATATCGGGACTGAAGCTCAACTTTGGAAAGGACCTTATATTTATCAAAAAGATTCAGAGCCCTGTCGGTGACCAGCGCTTTTAAGGCCAATGGAGTTGTTTTATAATTCGGCAATCCTCTTTTGCCTGCTTCCACTTCCCATTCTTTGGTATAGTTGTCTCCATTGAACAATATGGGTTTTATGTCTTTGATCTCGCTTTTCAAAACCTCAAATACAGCCTGATTGATATTCTTGGTATCTTTTGCTTTTATCTTTTCGGCCAGATGATCGAGACTTTCGGCAACGATTGTATTAAGTACTGCGGCGGGGAAAGAAATAGACTGTGATGAACCAACAGCTCTGAACTCAAATTTATTGCCGGTAAAAGCAAACGGCGATGTCCTATTGCGATCAGTATTATCTTTGCTTACTATCGGCAGCGATGAAATGCCCAGATCGATAATTTCAGCGTTCGTGGCTTTGGTAACTATTCCTTTTTCAATGTTTGAAAGAATATTGGTGAGCTGATCGCCGAGAAATACGGAGATTATGGCCGGCGGAGCTTCGTTTGCGCCTAGTCTGTGATCATTGGCATAAGTTGCGACAGATGCCCGGAGGATGTCAGCATTCTTATAGACGGCACGAACTGCAGCGACCAGGAATACCAGAAATATAATGTTATCATGAGGAGTCTTTCCAGGATTCAATAGATTGTTCCCGTTGTTATCGGAAAGTGACCAGTTAACATGTTTCCCGGAACCATTTATTTTCGCGAAGGGCTTTTCGTGGAGTAAGCAGGCAAGGCTATGTTTTTTAGCTACTGACTTCATGGTGTCCATAACGATTTGGTTATGATCGACTGCTAGGTTGGCTTCTTCAAATACAGGAGCCAGCTCGAACTGGGAAGGAGCTACTTCATTATGTCTGGTTTTAGCCGGAACACCGAGTTTAAAGAGCTCCTCTTCCATATCGTGCATATAAGAAGACATTCTTTCCTTGATGCTGCCGAAATACTGATCTTCCAACTCCTGACCTTTAGCCGGAGGAGCGCCGACAACCGTCCGTCCGGCCAGTACCAGGTCCTGACGTTTGAAGAAATAATCCATGTCAATTAAAAAATACTCTTGTTCTGGCCCCAGAGTAGCATAAACTTTTTTAACATTTTTACTGCCCAGGAGTTTCAGCATATTCAATGCGCTAATGTTTACTGCTCTATTCGATCTAAGTAGCGGAGTCTTCTTGTCGAGTGCCTCGCCAGTATAGGAAATGAAAGCGGTAGGAATGCACAACGTTGTCGAAATGCCGTTTCTTCTGATAAAGGCAGGTGAAGACATATCCCAGGCTGTGTAACCTCTCGCTTCAAATGTCGCCCGAATACCGCCACTCGGGAAACTGGACGCATCCGGCTCGCCCTGAACAAGCTGTTTACCGGAGAATCTCTCCACAACTTCGCCAATCCCGGACGGATCGGCGAACGCGTCGTGTTTCTCGGCAGTAATACCGGTCATCGGCTGGAACCAATGGGCAAAATGAGTCGCTCCTTTTTCCAGTGCCCATTCCTTCATGGCGTGAGCCACGATATCTGCTGTTACAATATCAAGAATCTTGTCTTCATTAATCGCTTCCATAAGTTTTTTATATGTATCTTTCGGCAGTTTCTCTTTCATTACCTTATTATTAAAGGTGTCTTCACCATAGTATTCAGATACGGGAACGAATTTCTCTTTCTCGATCGTGTATTTTCTTTCCGATGCGATTACTGGTCTTGATTTTTTCATAATTCCTCCACTTATCTTTTAAAATATTTTTTAATTTTTTTCCAACAAGGTATTTTCTATCAAATCTTTTAGAGACAGGCTCAACACATAAAAATAGAGCGCAAGTTTAACTGATGAGCTTAGTGCGAAAAATATGCCACGGATGCATAATATGCCTACATTATAACAATTCGCAGCCATTCGTCCACTTTAATATTGGTGACATATAGGCTCATCATCATATTCAGCTCTATACATTTTGCTTAATCAGGATAATATAGGCAATCAAAAAAACACCCATAATATAACCGGTAATATTGTTGGATCCGTCAGTAACGAATAGTTAGAATAAAAGCTAAAAACTACCCGATCTTGATTGATCTTTACTGTAAATTTGACATGCTAAAATACAAAAAAGAACAATTATGTATTATGAGCATAGGCAAAACAACAATATTGTAGCATTGTGGTTGTTAATAGTTGCCGGATTCTTCTTCCAAAACTTAATTTTCTATAAAATAATTCACTTTATTGTTCCATTATACGTCACTCATTCATTTAAAGTTAGCCGTTGGCATTCATTTTGCTATAAAATAACGTTCGCAACATTAATAAATAGAGTCTCAATGGTTTATCATTAATATAGTAACGGAAGAGATATACAAAACATGAAGCTGGTAGAAGAATTTAAAAAAATCGCGGGCGATATAAAAATTATCGATAAAGAAGAAGAAAAAGAAATGTACAGCCATGATATAGGCGATGTTCCTACAATCATGACCAAAACATTTTTTAAAATACAACCAGATTTTGTCGTCCAGCCGAAAAACGCCGAAGAGATAAAAAAAGTGCTGGAATTTGCTAATGAGAAAAAAGTGCCGGTTATCCCCAGGGGCGCTGCATCATGGGGATTTGGGGGAGTAATTCCGACAAATGCGGGAATAGTTATTGATTTATCCCCTTTTCGCAGAATCCTCTATCTCAACAAAGCACAAAAGACCATAACTGTTGAAGCAGGAGCAAGATGGAGCGATATTGACATTCTGGCCAAAAAAGAAGGTTTATGTCTGATGACATATCCATCGAGCAAGTTTTCCACAGTCGCCGGTTGGATTGCAACAGGCGGTTACGGAATTAACAGTTTTCGCTATGGCCACTTATCCAACCAGATTGTATCAATGACAGTTATAACGCCATCTGGTGAATCTAAAAAGATTACTCCCAATGATCCGGAGTTCATGTACTTCGTTTCCACGGAAGGTGAGTTTGGAATCATTGTTGAGGTAAACCTTAAATTACGCGATGTTCCTCAGGCTTCTTATTCTCATCTGTTCTATTTTGAAAGTGACAAAGATGCTTTCATGTTCATTGAAAAATTCATCAAAACAGGACAGGCAGATGAACTGAAGCCTGATGTAATCCGTTTTCTTGATGAAAATCACCTAAATGACATAAATGAAATCATGCATTCCCACGTATTTAAGAAGAACGCCGGAGTCCTGATAGAATTCAGCAACTCTGAAGAAGATAAAAAGTTTTTAACGGTTATCGAGCAAAACAATAAAGTTGAAGAAGCGCCTCGCTATGTTGCCAGTTATTTATGGAATGAGCGGCTTTTCGGCATGAAAACAAAACGCCTTGGACCAACAATTCTTGCCAGCGAAAGTATTATTTCAATAGATTCGGCTGCGGGATTTATTGAAAAAGCAAAAAAACTGGGAGCCAATTTTGGCGTGGAAATATTCATTGATTCTTATATCATTGATGCCAAAATGACCCTGATCATGACCAATTTTCTTTGCGATTCCAGGAAACTTAAATATTATATCGACTTACCATTGACGATGATGCTTACTAAAACCGCTGTTTCTATGGGAGCAGAACCGTATGGATTGGGTATTTGGAACGCGGGCTTTATTAATTATCTATACAACGGCAAAAAGAAACAAAAACTTCTGGCATACAAAGCCAAGGTTGATCCGAATAATGTCATGAATCCGGGCAAGTTCTTCGGTATTCAATCAAAGTTATTCAATATTCCGGCAGTCGTTTTTCGTCCGTCCATTTTTAGCTTTTTCATAAAGATATTGATTCTTCTGTCACCTGTTATCGGGAAAATTGCGACACTGTTTATGGGCAAGGATAAGAAAATCGACAGTCTCGATTTTGAGCTGACTACTCATGCCTGTGCCAAATGCGGAAACTGCATTGCGGTATGTCCGGCATATCTTGTCACCGGGAATGAAGAAGTGACCGCAAAAGGGAAAATTGCTCTGGCTAAAAAGCTTATTGAAGGCAGACCAGTGACCCGTGAGGAAGCTGAGAATGTATTTATGTGCATGCATTGCAAAGCCTGTGAGGAGATATGTCAAACCAATCTTGAACTGATGATGCTTTGGGATTCACTGGAAAAAAGAATAGAAGCTAAATTTGGCCGTCCCGAAGAAAAAATCGCTGAATTTCTTCAGAAAGTTGACGATAGCAAGGATTACTGGGAGATGGTGGATCGGAATAACTGAACCATGAATAATACTGGTATAAAGACCGAAGAAAGAGACTCGATGATAATGATTCTTTTCCTTCAGTCTTCAGCCTATAGAAAGATGAATTAAAGACTATGCCAAAGAAATATCATATTTACCCAAGAGTTACGCCGCTTAATCTGGATTATGTGTACAAATTTAAGATTGAGCGGGGAGAAAACTGCATCAATTGCGGTAAGTGCACCAAAGTGTGCATTTACGAGGCACATAAACGACGTAAAGATGATCCGCGCAAAATGGCTGATCCGAACACGGTGGTCTGTAGAAACTGTTTTCGGTGCATTCAGGAATGTCCNNCAGGCGGAGGATGGTAAGGTTCCGGTTACCGGCGCCGGTTATCGAGGTCCGTTTACAGGGCCGGGGTTTGACAGCATGTGGACCGATATGTCGGAAATTGTCCGCCCGACACGCGACGGAATTCATGGACGGGAATACATCAGCACATCCGTTGAACTGGGCAGGAAGCTCAATCACCTGACCTTTGATGAAAATGGCAAATTACTGTCGAAAATTCATGATACAATTGATCTTCCAATTCCCATCATCTTTGACTTTCCCAAAGAGAATTTGAGTCCGAATGTAAAAGTCGCCGCCGTCCGAGCGGCTGCAGAACTAAACACCCGTATTGTATTGTCTGCAGATGATATTACAGCGGATATAAAAAAATACATAAAAAACATCATTCCATTAATTTCCCATAAAGAAATTGATAAGCATCAGGGGTTGATCAAAAGTGTAAGAATTGTGGCGCTTGAGTATACGGATGAACTGCTGAGTGATTTCGCTGCAGTAAAAGATAAAATTAAAAAAGCAAGTAATGCCCTTACGATCATCCGAATTCCGGCAACAAAGTCTGTGGAATCCATTGTTTCCAAGCTGGCACAAAGTGGCGCGGAGATCATCCATGTCGTGGCCGATTATCGCGGTATGGAGAATAATGGTTCGGCAGATTTAAATCGACGTCAGGCCAAGGATGTTATCCGTGCCGTGCATCTGAAGCTGGTTGAGGACAGAATCCGTGATGAAGTTACAATTATTTTCTCCGGCGGAATAGCCATGGCCGAGCATGTACCCAAGGCAATGATCTGCGGCGCGGATTTAACAGCAATAGATTTGCCGTTGCTTATTGCGATTGGTGCAAGGTTGTATGAAGAGCCGGAAAAGATACTCGTTTTCCCCGAGGAATTGGGAAAAATCCCGGTACGAACTCTAACGCAGAGGATCATTAACCTCATGGGTGCCTGGCATTCGCAGCTTCTGGAGGTAATGGGCGCCATGGGTATCCGAGAAGCACGACGGCTGCGCGGTGAATCTGGAAGAGCAATATTCTTTGAAGAGATTGACAATGACACATTTGGAAAATTATTTAAAAAAAGAGAAACATTAAACGTATGAAACCAGCAACTGTAAAAATTAAAAAAATGCCTTCGCGATTCAAACACCAGGTGCCGAAATATAAAGTTACTCGATCCAGCGCCTGCATCAACTGCGGTACTTGCGCCAAATCATGCCCCTACGGAGTTCATGAAAGAATTGAAGGGCACAACAGGATGAGTGTGCCGATAGACTATAAATGTATCGGGTTTGAATGCAAAAACAACGATTTTTATTGTGTGGCAAAATGTCCGCGCAAGGCTTTGAGCATCTCATTGAATCCGATGTATGAAACGCTGGGCGATTATCGCTGGACAGCGGATATGATTACTGCGACCTGGATAATGGCGGAAACCGGATATCCGCCCGAACGAAAGGATCTTGAATATAATACGGGTAATTCCGGCGGTGGGTTCGACAAACTACGCCTCAAGTTTCCTGCCGGGCGGCCGAAAATTGATAAGTTTGAAATATCAACGGAGATTCCCCTGAACAGGAGAAATGATGGCCGCGCCAATGTTATCATTTCCACACCTGTCTATGGTGGGGGCATGTCCTTCGGGTCGGTAAGTCTGCCTACAATGGTTTCCAAGGCGCGCAACGCGACGATATGGAATACATTTACCTGTACCGGTGAGGGAGGATATCCGGAGCTGCTTCAACCTTATAACGACCACGTGATCACTCAGGTGGCGACAGGTTTGTTTGGCGTGCGCGAAGAAACGATACAGCGCGTAAAAATAGTGGAATTCAAGTATGCACAGGGTGCCAAACCCGGCCTTGGCGGGCATCTTCTGGGTGAAAAAAATACTGAAAACGTTGCCCGGATGCGGGAGGCGGTCAAAGGCACCTCCTTGTTTTCACCTTTTCCATTTCATTCGGTGTATTCCATCGAAGATCACAAGAAGCATATTGACTGGATCAAAGAAATCAATCCTAACGCATTGGTTTCCGTTAAGGTTTCGACACCAAATGATGTGGATATGGTTGCTGTCGGTTCATACTATGCCGGTGCTCATATAATTCACATAGACGGCGGATATGGCGGCACCGGCGCGGCGCCCGACATTGCCAAAAAGAACATTGCCATGCCGATAGAATATGCCATCATGAAGGTTCATAATTTTTTAAAGGAAGAGGGCGCACGGGACGCCATAACACTCATTGCCTCAGGTGGCATAAGGACTGCTCATGATTTGGCCAAAGCCATTTGCCTTGGCGCGGATTTCGCGGTCATCGGGACGGCGGAACTGGTTTCTCTGGAATGCGTCCGCTGTGGAAACTGCGAATCAGGCCGCGGCTGTGCCCGGGGCATTGCCTCCACAGATTCGGAACTTGCCGATCTGTTTAACGAGGAATGGGCAACGCAGCGTCTGGTTAATATGTATCATGCCTGGAATGTCCAGCTTGTGGAAATATTACAGAAGTTCGGTATGAAGAGCGTAAGAGAACTTGTTGGCCGGACGGATTTGCTAGAGCACATCGATTACAGTAAATAAAGCGGAGTTTGCTAATAATGGATAATGTTGAAAAAATAACTATATCACGCACTGAAATTTGCAGCCAGGTACCACCTTTGATCCTCAACACTGAAGAAGAAGGAGGCTGCGGCGTAACAGGGTTTATCTGCTCGATTCCTGTAACGGGGAAGAACATCTTCGAGCCATCCGTGCAGATGCACAACAGAGGCAATGGAAAAGGCGGAGGTATTGGAGCTGTCGGGTTTATTCCCGAAGCGATGGGTGTATCCAAACAGGTGCTTCAAGATGATTATATGTTGCACATTGCTCTTCTGGATGGAAGCGTATGTGCTGAAATTGAAGATACATTCGTTAAACCGTACTTTAAAATTGATAAATCGGAGAAGCTGGCCACAATTGATGATCACCGCAGTATCGGATTGGATGT
>PLNU01000175.1:0-2556 GCA_003142835.1 Syntrophaceae bacterium
AACCCTTCATCCTTCTTGCGAGTGCTGAAAAATGGTTCACAAGCCTTATCAATCATATCCGGCGGAATTCCCACGCCAGTATCCTGAATCGTAATCGCCACCACTCGATTTTGTTCAACACTTTCCGCCGATATCGTTATTTTTCCCCCTTTCGGCATGGCCTCCAGAGAATTTTGAATGATATTCAAAAGCGCGGTCTGGATTCGGTATCGATCGACATATAAAGATTTGGTTGTATTATCGATATAAACGCCGACTACAACATTTTTTTGCTGTGTCAGGGGTTCGACCAGCGGCAACGTTTCATTTAAAATATTTTGAAGAGTAAGCACTTCAAAATGAGGATCGGGTAAGCGCGTGGCCTTGCGAACATTTTGGATGACATTGTCCAGACGCTGGGTTTGCTGAACAATCAATTCCAGTTTATGGACTACATCCGGCGGCCAGCCTTCTCTCTCCAACAGAAGCTTTGCCAGACCTCCGATAGAATGCAGCGGCGTGCCCAAATCATGGGCAAGATTAGCCGTTAAATGTCCCAGGGCCGTCAACTGTTTGAGATCATCAACCTGTTTTTGCAACTGAACTACTTTAAGAGTTTCTTCGCGAACGCGGTCTTCCAAATGCCGGGTCAAGTCAGAATTTCTGGCCATAACCTGCTGAATTTCATCGGCCATCAGGTTGAAGTGCAAGGCAAGTTGTCCCCATTCGTCCTTACGAGCGATAGGAATGCGCTTAATATATTGTTCTTTTTGGGATTCATCAATTGTCGAAATGATAAGATTGAGCGGTCCGCCGATAAGCCAGCGGTAACTTAATCCTATTAATAAAAAAATGAACAGTAATAATCCGGCGCTGCTAAATATTAATAATTTCTCAGCTCGATTCAGGATTTCAACATTAGCCCGTGAAAACCCGATAATGCCGACTACAATGTGTGAATCTTTTGTCTCTCCTGCAAAAGGGTATAGCAGACCCAATGCCGGACCGCTTTCCGTCTCCATTTTAGCATAACGGGATTTACCCTTTTCGCTGGCCAAAGCAACAATGTCATCAGGCCATTCATATTGAACTCGGCTGGCACCCGCCACGTAATCAACATTATTGTGGCTGGCGTTAAAGATGTCAATTCGGGCGATACGAATATCTGATTGCACGTGGTCCTTAAGGGCGGAATCCAGCGTGGAAAGGCCGCGTTTAGTCGGGAAATGTTGATAAAAGGTGCTGACTGTTTCCGCCACACCTTCCAGTCTTTTTACCTGCTGCCCTACGAGAATTCTATCCAGGGCAGTCAATTGGATTATGCCCCAGATGGCCATGGTTATAGCCAAACCGGCACCGGTAAGTACAACCAGCCTTACCCGTACTGTCAGATTATCATTGTAAGCAATTACCTTGGCGATTATTTTTTTGAACATGATAAATGAATATAGCAGAAAGGGGAAAAATAAACCATAACCAGGCAAAAAAAGAAGGGACAGGTTTTCCTGCCCCTTCTTCACATCACATAAAGTTGTGATAGACTTATTCTGCTGCAGGCTCAGCTGCTTTCTCGTCTGCTGCTGCTTTCTTAGCTGCTTTGGCTTTCTTAGCTGCTGCTTTCTTAGCTGCTGCTTTCTTAACTGCTTTGGCTTTCTTTGCATCAACCTTTACAGCGGCCTCATCCTTTACATCAGCAGCCTTTACAGCGGCCTCATCCTTTACATCAGCAGCCTTTACAGCGGCCTCAGACTTTACATTAGCAGCTTTTGTGGCAGCTTTATCAGCTGCTTTATCAGCCGCCATTACTGTCATGGAAAATGCGAAAACCAATGCGATAACAAACAATACTAAACGTTTCATCTTAAATCCTCCTTCTAAATTTGTTTTTATTTAATACCACCCTTATAAATATTTAAGGGACTCCAAACTAATTACTGTAAATATTCAATCACTTCTACTTTTTCCCAAACAGTCTTTACTTCTTTTTCTTGGGTGTGGCTTTTACTACTCGTGAGGCCAATAATTGGCCATCTTTTTCAATATAGGCAATTTTAACGGAATCATTCACAGCGACATTTTCCGTTGGTTTATCTAAAACAAATTCCATAGTTTCCGCGTTGCCCTTTACGGTGCGTTCGATCTTAATCGAGCTATCCGATATTTCGATGACTTTCCCCGTTGCATTCATTTTTGCCGGTTTAACAACATGTGTTTTTGCCGGATCAACTTTGGTTGTATCAGTTGCGGGCTTGTCAGCAGCAAACGACAGAGCCGACAAAAGAAAAGCGACGCTAACTATGTACACCAAAGCTCTCTTCATTGTGATCATCCTCCGTAATATTTCTGACATCCCATAAAGCAACTTGTGTGCCACACAGGTCATTCAGTATAAATAAGTGTATATTGTTGAAATAATTAGCATAATTATTTTCAGAAAAATATTGGAAACTAATTTCAATAAATAAGTGGGGAATAATTCCCCAGATGCTGGAGATTTATTCAACAGTCACAGCACTAAAAAAGAGTGTTTTAATACCATTTCTAAATCAAAGATGGAGACCTTTGCAAAACTCCTCT
>PLNU01000175.1:2649-24065 GCA_003142835.1 Syntrophaceae bacterium
ATGCAGTTATGCAAAGCTCTCAGATGATATCGAGGCGGCAAGGAGGAGGCGACGAGGCGTATTGTACATACGTTGAGAAAGCCGACGACGCTGCTAACAAAGATAGCGCTTTGATTTAGAATTGGTATAAACTTTAATCAGTCAGCCGTCTGTAAATCCGGCAATGCAGATAAAAGACGATAGTTTCAATCCCGCCCAGGCGCAGCAACTTCCGGGAGACCTTGCGTATATTTTTTTGTTGAGAAACTTTATCATCGGCCAGATAAATACTCAATAGGCCACGGTTGATCAAGTGGTGAAATGACGAATCAGGAAGACCGGAAACACTCAGTTGCGCCTGTTGGTAAAAATAAGAGAGCCTCTGGGCCAGAATATTATCATCCGGGTAATAAGAGCAGAAATTCAAGTCAAGGCCTTTGCGATCTTCTTCCTGATCAATAAAATAATCCAGGAGGATGTGCAGGCCTTGCACCCAGGGGAAATAAGCCTTTTTAATTTTCGCGATAAGTTCAGCAGAGGCCGGAGGATTAAATAAATAAGCGACGGTGCAAAAAATGCCCAGGGTGGAACCGGAGCTGGCGGCAAATTCATACCAGCTCATTGCGGGTAAACCTTCTCTGTGTTGATCAAACCAGGCCTTAAGGCGGGGCAGGCGCTCATCAGTCTTTACATGTTTGTGGACTTGCAAATCAACATAAACACTTACCAGTTGCCTCAAAGCCGGAGCAGCAATTTCATAATCAGGCAAAGCGCGCAGTACTTCCTGGCAGGTCGTAACCAAAGCCGCCAGATAGCCGCCGTCCTCTTGATCTTGCCGGAAGCGGTAATAAGAAGATAGCGGCGCATCGGGAGTCAGAGCATGCAGCATGGATTCGTGCAGCGCCCTAAAATCATCAGGGTTTAACGATGTGCTACGGTCGCAGAGGTTATCCAGATAATCGCTGATTGTCTGATAAGCGACAATAAATTTAATCGCTTCCTTATATTGATCCCGGGCGAGTAATCCGTAAAGGGCGCCGCCCTCGCAATGAAAAGCTTTGGTGGAAATACTTATCAGCGCCTGTTTGCGAAATTCAGGATTGGGAATATTTTGCGCCTGCTGTTTCCACTGCTGAAGGTACTGATGGGTCACCGGCTGTGTCCGCAAAATCATTTTAGTTGTTAGTGATATTAAATTTGTCGGAACCTGCAAATTTAGTGCTCCTGTTCGGGCAATTGAACTTTTCGAGTAATTAACACCATTTCTAAATCAAAGATGATATCGAGCCGACGACGCTGCCAACAAAAATAGTGCCTTGATTTAGAATTGGAATAACACATGCTTGTAAAGATGACAAGACCAAGCCGTGATTCGATGATTGACCGTATAATACTATTCATGATACTTATTTCTATGAATAGTGATTGGAAACAATGAAAACAGATGAATCAACAGATGCCGATATTATCGTTATTGGCGGCGGCGCGGCAGGCCTTATGGCCGCGGGACGGGCGGGCGAGGTTGGCGCCGGAGTTTTGCTTTTGGAAAAAACCGATGGCTGCGGGAAGAAAATTCTGGTTAGCGGCAAGACACGTTGTAATCTGACCAATTCCGCAGAACTGAAGAAATTCATCTCCATGTATGGAGCCAACGGCCGTTTTCTGCACAGCGCCTTTCATCGCTTTTTTCGTCCGGAGTTGCTCAGTTTTATGGAGAGCCACGGACTTGTCACGAAGGTTGAACGCGGCGGCAGAATCTTCCCTGTCTCTGATAATGCCCAAGACGTGGTGAAGGTTTTTAAAAAATATCTGGCCGCGGGTAAAGTACAGGTTCAGTTAAATACCAAAGTGACTTCAATTGCCATTCAGGATAAAGGGATTTACAGCGTAAAAACACAAAGCGGAAATTTTCGTTGCGGGGCTGTGATTATAGCTGCCGGTGGCGCATCATGGCCTGCTACCGGATCCACCGGCGATGGCTGCAAAATCAGCGCAATGCTCGGGCATAGCATAGTCAAACTCAAACCGGCACTGGTGCCGCTTATTGTGCAAGAACAAAAACTTGCGCAAGCCATGCAGGGAGTGAGCCTGCGCAATGTTCGCGCGACGGCTTTTCAGGGCGAGGCCAGCCGGATCGATTCAACATTAACTCCTCAGATTGACTACGGACGCGGTGAAAAAAAAGTGCCTCGTCCGCCAATTATCGAAAGCCGTTTCGGTGAGATGCTCTTTACACATTTTGGTTTGGGCGGTCCGATAATATTACTCATGAGTCTCGCTGTTACCGAAGCACTGGAAAAAGGGCCGGTTGCGATCTTGATCGACTTAAAACCAGCTTTAACTAAAGAACAATTGCATAAGCGCCTGCAGCGGGATCTGGATCAATCCGGCAAAAGAAAAATCGCCAATATTATCAAAGAATACCTGCCTGCCAAAATGATCAATCCTTTTGTTGCCCTAACTGGCATTGATACGGAAAAACCGGCGCACCAGATTACGGCCCCCGAACGGGAAAAAATAATCGAGCTTTTCAAAGCATTACGATTCAATGTTAAATCGGCGCTGCCTTTAGAAAAAGCTATAGTTACAGCAGGCGGCGTGGCGCTTGCTGAGATTGATCCGCGCACGATGGCTTCCAAAAAGGTTGAAGGGCTTTATTTTTGTGGTGAGGTCATGGATATTGATGCTGATACCGGCGGTTATAATTTACAGGCCGCCTTTTCGACCGGATATGTGGCAGGCGAAAGCGCCGCTGAGTATGTAACTTCTCTCTCCGGCGCATAACCTGAAGGTCATACAAGGTTACTCGAGGGCACGCGAGGCCACGCGTGGCCGGGCAGGTCGCCGGGAATACCGAGGGAATTCACCCCCTGTGTCATTGCCTGGCTCTGTGCCGGGAGCATGCCCGGTGACCGGGCAATCCAGAAATTATAAATTTAACAAGGAGGGCAATATGGATTTTTATCAAGTTCTGGAAGGCAGATCAAGTATCCGCGCGTTTTTACCCAGGCCCGTGGATGAGGGGCTGCTGGAAAAAATCTTACTAGCGGCGGGATATAGCCCATCTTACATGAACACGCAGCCGTGGGAAGTTTTTGTCGTCATGGGAAAAAAGAAAGAAGAACTCTGCGCCGGGTTATCGCTGGCAGCCCAGGAGGACGAACCTAAAAGACCGGACTTTCCGCTGCCTACGGCCTGGCCTGAGGCGCTGGAGAAAAGATTATCAGCCCATCGCCGGAACCGCTTTGCCGCTCTAAGGGTAGATACCTCTGATCAGAAAAAACTTCGTGCCGGTTACCTGCGCAATTTCCAGCTCTACGGCGCGCCCTGCGGGGTTTTTGTGGGCTTGGATCAGACACTGACATCCTGGTCGATGTTTGATTCAGGCCTTTTTGTTCACGGGTTTTTAATGGCGCTTCATGCCGAAGGCCTGGGCGGCTGCCCGCAGGCCATGCTGACGATTTATCCCGATATTATCCGCAAGCATTTACGTATTACCGATAACATCAAGATGGCCATGGGCATATCAGTTGGTTATCCTGATTATGATTCACCGCTCAATAGTTACCGCTCACAAAGAAAAGATATTAATGAGTTTGTTCGTTGGTTTGATTAAAATAGAAATTTCCCCAGCCTGCTTAACCGGTATTCAGCTGTATATATCGTTATAGATTGGATATGGTTGATTCTTTGGGATATGTTTCTTTAACCAGTAAACTGGCGACCAGGGCGCCGAAAAGGGGGATCAAACAAATCTTGAACGCGGTGGAATAGGCATCAGCGCTGTATTGACCGCCGACCGAGCCTGCCTGGTCCAGATACCAGCCGATCAGCGGTTGTCCCAAAGCAGCGCCGGCAAAGGGGAATATATTTAAAATGCCCGTAGCCGTACCGGAAATTGTCACCGGATACAAGTCTTTGACGGATGAGTAGCCGACCACGGCCATACCCGACATCATAAAACTATAGGAAAAACACCAGACATAGAGCATCGCCACAGGGAAACCGCTGGTGAAAAAGGCCAGAGGAATAAAAAGGCACAGCCCGAAAAAATAATTAATAATGAGCACCTTCTTGCGAGAGCGCAAGACTCTATTGGAAAGCCAGCTCATTACAGGCGCACCGGCAATCAAACCGACAGCCATTGCGGATAATACGGCGCCCGTCTGCGCTCTCGACATTCCGTAAACATGCATCAAAAAGGGGCCGCCCCACAAGCCGCTGAAACTTAACGATACTGAAGCGCCCAGGAAAGTACAAATCGCCATCGGCCAGAACATGGGTGTTTTAAGAACCAGGCCAATGCCGCTGAGTAAACCAATTTTGTTCCCAACATTATCCGGAGTCATTGTCCAGCGTAATGGCGGGAATCCCAGCTCCTGCGGTGTGTCTTTGACCAGCCACCATACGGCCAGCGCAATCCCGCAAGTAAATCCCCCAATCACAATCATGCTTCCCCGCCAACCGAGAGCGTCACTGAGCAGGGCCAGAGGTGTTGCGGCCGTGTAAGCTCCCACTCCACCCAGCGACATTAGCAATCCAGTCATGCGGACAAATTTCTCCGGTTCGAACCAGTTGGTCAGGATTTTGAGTGTCGGAACAAAAACCGTGGCTACACCCAGACCTACAATGATTCGGGCGACAATGGCCACGCCCACACTTTGTGCAAATCCCAAAACAATCGACCCGGCCGCCGCGAAGATGAAAAATAATGCAACCGACCGGCGCGGTCCCCAGGAGTCGGATAAAAGGCCTGCGGGAATTTGCATCAAGGCATAGGGGTAGAAATAAGCGGAGGCAAGAATGCCCATCAGCGCCCCGCCGGTTTTTAAATCGCGCATCATGTCCACTGCGACAAGCGCGGGGGCAAGTCTGTGGAAAAAAACCAGAATATAAGCGGCGCCCAGAATGCCGAATATCAGATAGCGGTATTTAACAAAGCTCATATTAATTATTTTTAAGAAGCAACATTACCTTCATCATTATTAGCACAGAGTCAAAATATATCAATGGCGTCATTTCCGCGCAGAGACTGTATCATAATCATACTTTATCATTGCAAGGAACACTAGGGACAAAGCAATCTCATGATGTCGCATAAACTTCATTTCTTATAGTTCCGGGGCGATTGATGGCACAAGACAGGCCAGAATCAATAGTTCCTTACCGGTATTGCGAATTTGATGTTCTTCATTGGGCGGCATAAAAATAACATTTCCGAGTTGAACAGAATTCCACTTACCATTGCCGTAAATTTCGCCAACACCTGCATGAATAAACATTTCATGTTCCCAAGCGTGGGCATGTTTCGGCGTATTTCCACCCGGAGCAATCTCAAAAATCCGCATACAAAAATTATTTGCGCCGTCATTCTTGCCAATCACAACACGGCCGGCCACTCCCTTTGCCTGGTCATTGTTAAAATGAGTTGGTGTGACTGATGTGTAGTTTATTATCTTCATGCTATTCTCCTAGTGTTCAATTTTTAAATCAAAGAACCGATAAATTATTTTAAAGAAAGTGGCAAATTATGGTTCTTACAAAAAATGGTCGCAGTGAAACATTTAATCCGTACTTTTTGAAGTAAGTTATTATTTATTTTTTTTGCATTCTAAGTTGCCAACCATTGTACTTAAAAAAATCTTTCAAACTGAGATGCTTAATTCCAAAATGTTCGCATACAGCAGGAATTTTATGCGGACTTTCAATTTTTTCTTCACTAACAATGAAATATTCTTTTTCTGATGAAAATAATCCAGATTTTGATTTTTCTTCTAACACTAGAGCTACCAGCCAAGGGTCTGCTTGATCCTTCTCGTTATTCGCATTTATCAGCCCTGGGAATTTTTTAATAATATTTGAAACATGTATCGCTTGATTATCCGACATTTTTTTAAAATAACGCTTTTTAGAAGAAATCCATTTAGACAAAGTGTCTTTTTTTACACTTGTGGTTAATTCTTCAAATACTACAGCATGTGATATGATTTTCTCATTTTTAAATAAACTTTCTAATTCTTGCCATATTTCTGGTATTAGATCTTCGCCATAGGAACGATGCAATTTAATAAAAGTGGATGAATCGAAACAAAATATTTCTTCTTCTTTATTTTGAGCCATTCGCACTAAGTCGCTAATATATGGTTAATTTTAATGCCAAGCATGTCGGATGCATGACTATAAGTTATCCTATTCTGCCGTGCTGCATCAACTATAGTATAGAAAAACTTTGGGCCTCTTGAGTTAATGCTTTTTTGTAGAGGACTGGATATTGCAAAGCCTTTTTTCTTTGGTTTTACTGCTTGGTGAATATCTTCAAGAAGAGCAAAAAACTCTTTTTGATTTATTAATCCCAAGCTTCTTTGTTGCCTCAAATAAACTTCACTACTAACCTTTAACTTTCTTGAATAGGAAAAGATGTCGCCCACATGAAATAATGGTCGCATTATATCTTCGGGAAGCAATGTTCGACCAGCGAATGAGTTATATTCAAATTCTTCTTTTTTATCTTCAAACGCCGAATCGGGTAAACATATAGCAGATTGTTTTTTTAATATATGACCTAATTCATGAAATAATGTGAAAATCTTTGAGGCTGTTGAATAATTATTATTTACGACTATACAGTAGGGGTATGAATCAGCGTAGCAGAAACCTTGAACTTCATCGATAGGCATACTAAACTGAAATATATAAATACCGAAACTATTCTCGAAAGACTGCCGCCAATTTTTATATGCTTTTTCAATATTAGTATCAGAAATTTGAGCATTGATAGTATATTGTAATTTCTCTCTGATCCAACTTGAAACATTATCCTTTAGCAAGGATTGATTCCCAAATTTATTTTTGAATTCAGTCAGCCACTCATATTTTTTAGAATAGAAGGTGTTATCGTTTAACTCTTTGAGAATATCTAAATATCTTCGCGCACGCCTGAATACAAGATGGGTTTCAGGTGAAAGAAAGTCATCCATTAGATTCCTGAAGTCTCTTGGCTTTTTTGTGCTTTGAGGAATATCAAGAAGGAAAAAAAAGGCGATTTGTCGTTTGAGTATTTTAGCTAAACTTTTTAATTTACTAAATGGTATGCTACTACCTTGATCTTCCCACAGAAGGTAAGTTTGCTGCGTAATATCAATTTTTCTTGCTATATAGTCAATGGGATAGCCAGATTCTATTCTGGCCCACTTTAAAATTTCGGGATTAATTTTTAATCTACTAGTCTTATTCATCTATCCCTGACTTATAATATTTATGTTTTGTTATCTTATATGAAAATGCGGTTTGCAAGTCAATGAAATTAATACCAAGTTGCAGTCATCAGGATATCGAGGCGGCAAGAAGGTGGCTCCCCCACATACGCTGGGTAAACTCCGGCAAAAAGAAAATTTAAGTCGTCATTGCCTTGAAGTAGCCGAATGATGGCAACTTGGTACTCAGCCAATCAGCGGCGCAAATATTTCACTCAACGTCGGGTGCGGTATGACCCATGAACGCAGTTGCTTTTTGGTTAGCTCATTGGACACGGCCAAGGCAAGAGGCGAAATGAGTTCTGCGGCGTGGTCGCCAACAATGGTTGCGCCGACGAGTTTATCCTGATGGAAAACAGCTTTGACAAAACCCTGACTCATCAGTTCCGTTCGAGCAATGATGTTGGCGCTGTATTGGGATTTGATAATTTCCACCGATAATCCTTCTGCTTCGGCTGCCTTTTGCGTAATGCCAACTCGCGCAATCTGCGGATGGCTATACACTACGGAAGGAATGAATCTCTCATTATAAGAATAGTCGCTTACGCCGCAAATATGGCCTGCGGCGACTTTGCCCTGCTGCGCCGCGCGGTGCGCCAGCATCATGCCGCCGGTAACATCGCCTACCGCGTAAATACCCGGTACATTCGTCATCATATTCTGATCAACCTTAATTCCGGTTTTTGCATAATTGATTCCAAGCTTATCCAACTGCTCCGTATGCAAAAGCGGCTTGCGGCCGGTGCAAAGCAGCGCGCTACTGGCGCGCATCTCCAGCTGATCAGCATTTTTCTGCGCCTGCATGACAACGCCGTTGTCTGTATCTTTGAGGCTCAATAATTTTGTTGACGTATGGATAGCAACGCCCAAGCGCGTTAATTCCTGATGAAGAAATTGAGCTGCTTCTTCATCCTCATAAATTAAAATACGTTCAAGGAGCTCGACCAGAATGACCTTTACACCCAATTCGGCAAAGAGTGTTGCATATTCAACACCGATAAAACTGCCGCCAACAATAATGATACTCTCCGGCAGTGTATTGATATTGAGAATATCATCAGAAGTAAGAATGTTTTTAGATGTATTGATGCCGGGGAGCATCTGCGGAACCGAGCCCCAGGCGATGATGATGTTTTGGGCAGAGACGATTTCACTTTCCCCGGATGAATCGATATAGCGCACTTCCTTGGGGGAAATAATTTCTCCCATTGTTGATTTTGTTTCTACTTTAGCATCAGTGAGAACCTTTTGCGCGCCAAGGGCGGCAACCTTCACAATTTGCTGCTGATGCTTTTTCATGACTGAAAAATCAACCGCGGCAGCCGAGATATTCACTCCCACTCTTTTAAGTTTTTTTAAGTCCGCATAAAATTTACTGCAAGTAAGCAGCGCCTTGGTGGGAATACAGCCGCGGTGAGTGCAGGTGCCGCCCCAACCGTCTTTTTCAATAATGAGCACGCGCTTTTTATTTGCTGCTGCAAGTTCCGCGGCCGCCAATCCCCCCGGCCCTCCGCCGATGATGACTAAATCATATTTTTCGGACATCAATACACCTCACAATTACTGCAACCGCTAATTAGATTGCCACGTCGTGCGAGGCGCTCCTCGCAATGCCACCTTATGATCCTGCTTGTGCTGCATGATAAGAACTCCGCACCAAGGGTCCTGATTCTACATAGTGGAAACCTTTTTGATACGCGATTTCTTTGAACCCGGCAAACTCATCAGGATGATAATATTTTGCCACCGGCCAGTGCTTGAGTGTTGGCTGTTGATACTGTCCGATCGTTAGACGTTCGCAGGAGACGGAAGACAGATCATCAATCAGGCGCAGAATATCATCGCGCTTTTCGCCAAAACCAACCATAAAACCACTTTTGGCAACAACGGGAGTCGCGGCTATGCCCGAGAGCAGCTTCAGGGAGATATTGTAATTCCCCTGCGGCCGTAATTGGGCAAACAAAGGCTCAACAACTTCCATATTGTGGTTGATGACATCCGGCGTTGCGGCAATCACTTTTTCCAGCGCCCCCTGATTGCCCTGAAAATCAGGAATCAACACTTCGATTCTACAGGCAGGCAGTGCGTGACGCAACTCGCTGATACAATCGGCAAAGATATGCGCGCCACCATCAGGCAAATCATCGCGCGTAACGGATGTGATGACAACATATTCCAGTTTCATTTTCCGTACAGCACTAATCAAATGATGAATTTCTTTTTCGTCAATTGTCGCAGGCTTACCGTGTTCAACATTACAATAAAGACAATTGCGTGTGCAGATATTTCCCAGAATTAAAAAAGTGGCGGTGCCGCTGGCAAAGCATTCCGCCATATTGGGGCAGGCCGCTTCCTGACAGACTGTATGCAATTGAAGATCGGAGAGAGTTGTTCTGATACTGCGGCATTGATTAGCATAGGGAGGACGAACTTTGAGCCAGGAAGGCTTGCAAAGAAGTTGTGGTTTCGATTGTCTGTTAATCATGATGGTTACCAATTAAATTACTGTATGAAAAAAGGCGCAATTAAAATTGGTAGGGAACGGTAAGCCTGCCCGGCGTATGCCGGGGCGACCGCGTTCCCTACGGTTTTGGCGTGATGACTCTTTATGATCTTTTCCAGCAAACATCGGGCTTGCGCGCGGCGAGTACTTCGTCGAGCCGGCTGACGGGCGTTGTTAGCGGCGCATCTTTCACCCGCTGCGGATTTTCCTTTGCTTCATTGGCAATGGCGATCATGGCATCGCAGAAGGTGTCCAGCGTTTCTTTGCTTTCCGTTTCGGTCGGTTCAATCATGATGGCTTCGGGAACAATGAGCGGAAAATAAATGGTCGGCGGATGATAACCGAAATCGATCAGCCTCTTGGCGATGTCAGTGGTGTGCACACCGTTTTGTGCCACTTGTCTTTTACCGGAAAAGACGCACTCATGCATGCAGACTCGATCATAAGGCAGATCAAAATATGGTTTTAATTTTTCTTTAATGTAGTTGGCGTTAAGTACGGCCATTTCTGTTGCATGCGTTAACCCTTCGGCACCTAAAGAGCGAATGTAAGTATAGGCCTTAACAACTACGTTGAAATTGCCATAAAAGGAGCGTATCCGCCCGATAGTATCGGGAAATTTACCCGACCAGCTATAGCTGTGACCGGTTTTGATAATGCGGGGTACAGGCAGATAATTAACCAGCTTTGCACATACTCCCACGGGGCCGCTGCCGGGGCCGCCGCCGCCATGCGGTGTGGAAAATGTTTTATGCAGATTGAGCTGAATAACATCAAAGCCCAAATCGCCTGGTCTTGCCTTGCCTAAAAAAGCATTGGCATTGGCGCCATCGCCATAAAGCAAGCCGCCTTTGCCATGAACAATTTGCGCAACCTTTTCAATGTTGCGCTCAAAAAGCCCCAGCGTATTAGGATTGGTGAGCATCAGCCCTGCCACATCTTTGGTCATTAAAGACATCAAGTGGTCAATATCCACGCCTCCTTCACTGTTAGAGCGCAGCGTAACCGTCTCAAAACCGCAAAGCGCTCCGGAGGCCGGATTGGTGCCGTGGGCGGTATCAGGTATAAGGATAAGAGGGCGCTTTTCGTTTTTCTTTTCAAAATACTTTTTAATCATCATAATGCCGGTAAGCTCGCCGTGAGCGCCAGCTGCCGGTTGCAGAGTGAACTCGGCCATGCCGAAAATATTGCTCAAATACTTCTGCATTTCATACATGAGTTGCAGATTCCCCTGGGCAGATTCATCATCGGCATAAGGGTGAAGACCGGTAAAGCCGGGTAGGACTGCTACATTTTCATTAACTTTGGGATTGTATTTCATGGTGCAGGAACCCAGTGGATAGAAGCCCAGATCAACACCGAAATTCCTGCGTGATAAATTAGTGTAATGCCGGACTAAATCAACTTCCGCCACTTCCGGCAAATCGAGATCGGTGCGCAGATATTTCTTGCCGATCGCATCTTCAATATTGACAGCGGGCACATCGCTTGCGGTCACATCGGCAGCGTTTCGTCCCGGTTTGCTTATCTCAAATATTAACTCCATATAAAATCACGCCTCTATCAGAATTCAGTTACTATGACCCCCTCACCTAACCTCTCCCGCCAGGGGAGAGGGATTAAAGGTGCAGAACTACTTGAGGATGGCAACAACCTTGTCCATATCATCTTTCGAAACCATTTCCGTTGCGCAAAATAGCAGAGCATTTTCGAGCTCGGGATAATCTTTGTGTAATTCATACCCGCCGATGATTCCCTCGTTCTTAAGCTTTTCATTGGCGAGGCGTGCATCGGGGCAACGCAAAACAAATTCGTTATAAACCGGCGCAGAAAATACTTCCTTCCATCCCTTAAGTTGTAAGAGTTTATTTTTTAAATACTGTGTTTTATAAATATTGAGTTCCGCAAGTTTGCGCAGATTTTTACCCAGAGCTGCCAGATATACGCCTGCCGCCAGCGCGCAGAGAGCTTCGTTGGAACAAATGTTGGACGTTGCTTTCTCCCGGCGAATATGTTGCTCACGGGTTTGCAGCGTCAGCACAAAACCTCTCTTGCCGTTTTTATCCACCGTTGCGCCAACCAGTCGTCCGGGTATCCGGCGCATAAATTTTTCACGCGCGGCAAAAATGCCCAGATAAGGGCCGCCGTAATTGAGCGGGTTGCCGAAACTCTGGCCTTCGCCCACAACAAAATCAGCGCCTGACGCTCCGGCCGGTTGCAGAATACCCAGAGACGTGCCATCGGTAAAACCGGCAACAAGCAGCGCGCCTTTATTGTGAGCTGCATCTGTAAGAGGAACAATATCTTCGATGACGCCGAAAAAATTGGGGCTTTGCACTAAAACGGCGGCAACTTGATCATCGAGCTCGTTTTGCAAAGCATTCAAATCAATTTGACCGGATGGCGCATATGGTATTTCAACGACTGTGTAGCCATTGGCCCACGAGTATGTATTTACCACCTGCCTGTATTCGGGATGCATCGAGCGGGCAACAATAATTTTAGTCCGATTGGACATCTTTGCGCAAAGCACTGCTGCCTCTGCCATTGCGGAAGCTCCGTCATACATCGAAGCGTTGGCTATTTCGGTGCCAGTGAGATGGGCAATCATTGTCTGGTATTCGTATATCGCCTGAAGAATGCCCTGGCTGATTTCGGCCTGATAAGGGGTATAGGCTGTATAAAATTCTGCGCGCCCCACAATGTGTCCGACAACTGCCGGAATAAAATGATAATAAGCACCGGCACCCGTTAAAGTCAATTGCGGCAGTTTATTTTTCGAGGCAATGCCGGACATGGCGGCGATAGTTTCCTGCTCGGATAATGCGGCAGGAATATCCAGCACACTCTTCAATCGAAACTTTTGTGGAATATCGGCAAACAATTCGTCGATACTGGCGATGCCAACAACAGATTGCATTTGCGCAATATCATCGGGAGTGTGGGGATAGTAATCCATCTTTAGTGTTTTTCCTCTTTGACCAATTGTTCATAATCAGCCGCGCTAAGCAGCGTCTTTAGTTCGCCTGCATCGGCCAAACGCATTTTTACAATCCAGCCCTCGCCAAAAGCGTCCTGATTGATCAGTTCCGGCGATTCTTCGAGCTTCTTATTGACATCAATGATTTCTCCGCCCACTGGGGCGTAAACATCGGATACAGATTTTACCGATTCGACAGCAGCCACCGGATCACTTTTAGCAACTTTTTTTCCGATCTCCGGCAATTCAACAAACACGATGTCTGTGAGCATTTCCTGAGCGTGATCGGTGATGCCTATGATTGCAGTTCCGTCACCATTATCTTTTACCCATTCGTGATCACGGGAATATAGTCTATCTGTAGGATTCGGTTTGGACATGTTAACTCTCCTTAGGTAAAATTTAATTAACTCTTCAAAAAGTTGTCACACCGGCTTGTGACCTTCAGGTTATGAACCCCGTATCAAGTACGGGGCAAGCTCCGGTGTCCAGATTTATTAATAATTATTTCTTCTCTGGATTCCGGCGTTCGCCGGAATGACAAACCAGGGTCATCAATTTTTTACTATGGCATCATTTTTCCCGTTTGTAAAAGGGGAGCTTGACAATTTTTGCCTCAGTCATTGTATTCCGAATAGCAACTGTTATTTCAGTATCCGGCGCACTGTAGGCCATGTCAACAAAAGCCAGGCCGATTGCTTTGTTCAATGTCGGTGAAAATGTTCCGGAAGTTACAATGCCGATCTCCCGCAGATGGTGAAATACTTTATAGCCATGCCGGGCAATCCCCCGGCCGGTCATTTCTATACCAACCAGTTTGTTGCCGATGCCTGAATTTTTTCTGGCCATAAGCGCTGTTTTTCCGACAAATTCTTTGTTCGCATCGACAATCCAGCTATAAGGCACTTCCAGCGGACTTACCGATTCGGTCATATCCTGACCGTTGAGCATCATACCTGCTTCCAGGCGCAGTGTGTCTCTTGCGCCCAGTCCTGCCGGTTTCAAGCCCGATTGTGCACCGGCAATCATCAGCTTATCCCATATATTACCTATGATATTACCGGCAGCATAGATTTCAAAACCGTCTTCGCCGGTGTAGCCGCTGCGCGAAATAATTGCCGGAAATCCTACGACCTGAGATTCGCAAAAATGATAGAAACGCAGAGTCTTCAGATTAGCCTCTGTCAGCCTCTGTAAAATTTCTTCAGAGCGCGGACCTTGCAGGTCCAGTTTGCCCATCGTGTCGCTGATATCTTTTAAACTGCAATCAAATCCTTTGGAGCGCCAAATTAAATTTATCCACTGCCAATCGCGGTCTTTGGGGGTGGCGTTAGTAACCAGCATATAGGAGTTTTCATCCAGCTTGTATACAGTTAAATCATCAATTATGCCGCCTTCTTCGTTGAGCAGGGCGGATAGTTTAACCTGTCCTATGGTTTGATCTGCCAGATTTCTGGTTAAAACCAGTTGTAAAAGATCAAGCGCCTGCGGACCTTCAACTTCAATTTCTCCCATGTGGCAGATATCAAAAAGGCCGGCTGCGCCTCTGGTTGCTTTGTGTTCATCAATGACATTAGTGTATTGTACAGGCATGGCCCAGCCGCCAAAATCAATTATTTTGGCTTTTTGGGCAATATGTTTTTCATATAAAGGCGTTTTTTTCAATTTTACTTAACCAAATATTTTAAAATAACAGATAGCACAATGAGGATCAAACATACCGCGACAAACAAGTAACTCTTTTTTAAAGTACTGCTTCCAAGAACAATCAGGTTGCAATGAGGGCAAATCGTAAATCTGGAAACAATTTCACCTTTACACGAGGGGCAATGCAGCGCTTTTGATTTTTCCTGGGGTTCGCTTTTATTCACATTTTTCTTAAGCTCGGAATGAATATTATAACGCCATTTACAATCCAGTGTCGGGCACTCTCCCTGCGTCGGCATATTGTCGGTCCAAAGAAAGGACTTGTTGCATTCCGGGCAATTGATTTTTAGCATAAAACTGATTCTCCGGGCGCGATAAAAAATGTGGGAAAATTAGTTCTCTGTGCTGCTTTTATTACTGCGTAAGGACTACTACAACTCAGGTGACAATTCAAGATTTAATCAATAATTTTTTCTACAGATTAACCTTTAAAAAGTTTTTCATAAAATTCTTGTTTTTTCTTGGGATAATAAATTGCTCCTTCGTAGTCGACGATTAATTTACCATCCAGATGATCGAGTTCATGCTGCACAACGCGAGCGACGTAATCCAGATACCTCTTGCTGATTTTTTCTCCCTTTTCATTTAAGGCACGAACTTTTATTTCGGGGGAGCGGCTTATTTCTACCTGAATTTCCGGGCACGACAGGCAACCTTCGGTCATCGTTACTTTTTCACCACGCGCTTGAGTAATTCTCGGGTTAATCAAAACTTCAAAATCATCGGGGCTTTTTACTTTTCCCCCTTCACCGAAGCCTTTGGTGCGAAAAACAACAATTCTTTTGCTTATGCCGATTTGCGGCGCCGCAAGTCCCGAAGCGTCATCTCTTGCTAAAAAAGAATCAATTAATGTTTTAATCATCTTGCGTGATTCCTTATCCAGAGGCGCCGGTACTTCCTTGGATTTTTTTCTTAAAGTGGAGGCGTCTTTTTCGTTGATACCTTCATTATTCCATAGAGTTAAAACGATATCTTTGAACATGGATTATCACCAGAACATTATTTTTCCGGCATATAACATCTATTCTTTTTTATTTCAAGTAATCGCCGCTTGCAATATAGGCACATCTTTTGTTAAACAATAATACCACTTCGCTTTCTTTGGCTAACTTTGTTGGCATCGTCGTCGGCTTCCTCAACGTATTAAAATATACGTCTGCGGAGCCTCCCCCTTGCCGCCTCGTTATCCTTTGAAAGCAAAATGGTATAATAATTAGCTAATCTACTTATACGGATTTAGACTTGATTAATCAAATTGTTACTAAAATAGCCAAAAGGCAATTTGCCCGAGCGCTGAAATTTGAAGAAGGTGTCCTGCCGGAGCTTCCTTCCTGTGCGGATGAGAAACCTCGCCTCCTCTACATCCACATTCCTTTTTGTGAGGAGCTTTGCCCTTATTGTTCGTTTCATCGGGTACTTTTTGACGAGAGGCTGACCAGAAAATATTTTGGAGCAGTGCGGCGCGAAATTAATCTCTACCGTGAGAAGGGATATAAATTCAGTGGAATTTATGTGGGCGGCGGCACTCCCACAGTTCTCATAGAAGAATTAGCGGACTTGCTTAAGCTTGCCCGCGAAAGTTTCGCCATTAAAGAAATTTCCGTGGAAACAAACCCTAATCATTTGACTGACCGGAATATTGAAATTTTGCGGCGCAGTGGTGTCAGCAGGCTCTCCGTGGGCGTGCAAACTTTTAATAATGAATTGCTCAAAAAAATCGGCCGTTATGAAAAATATGGCGCGGGCGAAGTTATCGCCTTGCGGCTCAAACAAACAATGGGTTTATTTGACACCGTCAATGCCGATATGATTTTCAATTTTCCAGAGCAAACTCCGCAAATGCTTAGTGAAGATTTAGCGATTTTACTCAATCTCAAGATGGAACAAATCACCTTTTATCCATTAATGGTTTCGACAATGACTCAAAGACTAATGGAGGATACTATTGGGCAGGTCAATTTCAGCCGGGAAAAAAAATTGTATCAGCTTATCATCAGGCGTCTTGAAGCAGAGTATGAATCTTCTTCCGCCTGGTGTTTTTCCCGGAAGAAAGGCAAGCAAGCGCTGATCGATGAATATGTAGTCGATTATGATGAATACGCAGGCCTGGGAAGTGGTGCCATCGGATATATTGCCGGGGTTTGCTACGCCAATACCTTTGACATTGCCGAATATATTGATTGCCTGGATCAGGGCAGGTTGCCGCTTAAAGCTTCCCGCGAATTCAATCTGCGCGATCAAATGAGTTATGATTTTTTAATGAAGCTGTTTAGCACTAAAATGGACGTTACCGCGTTAGAACAAAAATATGGCGGAAAATTTTTAAAATCGCTCTGGAAAGAAATGATCGTTTTTATTCTGGCCGGATCTTTTCGCTATTTTCCACCCCATCTGCATTTAACACCGCGGGGGCGTTACTTTTGGGTGATTATGATGCGGGAATTTTTTATTGCCGTAAACAACTTTCGCGATTACTGCCGCAAGCAGGCAGGCCTTTTATAAAATTGTTTATACCATTTCGCCTTCAAAGGATAACGAGGCGGCAAGGAGGAGGCGTGTAGGGAACGGTCGCGACCGTTCCCTACAAATACGGTGAGGAAGACGACGACGCTGCCAACAAAGATAGCGCTTTAATTTAGAATTGGAATTAAGTGATTGTGGCCTAAAAGGGGTTTTTATGGATGAATCAAGAAAGACATTTTTGCGCAACTTGCCGAAAATTGACGAAGTAATCCTTCTTTTGGAAAAAAGTGGTATCTATGATTGGGCGGCACGGGAAATTGTCACAGAAACCTGCCGGAATGTTGTGCAAAATTTAAGAGAAACAATTATTGAAGCAAAAGAAAAAGATCTGCCGAAGCTTTCTTTGGACGCAGCAAGTGTTGTCAGTGAAGTGGAGCAGACGATCAAAGGATTTTATCGCTATCATTTAGTAAAAGTGATCAATGCCACCGGCGTCATTTTGCATACCAACCTGGGCCGTGCGCCGCTTTGTCCTGAAGCTTTGCAGAGAATTCTGGAAGTAGGCAGGGGCTATTCCAATCTGGAGTTTGATCTGGCGGCAGGCGAGCGCGGTCAGCGCTACGATCACGTGAGTTCTCTGATTTGTGCTTTAACCGGCTCCGAAGACGCATTGATTGTCAACAATAATGCCGCCGCAGTTTTACTGGTTTTAAACACTCTTTCCGAAGGCAAGGAATCCATCGTATCGCGTGGTGAACTCATCGAAATCGGCGGCGAGTTTCGCATTCCGGAAATTATGAGCAAAAGCGGTTCCATATTGTGTGAAGTAGGCACAACCAACCGCACGCGCCTTGCGGATTACGAAAATGCCATTAGCCCTGCAACCGGTTTAATCTTGAAAGTGCACACCAGCAACTTCCGCATAGTCGGTTTTACCGAAGAGGCGGAAATCATCCCCCTGGTTGCTCTGGGGAAAAAGCACGCCATACCGGTGATGGATGATCTGGGCAGCGGTTGTTTGATTGATCTGGATAACTACGGATTGCAGCATGAGCCGACAGTGCGCGATGTTCTTTCCGCCGGTGTCGATGTGGTCACCTTCAGCGGTGATAAATTGCTGGGTGGGCCGCAGGCGGGAATAATTGCCGGTAAAAAAGAAATTCTGTCTCAGATTAAGAAAAACCCGCTCAATCGCGCCCTGCGCATTGACAAATTCACCCTGGCCGCGCTCGAAGCGACACTGATGCAATATCTCAGGCCTGCGTCAGTGACACGAAAGCTTAGGCCCCTTCAGGCCTTGACCGAACCTGTTGCCGCGGTTAAAAAACGTGCGCGCAAGCTGATGGGTAAATTGCAGAAAGCCAATCTTGAGCCGTTGGAATTTGTTCTTCATGAAGATTTTGCCGTAGCCGGAGGCGGATCTTTGCCGACGCAGAAGATTCCATCTGTTTTAGTAGGCATTAAAAATAAAAAAATGCCGGCCAGCCGCATGGAAGAAAAGCTGCGCAAGATAGAAGTGCCAATAATTGTTCGTGTGGATAAAGATGAAATATTGATTGATTTGCGCACGGTTGCCGAGGATGAATTTGGCTTTATTGTTGAAGGTCTGCGTCAAGTATTATCCAATTAATATATAAACCCTGTCATTCCCTCGCAGGCGGGAATCCAGTAATTGTGTCTCCCTTTTTTAAAGGGAGAGGAAGAGGGATTTTAGGACGTTTGTCATTTCGAAGAACGCAGAGACGAGAAATCTTTTTCTTTAAAAAGCAAGATGTCTCCCTGCGGTTCGACATGACAAAAATCTCCCCTCACCCCTCTTTACAAAAGAGGGGAAAAACAAGAATTTTTTTGCGTACTTAATAATATATTTAATTGCCGGAGTAATAACTTGTCCATTTCGACTCAGCAGTCCACAGAAATACGTTTTATTGTGAATGAAAATCAAAACGGCCAGAGGCTCGATGTCTTTCTTGCCCAAAATAATTCCGCGCTTTCCCGGTCTCAGGTCAAGCACGCCATTGAAGAAGGCGATGTTTTGGTTAACGGTAAAGCGCCCAAAGTCAGTCATTTGCTAAAAGCCGGTGACATCATCGAGCTAAAACAAAAGCCGGTGAGACAGGCCGTTGCCTCGCCTCAGGATATACTTCTGAATATTGTTTATGAAGACGCGGCAATTATTGTAATCAATAAGCCTGCCGGCATGGTGGTGCATCCGGCACCGGGCAATTACGAAAACACTCTGGTCAACGCGCTATTGTTTCACTGCCATGATCTGTCGGGAATAGGCGGCGTTGTGCGGCCGGGTATTGTCCATCGTCTGGATAAAGATACCTCCGGCCTGATTGTTGCCGCCAAAAACGATGACGCGCATCGAAATCTATCCTCCCAGTTTGAAAAGCATGATGTGCACAAAGTTTACAGGGCATTGGTCTGGGGTGATGTCAAAGGCGTCAGTGGTGAAATAGTTTTGCCTGTGGGCAGGCATACAACCGACCGTAAAAAGATGTCCACAAAAAGTAAGCGGGGGAAAGATGCCCTCACTCTCTGGAAAGTACGCGAACGTTACGGCCTGGCAACTTTGCTGGATGTGGAGATCAAGACCGGGCGTACTCATCAGATTCGTGTTCATCTGTCTGATCGCGGTTATCCGGTAATCGGTGATGCCGTGTACGGCAGCGCTACCAATAGAATGCGTACCATCGCCAATCCGGAGTTGAAAGTGCAGTTAAAAGCTTTAACGAGGCAAGCATTGCACGCGGCACAGCTTTCCTTCATTCATCCTGTAAGCGGTGAGAGAATGGTATTTACTGCCGAAATGCCGCANNCCGGTTCGACTAACTGGAAAGAGCAGCTGAGGTGATTAAAAATGTTTTCTCTGGGGAAAAAGAAGCCCATTGAATATTTGCAATCTCCTCTTTTGAGTAATTGCGATTTTCTGGAGCATGCTTTTTGTACGAGACGCGGTGGCGCTTCACAGGACGAATATAAAAGCCTCAATATGAGTTTCCGCGAAGGAGATGAAGAGTTCCGGGTTTTGCAAAACTGGGATCGTCTGGCTACAGCTTTTGCCATGCAGGTGGAGCAATTTTTGGTTGTCAATCAGGTTCACGGCGACGCGATCTTTGTAATCAAGCCGCACGGCAGCTATTTTTCCACGCGCGAGGAGCTCAACTATGACGCGATTGTTACAAGCCGTACAAACCTGGCAATTTGCATCAAAACGGCGGATTGTGTGCCGGTATTTATTGTGGATAAAGTAAAAAAGGTTATTGCTGTTGTGCATGCCGGCTGGAAGGGCAGCGCACTAGGCATAAGCGCCAAAGTTATCAGGTTGATGCAGAAACAATACGGTTGCCTGCCGCAAGATATTCTGGTGGCGATTGGGCCATCAATAGGCCATTGTTGTTACGAGGTTGATCAGGTAACAGCGGAAGCTTTTCGCAAGCAAAATAATTCTGATCTATTTCTGAAGCAGGGTAAGAAAAAAAATAAATGGATGCTGGATTTGCCTGAAGCCAACCGCAGACAGATTCTGGAGGCAGGAGTTCCGGAAAATAATATAGAAGTCGCAGGTTATTGCACTACATGTAATCAGGATATGTTTTTCTCGCATCGTGGTTCCGGCGGGATCACCGGCAGACAGGTTAATTTTATGATGATTAAATCCGATAATCCCTGCCGCGTTCTCACTCTCCATAATGAATCAAAGTCGCTGCAATAAATAGGGTATGAAAATTTCTTTATTGACAGTATTTCTTTTCAGTATTAGATACATATAAAGGTTTTAAACAAGCGAAGGAGTAAAACACATGATAGTTGTTACGGGTGGCGCGGGGTTTATCGGCAGCGCTTTTGTCTGGCGGCTTAATCAGGAAGGCATCAATGATATCGTTATAGTTGATAGCCTGGGTACCGATGATAAGTGGAAAAATCTGGTCAACCTGCGTTTTGCCGATTACATCCATAAGGATGATTTTTTACGGCTGATTTGTGATGATCGAGTACCATTTGACGTCAGCGCCATTGTGCACATGGGAGCATGCTCATCGACAACAGAACGCGACGCGGATTATCTCTGGAATAACAATTATCTTTACACCAAAACATTGGCCGAATGGTCACTTCAGCACGGCATTCGCTTTATTTACGCCAGCTCCGCAGCAACTTATGGCGACGGAACACAGGGGTTTTCGGATGACCACAGCAAAATTAATATACTCAAACCGATCAATATGTATGGCTATTCCAAGCAGTTGTTTGATTTATGGGCGCTAAAGAATCATGTGGAAAACAAAATCGCCGGAATAAAATTTTTCAATGTTTTTGGTCCGAACGAATACCACAAAGGGGATATGACCAGCGTTATATTTAAAGCCTTTCATCAGATCAAGGAAACCGGCAAGGTGAAGCTTTTCAAATCCTATAAACCGGAATATAAAGATGGCGGTCAGTTGCGTGATTTTGTTTATATTAAAGACTGCATAGACGTTATGTGGTGGCTTTTTAATAATCCGGCGGCAAACGGTATTTT
>PLNU01000126.1 GCA_003142835.1 Syntrophaceae bacterium
TAGCCAGAGCCAGAGCCATCGCTTTTTTTATTTATGCTTTCCATATTTTTACCTCTGAAATTGATTTCTTGGCTGTCTCCGTACAACTTATAATCTCAACAATTTGAGTTAATTCAATTTTATCAACGGGACAGGGGAATTTACAGTTTTGCGGTTTAGATACGCCGTCAACTGCAAGTTGTGATAATGATGCCGCCCCATCCCAATACCACAAACGGCGAACTTGTCTCATTATACCTTCTTGTCCGGCTCTTGACTCAAGAAATCCGGCAAATACCCCAGCTGAATATGTCCTCACGATAACATAGGGCATACCATTATAAGTACTTGCTGTTTGGTTAAGTGAATCCTTCCTTACATATTCGACCTCATTAATTTTAATTGTGACTGGTTCTGACATCTTATTTCTCCTTTAATTTTATATTTTTGTTATTTCACTTCACCAAATAGATATACACAGCGCATCCTTCATTTCTTACACCTTTCTCTGCAAAATGATGTCTGGTCATGCGGCTACCTTCTCAATTCGCTATCCGGTAATGTTACCCATAAAAGGCCGTGCTCGTGACATTTTGCCACAGCCCCTTCAATCATCTGGTTCATTTTGGTTTTCGATAGTTTTGTGATCGAGGGAATTACTGGAAATACCTGTTTTCCAATCGGAACATAAAAGGGCGCGAACTCGTCCGGCATTACTTCGAGTTTGAGAGTCGTTTCCCAATATTCAATCGAGTCGCCAGTATCTTTCGCTAACGCCGGCAGTAAAACTCCCTTCCACCAACGTATCTGTTGCAATCCTAAATATTCAGCCGGCGTTAATAGTTGAATAACACTTCCCGAAACGCAGTCTTTTAATAATTCCTGAATAGGCTTATCGAATAAAGGCTCTCCGTCAATGACTTTTATGACTTGGATTGATTTCATTCTTCACTCCGTACCAACGAAACAACCTCTTTGTTCTTTTTGCCTTGTTTAAATTCCATTCTTCCCATGTCACCGGTCTCTTTAAGAGTAGTGGCAAGAGCCGCTATTTCCGCATTGAACGTTCCGTAAGAGTCGCCATTTGCCGTTTCAATGATAAATAACTTCCATGCTCCCTTAGTGGTGGTTCCTTCTTTTGTCCTGATGTCCTTAATTGTGCAGAAAATGATGTTTTCTTCCGACTTATTGTCCGGTGCTAGGTAAACTGGTACATCTTCCTCTGCTTTTGCGGTAATTTCTTTTTTGGCTGGCTCTGGTGCGTCTTTATACTTCGAGCCATCCCATTTTCCAGCATATATGTCTGCGGCAAGCCCAAGCATTTTCATGGCGGTTCCCAGGGCATCAGTAATGGACATTTTAAAGGCTTCGTCATTGGCATGGAGTCCATTCTTTTCCTTTTCAATTAGCATTGAGCCTCCCGACGCGGGAATGCCCTTGCTCCATTCTCCATCAATCTTGACGTATAGAGTTATGTCAGCAAAGGCAAATTTTTGACCTTCTGAGCCGTCATCAACCCATTTATTGTCCACGGTGAAATACCAGCCAATTCCACAAATACCAAAGTTTTCGGTCATGGCTTCGTATCGCCATTGAGGCTTAATATCGGTTTTTCCGCTCAATCTGCCACCCGTAATTTTCTTTAACGCACTTGCCGGTGGTTGTTTTACCTTATTCCAAAGTTCCATGTTCTCCATGTTATTACTCCTTAATTTTATTTTTAGCCTTCCAAAAAGCCAAGAGAGCCTTAAAGCACTCAAAACCTTGCTGTAGTTCTTCTTCGGGAATCCATATCAACTTTGATTCTGTTGTAAGAACATTTATATATAATATTCCGCATTTTTGCTTACCATCCACTCTATAAGCTGCCAATTGCTGGGCGTGATCATCCCATGTTTTAATTGTGGCAAGGTCTTTTTCAGTGGTCTTGAAATCTATTATAAATTCATCACTCCGTAAATCTACCTTTCCACCGTAGCCAAGACAAGAGGAAAATGGTTGTTCACAAGCCCAGTCTTGTTTTCCACACTCTTTTTCGATAATAGCTTTTGCCGACTCAAAGAAGTTGGATGTACCGTCAACATCAAAAGGCTTTCCTTCAAAACCATTTTGGACAGCGGCATGAATCAGTTTCCCTCTTTCGGCAGCCTTCGCCGCCTGTTCCTTTGCATCCTCTTTTATTCGCAACAGGTAATCCGCTTCCTGTTCTCCTTCTTTACGGGTCAAAGTCAATGATGATAAAATTGCCTGGTCAATTTTCCAGTTCACCAAAGCCCATTTCATCTGTAAATCAATTATTGCGGTAACAGACGGAAACCACCCTTCTTTTCTTGCCTCTCGTAAAGTGGTGTTCTTTTCCTCTCCTTTTTTATTAAGGTAGGTGTATGCCGGAGATCCGTCCGGTTTATACCAATGTCCGGCTTCTTTTGTTTGTGTTTTCTCTTCCATTTTCCTCTCCTTTTATTATTTTGGTGGCTGTGGACGGTAGGAATCTGCCCAGCATGAGCCTACCAACCCTTGATTCTCCGGTTTTTACTCCGGCACAGCCATGATTTATGCGGCGGCGATCTCTACGAGATTTAATACACCTATGTACCCATTCAGCGGGTTATCTTCCCCTCAACCGCCTACCGCTATTGTACCTTTGTTATCGGCTCAAACTTTTTCTTCTTCATAGGATTAGCATGAAGGTGAAAACTGGGTGCATACCATGCGATTGCTTGCTCTAACACTTCAGGCCCATCATCACCGCTTTCCTGTAATATTTGAACAATATCCCCCGCCGCCCTCTCTACCCGTGTCTCTAGGGGCGACGGTGTTTTTGGTCTGAATAAGTTTGCTAGGCGTTCAAACATGACTGCCTCCTTTTATTTATAATTAGCTTTCAGCAGTTCTTTTCTTTTGGCTAATCTCGCCAACTCTACTCCCGTATTCTGCGCCTTCTTTAGCTTGTCCATCAGGACATTGACTCCGTTATAGTCATATTCACCCTTCAGATCAACAACGACTTTGCCTTCATCCGTTATTGTGACATCGGTATTCTTTGCTTCCTTTTTCATTGCAGCCTCCTTAACGTAAAATTGTTAATCATTTATCTTTCTTCACAGGGGTATATTTAATTATTCTTGTGTTTTTCTTGTCCCAAATTTTATCCCATTCCATCAATTCTTTTCTGTGTTCAATGGCATCTTTTTCGTTTATATGTCCTTTGTGCGGTATCCATTTTCCACCTACATAAACTTCTGTTACAAATATAACTTTCATATGCTTTCCTCTTTATCCCTATCTTTATAACCGTCATTATAACTATCTGTTAAACATTTTTCGCATGGTTCAATACTAAAAGCGTCTCTATTCCGATAGCTAATGGTAGAAGCATTATTACAAATTCCTGCTCCACATCTAGCACAAAATATTTCAATATTTACTTCAATATCAGGCATGTCCCTCCTAAAGATAAAAGTATGCCGCAATCACAAGCCCGGCAGCTACAAGAATTAAGAAGCAACCGAATATCCGCTTTAAGAATATATCTGCAAGTCTGTTCTCAATGTCAATTTCTTCTTCGTCCATCATATATTTCTCCTTTAATCTGGTGGGTAGGGCCTCAACGCTTTGCTCACCCGCTGTCTGCAAGTGTCGGTTGCCGATTAAGTAGCACCTACCCACCATTTCCTCCTGTTTATTTCCCGCTACGCTGCCAGTTCTCTCGATGCTGTCACTCTGTATGTGGCCGGTATTAACCGAGCGCATTAAGCATAAGGTGACTACTGTCGTTGAGCCCAGCTAAAAACTACTCTTTATATTCACCAATCACGGTTACTTTCCTGCACCGTACTTTGGTAATGTCTGACGGAAAAACAACAAAGTCTTTTTTATTGACCTTGCACTCAAGTAACGTGCCTTGATCATAATATAAGGCTAAGTGTGGGAGAGGAGATAAATGAAAACCTCCACCACATTGCCGGTCCTTATTTTTATCCCAATCGGGGCAAGAGACAGTACCCTGATATTTTATTTTTCC
>PLNU01000097.1:0-6072 GCA_003142835.1 Syntrophaceae bacterium
CAACAAATGTTTCTTTGTAATCGGCGGCGATCTCATAAAGATAACGCCGGGCATCTCTTTCCACAACCACCCTATCCTTTTTAGATTTCACGGCAAAATCAGTAATAAATTTTTTCATGGTTTCGTCACTTAAAACCATGCCCATAAGTTCTTCCTTCGATTTCAAGGCAGGACCGATTACAGCGGTTTTTTCCTCTTCAATGCGACCGATCAATTCCCCGCGTAAATCGTGAATAATGGTTTCTTGCAGCCTGTCTTTGTTTTCTTTTAAATAGCTGGATAAATTAATTGGTTCCGCAGGTATAACGTATGCCTGGTTTGAATATCGTATGAATGTGATTACACGGCGCAAAGTGCCCGTCTGTTCCGCTTGTCCGAAAAGAATGTTAATCAAACTTTCATTTTCATTTTCCCTTCTTCGTCCATAAGCTACAAGAACCGGTATGATGAAAATGGGAAAATCAACCATTCCCTGGACTTTAATAAGACTGGATATCGCCTGATCTGCTGAGCTGCTTTCGATAAATTCCGATTCACCCAGATGAATTATACTGCTGCTTTTCTCAGCAATTGTTCTTTCCATGAAGGCTAACTTGCCCAGCAGTGCCGTTTGTTTCTTCCTGAAACGGCGTAAAAAAGACGACCAAAGAAATTTTATCATCTCCGGAAAGGGCTGCCAGAAAGACATGTTCATTCCATGGGAATATACGGGACGCGGCAGTTCTTTGCGTCCTGTGAGATCGTAAATAATCAGACTATTGAGCTTGCTTCTTTGTTTTATGGCATAAATTATTAACCCTTCCTTGGATAGTTTTCTAAGGGAGTCCACGTATTCATCAGCTATTGATACTCGCGAAAGGAATATTTTCGCCGGACGAAATCTCCAGAAATTCTGCCTATCATAAAGACACCCGGAATAGTACTCTTCATCGTGATCCTGATTAATAAACTTGGTTTTTTCCATAATAAGTTACCATTTGCATACAACTTAAAAAACCTGCTAAAGAAGAAATGACGCAGGTTAGAGTTTATACGTCTATGACTAAAATCAATCTTCTTCCCTCTGAAATTCACCAGGAAAACGTTCTAACATATATTCCTGTACACAAGCACGAACTTCCGCCGCAGTGTTAAAAGACATTGCTTTCTTCAATAGCAACTTAGATTCCTGAAGTGTAGATTCCCGAATTATTTTCTTTACTCTCGGAATTGCTAAATGATTCATGCTTAATTCATCCAACTCCAGACCCAACAGGATCAAAGAACAAAGAGGATCACCGGCCATTTCTCCGCACATCGCTACGCGTATTTTCGCGTCATGAGCCGCATCCACTACTTTTTTTATCAATCTTAAAACAGCTGGATGCAGAGGTTCATAAAGATACGTTAATCGTTCGTTAGCACGATCAATAGCCAAAGAATATTGAATCAAATCATTTGTACCGATACTGAAAAAATCTACTTCGCGCGCCAGCTTATCAGCAATTATAGCTGCTGTTGGAACTTCAATCATCGCGCCAATTTCCATCTCTGAAGCAATTCTCACACCTTGGGCTAAAAGTTCGTTTTTAGCTTCTTCCAGCAATTTCTTTGCTTCACGGATCTCCTCAACGCCAGAAATCATCGGGAAAAGAATTTTTACCTTTCCTAAGGCACCAACCCGCCAAATGGCTCTCAGTTGGGTTTTAAAAAGTTCTACTTCCTTCAAGCAAAAACGAATCGCTCTTAAACCCAATTGCGGGTTTAATTCCTTTGCTTGTTTTTGGTTGGAAGGAAATTTATCACCGCCCAGATCAAATGTGCGGATTGTTGACCAAAGCAAATCCTTCGTGGTAACTATCTGACTATAGTTGTTGAAATGGTCGTCTTCTGTTGGTAATTCTTCGCGGTTAATATAAATAAATTCTGTGCGATAAAGTCCGATATATTCTACACCATGAGTAATGGCTGAAGGCATTTCTTCAACAAATTCTATATTACCGCCTATTTGCACCTTATAGTCATCTTTGGTAACTGCCGGCAGTTTCGCATATTTAAGATACTCTTCTTTAGACGCAGAGTAGAGAAGACGTTTCTCTTCATATCTTCTTAACATGTCCGGATAAGGATTAACAACGACCAATCCTGATGTACCGTCAACAATGATTTCATCGCCGGTTCGCGCAATGCGCGTGATATTATCCAAACCAGCCACGGCAGGTAATTCCATTGAGCGGGCAATTATAGCGGTGTGTGATGTACGGCCACCGCTGTCGGTAGCAAAACCAACAACTTTATCCATTTTCATTTGCGCCGTATCCGCTGGAGAAAGATCATGAGTAACAACAATCACCCCATCACCCATTTCCCAGACAATTTCTTTTTTCTCGCCGGAAAGATTACGCAATATTCTCTGACTTACATACTGAACGTCACTAATGCGGCCACTGATATATACGTCCTGTACGCCTTCAAATATTTGTTTGTAATAGTCCAGAGTCATACGTACCGCCCATTCCGCATTGACCCCTAAACGGCGTATATATTTAATTGTGCGGCTGATGAATTTCTTGTCCTGTAAAATTAATATATGAACGTCTATAATGTATAGCGGTTCAGTAACTTTTGTTTTTTTCAGGTTTTCCTGAATTTTTAAAAGTTCACGCTCTGACTCTTTGAGCGCGTTTTTGAAACGAGCAATTTCTTTAGGAATCAGCGTTAAATCTTCGAGCTTGTAAAAAGACAGTTGAACATCCAGCGGATCAAAACGATAAACTTTACCAATGACAACGCCGGGAGAAACACCGATGCCTTTAAGTACTAAAGTTTTTTTCCCTTGTTCAGCACTCATATAATGGTTTAATCTTCCCCAAATTTATTTTCTATCAGTATTTCTAATTGTTCCAGAGCCGCGAGTGCATCTTCACCTTCCACTCTTAATGTTAACATACCCCCATTAGGACATGCAAGGGTAAGAATCCCTAAAATACTTTTTCCGTTAACAGTTTGTCCGTTGCGCTCAATAAAAACACCGGATTTGAACTGCTGCGCGATTTTAACAAAAGCTGCCGCTGCCCGAGCGTGCATTCCCAATTTATTCTTTAACTTCAATGTCTTGATTTCTATCAATTCAATAATTCTTTCCATGATATAAAAAGAAATATCGCAGCAGCACTGTAAAGAATGTAAACCTGTGATATCCCTTTATTAATTAACCAGAAACATACTAAAATAGCACCCAGTGCCGTAAGCTTCATAATAATTCCAGTTGTATTGATAAACGGCAGATATCCAATCTGTAATAGCCAATGAACCAAACCTGCCAGAATGAATATTAAACACCAGCGAATTCTTATGGCGGTACGTGGTAAATCCATAATGCGAATGAATTCAATACCTTGCTTTCCGCGCCGGTAACTTTCTATAAATCCTTTGAATCTTACCCATACATGAGCCGGTGTATAAATTAATAGAAAAGCCAGGGGAGCTATTATTAATCCCGCATAAGCCAAAACAACCGCGAAAACAGCGGCAAAAGGCCTCAAGGCGCCCCAAAAAAAAATATCACCAATAGCAGCATAAGGGCCCATTAAGCTCTGTTTGACGGCCACTGTGTCAGGGGCTGCTCCACTATCGGAATAATCTATTTCTAAACGTACAATGGAACCGATTACAGGAGCAGAAAAATAAGGATGGGTATTAAACATTTGCAGATGTCTTAGTAATATTTCTTCAACATCCTTGTGTTGTTTTTGCCATTCCCGAACGAGCGGAATTATAGACATGGCAAATCCAACGTTTTGCATCCGACGGAAGTTAAGTGTCGTATGAATAAATAAAGACCTCAAAAAAATTTTAATCACAGTCGCTCTATTCATTTTTTTGTGGCCTCAAAAGTATATAAATTTCATATGCTTTCACAGTGCGGTGTCACTAACATAAATAGTCAATGAAGTCAATTGATCAGCAAGCAGTGCCTTAACCCAACTTCCGCAGTTGAAAAAAACAATTGTAGTAATTACAGTTTGTTACGACTAAATTAGTGTGTTTTTCTGCACTACATTTTCTATTATTCTAGGTTTGTTGGGGAGCAGCACTTTCAGCTCTTTCGGCGCAGTGCCGAGTCCCGATGCTTTCATCCAATGTTGCAGTGTTCGCCACATAGCCAGAGAAAGAAAACAAACCAGTATGTGAGCCTGAGTCCTTCCTGTCTTCTGATGATATATGGGTCTCATTCCCAAATCGTGTTTGGCGATACGGAAAGCATCTTCCACCTCAGTCAACTGAATGTAAGTGCCCCATAATTTCCGGGGATCAGCCTCCGTCCAGTTGGTCCGAAGAATATAGTTGCCGCCGGTTTCCAAAAGCTTGTCAGAAATCTCAAAATCAAATACTTTACAACGAACCCATTGCAATAAATTCTTTAATATCGATATGCTGTGATTCATCTACAGATAAACCCTCGCGGATAAGTTCCAGCACAAGCGGTTTTTCTTCCGGAAACTTATAGCCTTCATAGTCCTGATGGAAAAGAAGTCCGCCACGACTGTTCGTCCATGAATTCATGTTGTGGTCAAAGCACACTCTAGAAGTCACATTCAACCCTTCGATCATCACACGTAACTCTTCGAGCCGCTCGTGGGGTGAGGAAACGTGCAGCCTGCCTTGCTCATAATCATCAAATATTGGTGTTCCGCGTCGCGGAACAAAAGGACGGGAACGAATATAGTGTGGATTGATGGCATTTAACACCCGGGACGTGTTTTCCGCGTGCTGCCGCCATCTTTCCCTGCCACCCAGATCGGGCATCCAATATTCCGAAAGTTGAAAACCAGCTGCCATTGCTTTTTTACCGCCTTCAATCTGTTCGGAACCAGTTACTCCTTTGTGGATAACTTTCAACAGTTCATCATCCCCCGTTTCCAGACCGACATGAAGACGATCAAGGCCAGCTTCCCGAATGGCTTTTAAATCTTCCAGTTTTCTTTGAGACAGGGTTTTGGAACGGGTATAAGAAGTCACTCGAGTGAGAGTTTTTAACGTTTCCCGCAAATGCTTGAGTACCTCGATGAATTCGTGAGGCCTCATGATCATACTATCGGCATCCTGCAGAAAGGCCGTTTTCCCGCCGGAATAAAGCCAGTTGAAGACTGTGACGAAACAATAATTTTCATTAAGGAAAGGATCGACGCTCAAGAGCGACCTTAACACATCCCTGTTAATCCGGCCATCCTTCCCTGTTTTTTGAGAAACAGTTTTTATTTCATTACTGATAGTCTTAACTGTATCGATATCGGCTTTTATATCCTCCACTTTGCGATATCCAAAAGGTTGACCTTTATACATCTCGCAAAACGCACATTTGTTCCACGGACAATTTTCCGTTATTCTCAGAAGTAGCGATGCACTGCCTCCCTCACTGGGTGGACGGTACACACCCATGGCAAAAGACATTTTTGAGATTTTATCCACGCTCTCACGAAAAGAATTATTTCCTGCTGTAATGATCATACTTACTCCTTCTTAATATAAACTCCCATTATAATATAACACTCATTTTTATTTTGACAACACAAGTTATTATAAATGCACCTTTCCAATTTTTTGAATGCTCCGGCAAAACATTTTTTATTGATGAACATAAAAAACAATCCAAAATTAGCGATAAGCCTGCTTTGCTTTTTCTCATTAAAATTATTTTCATGTAAATATTATCCAATGCTGCATTCTTGAATTCGCTCTATTATCTTCTTGAAATATAAGATTTTCTTTTGTTAATCATTTTTTTAAGCCTTTTATCTAGGTAATAAGCTTCTATATAATTGACAAATTATTTTGATGTGATAGTATTCGCCGTCCTAATTAAAAAATATTTTTATCAAATAGAAGCGCATAGCTTTAAAAGTTATAGTAAAAAGGGAGACAGAAAATGGAAATAAAGGTAAATATTACAATTGACGGGAAAGAAATATCGGCTAATCCCGGTGAAACCATCCTTGAAGTAGCCACTAATAACGGTATTTTTATACCTACACTTTGCCACTATCAAAACACAACCAATGTAGGCGCCTGCCGCGTTTGTCTTGTGGAAGT
>PLNU01000097.1:6091-8511 GCA_003142835.1 Syntrophaceae bacterium
TGAAAATTGAAAAACCGCGTTTTGATATTGAACCTCCTTGCTATAAAATGGAAGACAACAACACAATGATTCAACGTGATCTCAATAAATGCATTCTTTGCGGCCGTTGCGTGCGCGCCTGTAATGAAATCCAGGTCAACGAAGTGCTTGATTTTTCAAATCGCGGCTCGTATGCCAAAGTCGGCCCCGCTTTTGATGCCGACTACATTCATTCTAACTGCGTTTTCTGTGGCGAATGTTTGCAAGCGTGCCCCACTGGTGCAATAACTTTTAAAATGGCAAAATTTGCCGGGCGTCCATGGGAACTTACCAAAACACGTACTACCTGCGCTTATTGTGGTGTCGGCTGTCAAATGGATATTTTCGTTAATGATGGTCGAATTGTCAAAGTATCGGGAAATCGGGAGTACGGCAGACCAAACGAAGGCAGTCTTTGCGTTAAAGGACGCTTCGGCATGGATTTTATCCAGCATCCTGACCGTTTAAAAAAACCTTTAATTCGACGCAATAAAAATGAAAATTTAAAAGAAGTGAGCTGGAATGAAGCATACTCTTTTATTGCTGATAAGCTATCTTCGATTAAGAAAAAAACCGGTGCCGACAGTATAGCCGGACTTTCTTCCGCCCGTTGCACCAATGAAGAAAATTACCTCTTTCAGAAATTTATGAGGGCAACAATTGGCACTAACAATGTTGACCATTGTGCCCGTCTCTGACACTCCGTGACCGTGGCCGGTCTGGCCGCAGCATTCGGCAGTGGAGCAATGACAAATTCCATCGAGGAATTGGAATACACAGATGTAATTTTAGCAATAGGCACTAATACCACCGAAAATCATCCCGTTATCGGCATGAAAGTCAAGCGGGCAGTACGCCAGCATGGTACAAAGCTCATTGTCATCGACCCGCGGGAAATTGACTTAGTCAAATACGCCGATATCTGGCTACGCCAGAAACCGGGAACTGACGTCGCCGTCCTTAATGGTCTGATGAATATAATTATTGCCGAAGACCTTTACGCCAAAGAATATGTAGCAGACCGTACTGAAGGATTTGATTCTCTAAAGGCCGCCGTAGAAAAATACACGCCGGAATATGTTGAAAAAATTTCAGGTGTGCCGGCGGAGGACTTGAAGAAAGCTGCCCGGATGTATGCCAAAGCCAACCGCGCCAGCATTCTTTACGCGATGGGCATTACCCAGCATATCAGCGGCACGGATAACGTGAAGAGCACCGCCAACCTGTCAATGCTCTGCGGCAACGTCGGTATTGAAGGCGGTGGGGTAAATCCTCTGCGTGGCCAAAACAACGTCCAGGGTGCCTGCGATATGGGCGGACTGCCCGATGTTTTCCCCGCTTATCAGCAGGTGGCCAATGAAGACGCCCGCAAAAAATTTGAAACGGTTTGGAACGCAACTTTATCAGGCAAACCCGGTCTGACAATAGTCGAGATTATGAACGCAGCCGGCCGAGGCGATATTAAAGCTATCTACATCATGGGTGAAAATCCGCTTCTTTCCGATCCTGATCTTCATCATGTGCAAGAATCTCTGAAAAAACTGGATTTTCTTATTGTTCAAGATATTTTTATGACGGAGACGGCTCAGCTAGCCGACGTAGTTTTGCCATCAGCGAGTTTTGCGGAAAAAGACGGCACTTTCACCAACACAGAACGTCGTGTTCAACGAATCAGAAAAGTCGTTAATCCCCCGGGAGAAACCAGGCCGGACTGGAAAATAATCGCCGGAATATCCACTCAGATGGGCTATTCTATGAACTACTCATCGGCAAAAGAAATTTTTGAAGAAATGGCCGGCGTAACGCCAAGTTATGCGGGAATAACTTACAAGCGCATTGAAAAAGAAGGCATACAATGGCCTTGTCCAACACCGGAACACAACGGGACAAAATTCCTGCATAAGGACAAATTTTCGCGAGGTCGCGGTCTTTTTCACGCCATTGAATATATACCCCCCGCAGAAGTTACTGATAAAGAATATCCGTTCATCCTTTCCACAGGCCGTGTGCTTTATCACTACCATACAGGCACGATGACGCGCCGCTCTCTGGGCACCAGTGAACTATGCCCGGAAAGTCTCGTGGAACTTAATCCTGCTGACGCCGCTAAGTTCGGCATAAGCGATGGACAGATGGTTAAGGTAACTTCTCGCCGTGGCAGCGTGAAGGCTAAAACGAGGGTAACCGAAAAGAGTCCGCAAGGAACAATATTCATGAACTTCCATTTTGCGGAAGCAGCAGTAAATTTACTGACCAATCCCGTTTTGGATCCTATAGGTAAGATTCCCGAATATAAAGTCTGCGCAGTAAAGCTTGAAGCGGCATGATTTTATGTATGGAAGTCCATTACAATTGAAAAAAAAGCAGTACACAAAGTAATCAACTAAATTCAGCCTTTTTAA
>PLNU01000084.1 GCA_003142835.1 Syntrophaceae bacterium
AGGAGGAGGCGTGTAGGGAACGGTCGCGACCGTTCCCTACAAATACGTTGAGGAAGACGACGACGCTGCCAACAAAGATAACGCTTTGAGTTAGAATTGGTATAATATATTTTAAGGACGCTGAAGCTTGACCATACCCCGAATATACAGCCCTGATGCTTTAGAAAACAGAACAACTTGTGAGTTGGGACCGGACAATTTAAAATATATAAAGCAGGTGATGCGCCTGAAACAGGGCGACAAAATCAACGTTTTTGACGGTTTTGGCCAGGAGTTCGAGGCTGTAATTAAAGGCTTTACTCCAAAAACCGTTTTTATAGAGCTGGGAAAAAGAATTCCGCGGGCAGACAAGGGAATCCGCATCACTCTGGCTCAAGCCATTCCCAAGGCCGGGAAAATGGATACCATTGTGAAAAGCGCCGCTGAATTGGGAGCGGATGTAATTATTCCTTTTGATGCCACAAGATCGGTCAGCCGTATCGCCGGTGAAAAGAGTTCTTTAAAAGTCGCGCGCTGGCAAAAGATAGCCGGGGAAGCGGCGCGCTGCTGCCACAGCAGTCATATAGCGAAAGTTTCGAAAGTTTCGTCTTTTGCGGATATGCTTACTTCGGCCTCAGGCAAAGCGCTGCGGTTAATTTTCTGGGAGGAAGAATTCCAAAAAACCATTAAAGATATATTGACGGATGAAGCCTTTGCTGCCACAAAAGATTTTTTTATTGTCGTCGGACCGGAAGGCGGTTTTTCCAAAGACGAAGTAACCATGGCCAAAGAAGACGGCTTTGTTTCGGTGAGTCTGGGCAAACAAATTTTAAAAGTGGAAACGGCAGCAGCGGCAATAATATCCATAATCCAATATGAAAAAGGTATCTTCGGCAATAGATCACAGGAGGTAAAAAAATGATCGTTTACAAATTCGCCGGTTTCTGGCGTCGTCTGGTGGCTTTTATGATCGACAGCACGATCGTCACTATTATTTTTGTTGTTTTGTGCGTAATCACTGCGCTGGCATTTTTCTTTGGCGCCATGTCGGCAGATAATAACACCTGGATAGCTGATTTGACTAATCTCACAGGTTTTTCTTCTCTCCTCCTCCTGATATTGGTTTTTTATATTGCCATAAATATAGCTTATTTCACCTATTTCCATGGCACAACAGGCCGTACACCGGGAAAGATGTTGCTGGGTTTACAGGTTTGTTCCGCCGATGGCACAGAAGTTTCCTTCGGCACTGCTTTTTTGAGAGCAGTCGGCTACTTGGTTTCGAGTTTATTACTTACCATTCCCATTGGCTTTATCTGGGCTGCTTTTGACAAGAAAAAGCAGGCCTGGCACGACAAGATTGCCGGTACGGTTGTTATCATCAGGGAGCAGCAAAATGAATCAGCAGGCCTTTCGATCCCCGATCCTGNNCACACAACCGGAAAGTAATGATAATAAATAAACTCAAGGGCCGGCAGGCGCGAATAACCAAAAAATACCTTGACAAAGGAACCCATATTTTATAGACGATTGCTGCTTTTTTAAGTATCTTCGATAATCAGGCGGGCCGGTAGCTCAGTCGGTAGAGCATCGGACTGAAAATCCGAGTGTCGACAGTTCAATTCTGTCCTGGCCCACCATGAAATTAAACGCCCTCCCTAAAAAAGAGGGCTTTTTTCGTCGATCCTCTTATGCCATTTCTAAATCAAAGATGATATCGAGGCGGCAAGGAGGAGTAGGGAACGATTTCAAACCGTTCCCTACAGATACGTTTTCGAAGCCGACGACGCCCCAGGCATGCCGGGGGAAATCTGATACATTGTGTGGTTTGCGTGTCCCCCGCTGGCGGGGGATTAAGGGAGTGGACGTGTTAATGTAGCCGTAATGTTCATCCAAATTACAGGCCGGAAGTCCTTTATCCACCTCCGTCACTGCGTGACACCTCCGCCGGCGGAGGATATGGAATGATATTCTTTGCTATTACGACACAGTCTCATGCGCCGGGCTGCGTTGCTAACAAAGATAGCGCTTTGATTTAGAATTGGAATTAACCGATATTGAGGCGATAGAAGCAATTAATTATGGCCTTAAAAAAACGAAAAATGAAAATTATGCTGGTTAATCCTCCTAACTGCGGAAGAAGCATCCCGGAAGAGGAATACGGCATTACCTCCCTCAAGCAGATATTTAAGGGAGAACCTTTCAATCTGGAAGTTCTGGCAGGACCTTTAACTGAGCATGAAGTCCTGATCTTCGACCTCAAATGTGAAAGCGAAGATGCGTTTTGGATCGCCTTTGATCAATTTCAGCCGGACGTCGCCGGGTTGACCTCCTTAACTTGCGAGACCAATACCGCCATCCGCATAGCCTGCAAAATCAAAGAAAGAAGCACTGCTACCGTTGTTATTGGCGGCAATCACGCCACTTATTCACCCGCTTATTTTAACCGTGCTGAAGTTGATTACATCGTCATGGGCTTAGGGAAAAAAAGCTTTGCGGATTTGATCGACCGTCTGGCCGCAGGCGATAATGGCGAAGGAATCGCCGGAGTTGCCCGAACCTCTCCGGGAAAACCATTATCCTATACACCCAGAAATTACAATAAAACTGATTTGATGGACACTGTGCCGCCCCGTTATGATCTGGTAGCCAAATACAGAAACCAATATTTTCTGGAACAACTGGGATTAACGATGGGATTTGTCATCACCGCTTACGGCTGCACCCACAAATGCTCTTTTTGCACTATACCGGGGATAACCGGAGGAAAATACCTGACTCACGCAACTGATGCGGTGATAAGAGATATCCAGACGCTTAGCGATATTCCCTTTATTCGGATGGTCGATGCCAATACTTTCGGTAATCCTGCTCTGGCAATGGAACTCTGCGATAAAATAAGACAGGCAAACATCAAAAAGAGGTTTTTTGCCGATGTTCGCGCAGATACAATAGTCCGGCATCCGGAGCTTCTGAAGAATTGGAAAGAAGCAGGCCTTTACGCGGTTGTGGTGGGCTTTGAAGATTTTCAGGACGCGCGTCTTGCCGCCTATGATAAAAAGTATCAAGGCCATGTCATTCCGAAAGCGATTGAGATCCTGCACGATCTGGGCATTGTCATCGTCGGCGATTTTATCGCCTCTCCCGAATATGACGAAAACGATTTTGAAAAACTGGAAAACTTTATAACCGCCAATAAAATTGAAATCCCGGTTATATCCGTCTTGACACCGATTCCGGGAACACCGCTTTACAAAAACATGGAAAAAGATATAATCATTCATGATCTGGATTATTACACCTTTACCAACGCAGTCACGAAAACAAAAATGCCTGCGTCTTTATTTTATAAAACTTTTGCCGATTTAGTAAAAAGGCTTCACGAAAAGCCGCACAAACCAAATTGAAAGAAGGAGATTCATGGAAGTTTATATCAACGACATCGCCGCGTTTCTGCCTAACGAACCGGTAAGCAACGACGAAATAGAACAGGTGTTGGGAAAGATTCACAACATTCCCTCCCGGATAAAGAACAGAGTGCTCAAAAGCAATGGTATCGAAAAACGTTACTACGCAATAGACCGCAAAACCGGAAAGCTCAACTACACCAATGCCCAGTTGACCGCTGAAGCCGTCCGGCGCTTGAAACCTTATGAGAATTTCTCAGTTAATGATATTCAATGCCTGTGCTGCGGCACCTCCATGGCAGATCTTATCCTGCCCGGCCACGGCCTGATGGTTCAAGGGGAATTAGGCATGTCGCCCTGCGAAGTCATCACTACAACAGGCATTTGCCTTTCCGGTATCACATCCTTTAAGGCTGCTTACGCCAATGTCGCTCTGCAACTTAGCGATAACGCTGTAGCCACAGGCTCGGAACTGGCATCATCACTGATCCGATCAAATTTCTTTGAACATCTGAAAGGTGACCCGGATTTCAAAAACCATCCTATCCTGAATTTTGAGTCGGATTTTCTGCGCTGGATGCTTTCCGATGCCGCCGGTGCAGTTTTCATGTCCGGCAAGAAAAATAATGGAAAAAAATCTTTGCGCGTTGATTGGATTGAGCATGTTTCCTATGCCGGAGAACTGGAAGTCTGCATGTTTGCCGGTGCTCATAAAAAAGATGATGGCACTGTGATCGGCTGGCGGCAACTCGATTCGCTTGCGGAAGCCCTGGCCAATAACTATTTCGCTCTGAAGCAGGATACCGGCATCCTGAATGAAGAAATTATAAAAGTCAGCATTGACCGGGCATTGGCGCGCGCGATTGCAAGAAGGAAGATCAAAGCGGATGAAATCGATTGGTTTTTACCTCACTACTCATCCGAATTTTTCCGGGATAAAATTCATGACGCGATGGTGGGCATCGGTTTTCATATTCCCTACGAAAAGTGGTTTACTAATCTGACTTATAAGGGCAATACCGGGTCTGCCTCTATTTATGTGATGATGGAAGAACTTTTCCACTCCGATAAATTACAGGAAGGCGATAAGCTTCTTTGCTACATTCCGGAGAGCGGCCGCTTCTCTATTGCTTATATGCTGCTGACAGTTGTTTAATTCCAGAAACCGGATCATTGCATCATACCATTTTGCTTTCAAAGGATAACGAGGCGGCAAAGAGAAGGCGACGACGCGGCAAAAAAAGGTAGCCGAATGAATAAATTTTGGTATAAGGAAGCCTATGAATGAAAATATCTTTGTCCCTGACAATCCCAATGATCTGGAACTGGTTATTTCGCTTACGAAAAAACTTTCTGCTGAGCGCGGGCTGGCTTATCAGGAATTGGGTATGATTGATTCCTGTCCTATCATGCTGTTGACACCCAAAACAACAAGTGATGCAAAAAAAATACTGGCGGCGGCGGGCTTTCACGGCAATGAATATGCCGGTGTCTGGGGGCTTATCAATTATTTGCAGTACGGTTCGAAATTGGAAAATGTTTCTTTCCTGCCACTCGTCAGCCCCATTGCCTTTAAAGAAAACCGGCGCTACGGCAAAGATAACAAAATATCCAATCAGGGTTTTTGCCACCCGGAAATGAATTTAATTCCTTCCGAAGAGGGAAAAATTTTAATCAGTCATGCCGAACTTCTTTTATCTTTGGGCAGGGATGGGTTTATTTCTCTGCACGAGGCTCCGGAGAAAAAGATGTTTTATGTTTACGCTTTTGAGAAAGGCGATCAGCCTTCATCTATTCCCAAGGAACTGCTCCGGGTGGGGGCAAAAGAATTTGGATATGCCGCAGACGGAACGGCAATGCAGTATGGCGGAACGGCAAAGGACGGCATCATCTTTAATTTTCACGATAGTTCGTTTGAAGATTTCATGTTTGAAAACGGAGTCCCCCACAGCATCGTCACCGAAACTCCCACCAGCGGCAACCTGGAAAAAAGAATCAAAACAATTGCGGAGATTATAGATACATTCATTCGCTTAGTGCAGGCATGATGTTTCGGTATGCTTTCAATCCATGTGAATCATTTCATCATCATCTAATCTTTCCGGCCTGCCGTAAAACATGATGCCGAAATGGATCAACTTTCTGCCTCCGGCTTCTTTATCATGCCATCTTCTTTCCATTTCCTCGTACGAAAGGAAAGTCCGGTAATGTGATGCCGGGTCTTCAAAATAAAGATTTTTATCATCGTACGCTATAGGGACAACGTAATGGCCATATCGCCAATCATCTTCCCAGTTCTCCTTTGTATTGTTGCCCCATGCCTGTATCGGCGTTACGCAGGGACGCCGGCTTTTTATGCATTTTTTCAGATCATCAATGGTCATATTTTCGCGGGCTTTGTATTTAAGGCCGAATTTTTTGGCAACTTTAATTAACCCTTCGATTGATGTTCCGTTTTTATCAGTTCCGGCGATTTTCATTATATGGTCTTCCCGCGCATCATAGCCGAAATATGTCAGCACTGTTTCCATGCACGATGCGCCACAATCATAACTATAGATTTGTCTTTTAAACGGATAGAGCATTTCATGGCGCCTGCTATGGTGTTCAATATTCTTTTTTATTTTACTGTCGTTTGATTTCATCGCCCTAATGTCCATTTTTTGATATTTTTGATAAGTCATTGCTTCTGATGGAAGGGAGTATATGAAGAAGGGTCTTGTATGTCAATGAAGTATAGACAAAAAAATGTGAGGCAGGGTGTGTCGATGTTTGTCGTCGGGCGTGAATTGTGTTTATTACTGATTGAAGTCCTGCGTTTTCGTCGAGGTTGACGATTTGTGGATAAGCAGGAACTTATTTCTAACTTTTCTTTTATAAAAAAAGAGACATAGCGGTGAATTTGTAAATCCATAGTCGGATTTATCACCATTTCAATACATTAGCGTTTCCGATCCAGCTTATTTTTACTGATAAATTTGGGAGGCAGGGGTTTATATCCCATAGCTGATACTGCTTGAGCTATGGTTTGCAGCCCTGGGATCACCATCTGTTTGGATGTTCCGTGAGCCAGGTACTTGCCTTCACTGTCAATAATAGCCGCATCGGCTATGCAAATACTCTTTCCGGCTTTTATACGTTTTCCCTCAACCACAAGATGTCCTTCTTTTACCGGAGCTAAATTATCGACTTTAACATCAAGTGAAATTAATCCGGCATTTTCTTCAACATCACAATAAACAGCCCAATAAGCTGCTGTGTCGATAAGCGATGAGTAAACACCACCGTGAACTCCTCCAAATGGGTTTAGGTGTTTGTTTTCGATGTCCATCTCAACTTTTGCAAAACCTTTTCCCATTTCACTAACCTTCATCGACAATAACCTGAAGTAGGGACCTTGGTTAATAAGATCGAGAACCGCTTTAATATGATCAGGATTCAATGTCTTCAAAATATATACTCCTTCTCGGATCACAAAACTAGAAATGGAAGCACTAAGGTCGGGGCTATTTTCTTGGCATCACCGCTTTTATGGTGGCGATGTAAAAGCATTTCAGTAATTGCCCTCTGTAATGTTGCATATTTATCCAGATCAATCAATCATTGACTACGGGAAGTATGATTTACAATCCAACTTTACACCTGCTGTCATGATAACTTCGTCCTATGGCACATCAGACAGGAACAAACTCAAGCCATTATTCTTTCACTTTGTTCCTTTTCTTTCCTGCTCGATAAACTTCAGAGTATTGTTGAAGCTGAACATGCCCGGAAAAGTAATGTAGTTTTTATATTTTTCTTTCAGGATGGCCTGTTTTTCTTTATTACCAATCGAATCGCCTACCGAAACAAAATAGCCCTTCATCACACCAAGCGCATTTTGATCGGCAACAGCCCCATGTCCGGGAACTAATGTCTTTATCTGGTATTTCTTAGATAATGCTTCCAGCGCGCCAATCCACAAGGCAACTTTAGTTCCGCTTTTGGCAATCACTGCCGGATGCATATTATTAAAAACCAGATCGCCGGTTGCCAGAAGCTTACGGTTCTCAAAATAGACAACCACATCATTCCAAGTATGCGCCCTGCCCATGTTATAGATATGCACGATTTCGCTACCGATCTTCAGTACTTTTTCTTCTCCGGGTTTTAAAGTGATATCCGGATACCTGCTGGCTTTGCTTACGTCATCATCCCACTGCTTTTTTGTGTACTGGCCGGCAATGATCTTTGCCTGCGGGTAAAGAGAGTTGCCGCCGACATGATCGAAATGGTCATGAGTATTGACGATGGTAATTTCTTTGACTTTGATTTTTTCTTTGAGAATTTCCGCGGCGCCTCTCATTTTGGTATCAACAACAAGCGCGGCAGAACCATCTTCGGAGGTAAGCACAACAGAGTTGCCGCCGCCCAGATAAATTGTTAATTGAGGATCATATTGGATTGTCTCAACCTTCATGAAGCGCTGGTAGGATTGCCAGACGTAAATGCCGCCTGCTACAATAACAAACACAATCAATAAACCAACTATCTGCAGAACTTTTTTCATAATTCCTCCCTGAAAACTTATTATTACTCCGGCAACAAAATATATAAACCACTTTATATCTTGCGCAGCTCAAAACTCAAGTCTATCGTTATGCGCTAACGATCAGGTCTGTGTAGAGACGTTGCATGCAACGTCTTCTACGGGGTTGCACAAACTTACGGTTTCAAAGCTAAAAATCGACCGTTTCCTGTTACAATATTTAAATGTTTAATTGCCTGAGTATTAGCTTATATCAATGCTAGAAATATCATTGGCAGAAACTGTGCTGGTCGATTTAGAGGCATACTAAAGATTACAAACATTTATGTCAAGACAAAAACTTACCCGAAAGGCTGTGCTTTGTGTCTCCCCCGCTGGCGGGGGATTAAGGGGGTAGGTACAAACTGGTAAGATAGT